>OZ244943.1:0-326388 GCA_965222305.1 Reichenbachiella sp.
GGTATAGCCGCTGTTGTTACTATCCACAGAACCATCAACATCACAATAACCACTTCCATTTTCCTGGATGGTGATTGTGTTGTTGTTTCCTCCACCAGTACCATTCACCGTAATGTTGTAGGCCAAAGAGCTTTGTGCCCCGCACGAATTGGTATAAGTGGCCGTGGCAGTACAAGAACTGGTAGGATAGATGGTCTGCTCACGAGAGGAACCGGACGTACCGCATCCGTTCCAGCTCCATGACCCGCCAGAGTTGGGCTGGGGGCCAAATTTGACCTCATCGCCTGATGTGATGGTTACATTGGTGGATTGTTGCCATGAACCTCCGTTTACCTGTACATAGGGGGTGAGTGAGGTAGGGTCGCATCCGCCGCCACCGGTTTGACCGTCAAGATTGATAGAGCAGTTGGTGGTTCTGACTTCCTGGGTGTCTGGGTTTCCATTGCTCACGGTACCGTGTAGCACATGGGTATTGGTGGCATCTTCCAGGAAGATACCATGACTGGTGGTATTGGCTATATCCACCCACTCTACGGTACAATCGCGACTACCGGATACGCTGAAAAAACCACGTCCGCTATTTCTGGAATAAACACCCGCACAATAGGTGTTTTCATTTTCATTGGCTACCCTGAAAGTGGCATATCCACCGCCCTGGTTGTTTCTGTCGCCGGTCACGACGCCCACGTTGCAGTCCCAGCTGTCGTTGAGGAGTACGCCGCAGCCTCCCGTGTTGGTGACGGTTACGTCTCCGATGTTTACTCCACCGACCGTATAGGTCTCAATGGCGTGTCCGGCAGATCCGTTGATGTTGATGTTGCCGTTGATGGTGAGGTTATTGGATGCGCCGGTAGAGGCATCTACTCGTATTCCTAGCCCGACCGGACTGTCGTTGCTCAGGTTCATGGTGATATCCGTGAATGTCATGTCACTACACCCTCTAAACCAAATGGCATAGCGTGGATTTCCGGTGATATGAAGATTACGAACGGTTATTCCATTTCGTCTGTCGGCATATACTACCGTGATCAAGTCTCCCGAGCTATTGCAGTTGACGGTGTTGCCATGAAAGTCGAGGGTTTGATTGGCCAATGGCCGAATAGCATATACACTGCTGCCTCCATTGTCATTTCCTGAGTTGCCTGAGTTCCAGATGTCGATCGTTCCCGATCCCATGTTGCTACATGCAGCGTTTACCGCATCAAACATTCTGCTTCCTGAGTAAACATTATTGCCGTTTACCGTCGCATTCCACGTGCTACCTGATAGGTAGACACTGCCCTGGCCTATTGCCAGATGACTGCAGGTCAATACAGTCAGGGCCATTATGACCCACTTTATTGTTGTATTAAAGAATTTCATAGGTTTTGTAATTAGATATAAGAATGACACCCATGCCGAAGCATATTATCAAAGGAGTATTCCTGAAAAGGTGTCTGATAAAGAAGGGGCAAGACTTTTGACGGTCTTGCCCCGGGTTAGTAATTGAATGATTCTAGTACTTCACTATCTTTCTTTGGATAGTCTGACCATTCACCCTGATCTGCATAATGTACTGACCAGGAGTAAGCTGGCGAATATCAATTCGCTGCGACTGATCGCGCACCTGTGCACGGATTATTTCCTGTCCCATGATATTCAGAATTCGCACAGACTCGGTTCCTGTGAACTGAGGCAGCTCGAGCCTAATGAAATCTGAGGTAGGGTTAGGGAACAACTGGATTGAGGCTAAATCGCTTTCCAATTCTGCCTGCCCGCTGGAAACTTGTCGTGCACCGCTGCATCCTGCGGTAGCCGCATCTGGCCCTGTTACCTCCAGATAATCGATGTTGGCAAGACCTGAACCTTGGTTGGCTTCCAGTCTGATGGACTTCACTCCTCCCGCTACATTGGACAGCGTCACAGAGGTTGTAGTCCATGTAGACCAGCTGCCCGTTCCTGCGAAATCTTCGGTAGAAACAGCGCTGCCATTGATGTACAATACACCTGTCCTGTTGGTAGATGAACCATTGGCAAATCGCCATCTGAAAGTGTACTCTCCTGCTGCACCATTGATGCTCCAGTTGATGCCGTTGCCATTACTATTTGATGTATTGGCAAATCCTGAGCCAGTGTATCCTCCATTGTTGCTATCGACAGATCCATCCACACCACAGAAACCACTGGTGTTTTCCTCGATGGTAATGGTGACGATTTCAGGCTGAGTGGTTCCTCCTCCCTGGCAAACATCCAATCTATCGAGATTGGCAGCTCCTCCGGATGACAATGCAGTAAAACGAATGGTATTGTTGCCTGAGCTAAGGTTTGCCGAGAAGCTCACAGTAGACCAGCTCGTCCAACCTCCTGTAGAAGGCATGCTCAGACTGCTGATAACGGTGCCTCCATTTACCTGAACGGATACAGGACGGTCAGAAGATCCGTTGGCATATCTCATGGTCATGTCATGGCTGCCTGATGAAGGCACATTGACTGATATTTCAGCCCAGTTGCCGGTGGCGTTATCAGTGTTCATAAAACCGCTGCCAGAGAACCCTGCGTTGTTGCTATCTACGCTACCGCTGTTGGTTGAACCGTTTTCCATTTCGTATTGTACAACCGAACAATTAGGATCGGGATCAGGGTCTGGACCCGGTACTAGCGAGAAGTTGGCTGTCACAGATCTGTTCTGTGTCATGGTCACTGTGGTAGATGTTGACGAACCGCTCGCATCCCCACTCCAGCTGTCAAACTGCCAACCTGAGGCGGCTGAAGCGGTAATGGTCACCACCGTACCATCGTTAAAGGTTCCATTCGATGGAGTGACTGACCCCTGTCCATTTACTGAAGTGCTCAGTGAATATTGGTTTGGAGGAATTTGAGAGAAGTTGGCTGTTACGCTCTTATTTCCATCCATGGTAACCGTCGTAGAAGTCGATGATCCTGATGCATCTCCACTCCAACCATCAAATTGCCATCCCGATGCGGGACTGGCGGTCACTGTGACGTTAGAGCCTTCGGTATAGGTTCCTCCACCAGACACACTTCCCTGACCATTGGTGCTGGTAGAAAGGGTGTACTGCTGAGGTGGGGTAGTGCCCCCATCATACTCAAGGCTCATGTAGTAAAGGTTCGCTACATTGTCCTTGGTGATGGTATGGCTTCCTGCCGAAAGAGAAGTGGTCAAAACACCACCAGAAACACTTTGGCTTGATCCGTCAATGTTGATGCCGCCACTCCATCCTTCGTTGAATACCAGGGTGAGATCTCCTGCAGCACCGGAATTGAAGGAAATTGAAGTGCTAGACTCAATTTTCAAGCATTGAGTGAGTGTCAATCCACCATAGTTTACAGTTCCCTTTGAAGTGGAAAGGTTCCCTGAGATGTTGAAGAAAGAACTTGAAGTACCCGAGGTAGTGAAGTTATGTATCTCATCACCGTCAGGAGTAGGCACTGGATCCGGGTCAGGATCTGGATCGGGATCTGGGTCTGGCTCCGGGTCTGGATCAGGCACAGGATTCGGATTACCGCCATCAATTTTACCTACACCTACATAAGCCAATACTGTAGATCGTGCCGCACTGGCGCTTTCCGCAGAATACCCATAGGGGATGTTGGCATTACATGTACCGGGAGGGGTGTCGTCAGAATCAAATGATGATCCATTGGTAATGGCATTTCCTGACTCGTCAATATCTCCTACTACATCACTGTCAGCAGAGTACCAGGGATCGTTGGCATTGTCAAAGTAGTTATTTTCTATTCTGACACATGCGTTGAGCCGTGTATTGATACATCCTACTACTACGTCCTCATATACGTTGTTGTAGATGTGCGCCTGTCCCCCTCGGAATAATGGAAGGCGAGAGTTGATGTTTCTGAAGTAGTTGTGGTGATAAGTCACCTTTCTGTCATAGTCATCACTCTCTGAGCTACCACAAAGAGAAGCTTTCCAGCTGTCGTGCAGGTAGTTGTAAGAATACGTCAGGTACTCAGACTCGCCTTTTGCGTCGAGAAGGCCATCATAGTCATCTTTGCCAACCCCCTGATACTCATTGTAGAGCTCGTTGTGATCGACCCATACGTGATCAGAAGGTCCCTCGATGCTGATACAGTCTTTGTCACCTGTGAGCACGTGGTGAATCTTAAGGTTTCTAATGATGATGTTGCTCGCACGCCATACCTTGATACCTATGCCGTCGAGCTCACCGTTGGAGCCTACCCCAATGATAGATATATTGGATACATCCTTGACATCTATCTTGCTTAGGCCGCTTGAGTTGCCCGGGGTGATCGTACCATTTACATATATGGTTCTGGGCCCCGATGCGTCATTAATGGCATTTTGGAGTGCGGTACCTGTACTCACGGTCACCTCATCACCACCGGCGCCTCCCGTGGTGCCTCCTGCTTGAGTGGCCCATCCGACAATATTGAAATTTTGTGCAGATAGGATCGTGACTGAAAATACAAATGCGAAGATTAAAGTTAGTTTCAGGATCGGCTGTAAGTTCTCGCCGGGCCTGTTTAGACAAAATACTTGGTTTTTTGGTTTGTCCATGGTTGAAAAATTTTAAGAATAATACTTGTTATAGTTTAAAAAAATTGGACGCAACAGACTTTGAAGGCCAGGTAAGCCTTAGCGTCGTGCGAATACAGTGATAGGTCAGGTGCTGTATTAAAAGTTTAAGCAATATCAGGGTCGAGTGACCCTAGTGAATTGAGAATAGATCTGGCTATTCCAATAATTTAAGTGGTATGAATAGATTCATAATTCGATCTTAGTTAAAGGTTAAACAATTGATTACTAGTTTCTTATTCAAAGCTAGATCACGTCATGTGAGCACTCGTGTCAAAAAAATGATCGATGGTTGCAGAAGATGAATGGGGGTCGCAGAAGTGAACGGAACGTTCACTTTGGTGCTTATTTACCGAAATGCCTGTAAAGGGGTGTTGTTTTCGTTCGAAATGTGGGGATATTCGTAACGAACCCGCTCAGAATGCATTGAAAGGCAGGTTTTTGAAATGACGGGTAAATAAAAAAGCCATCCCGATCCCGATAGCTATCGGGACGGGACGGCTTTATATTTAGTAAGAAAGTGTTAGCTAATTTTTCACAAACATTCTGAGGACAGTGTGTCCATGCGTTCTCAATTGCATGATGTACTGACCCGGAGCCAGGCTTCCAATGTCAACCTTCTGCAACTCATTGTTTGCTTTAAAGTTCATCACCTCCTGGCCCATGATGTTTACAATCCTTATTTGCTCATTGCCCTGGAAGTCAGGGATCTTCACTGAGAAGTAAGCGTTGGCCGGATTAGGATACAACACCACCTGCTCGTCAAGGTTCTGGATTTGATCCTGAGCTACAGGGATCGTCCGGGCACCGCTGATCTTGCCGACCCCTACATTGGCTATTACAATTGACGGTACATCTGTGGCTCCATTCAATGATGAGCTGTAGGAGTAAGGAATATTGGCATTACATGTCAATGGTTCGCTTCTGTCATCATCGGACAAATCCCAGGTAACATTATCGAAGATGTTGCCACTCTCGTCCGTTGCACCCAGCACACTACTGTAGGCAGAGACAATCGGGTTATGAGAGTCTTCGAAGTAGTTGTTTTCTACTTTCAAACATGCCCCAATTCTCGAGTTGACGCCTGTAGACACAATTCCACTGTAGTAGTTATTGAAAATGTGTCCTTGTCCTCCTCTGAAAAGGGGAAGCCTTGAGTTACAGTTGTCAAAGTAGTTGTGATGAATAGTCAGCTTTCTGTCATAATCATCACCTTCAGAACTACCTACGAGCATAGTTTTCCAGCTATCATGCAGATAGTTGTAGGAATAGGTGATGTATTCAGACTCGGCCTTAGCATCCAACAAACCATCATAGTAGTCCTTGTCTACGCTTTGGTACTCAGCATACAGCTCACAGTGATCTACCCAGATGTGATCGGCCGGACCTTCAATGCTAATACAGTCTTTGTCGCCTGCAAGCACGTGGTGAATGGTCAGGTTTTGGATGATTACATTGCTCGTACGTGTCAGTTTAATACCGATTCCATCGAATTCACCGCTTGTACCTACTCCAATGATTGAGATGTCAGTGGCATCTTTTACATTGATTTTGCTATCGCTGGTGTTGGATGTAGTGATCGTTCCATTGACAAAAATCGTCACAGGAGCCGTGTCACCATCTCCCCGAGCATCAATGGCATCCTGGATACAATCTCCGGTTGAACATGTCACGGAGATTCCACCAGCACCGCCGGTTGTGCCGCCTGCCTGGGTAGCCCACCCAATGATGTCTGTGTTGACCACTGGATCAGATCCATCCGAAAACAGTGCTGTTACGTTTTTGTTTCCATCCATAGTCACTGTTGTGGTTGAAGAAGATCCTGAGGCGGCCCCTGTCCATCCTACGAAATCGTATCCGCTGGACGCACTCGCAGTGATCGTAACTACGGTACCTGCATCATAAGTTCCTCCTGATGGACTCAATGACACACTGCCGCCATTAGAAGGACTGGCTGATGCATTAAGGGTGTAGGTCGAAGGATTTCCTCCGCCACCATCCTGGTCACCGCCGAGGCTCATGTAGTATAGGTTAGCCGTGTTGTCCTTAGTGATTGTGTGACTACCTGCTCCAAGAGATACTGAGAGTACTCCACCGGACACACTTTGGCTGCTTCCATCGATGTTGATGCCACCGCTCCAACCTTCGTTGAATACCAATACAAGGTCAGCTGTTTCACTTGAAGTGAAAGAGATAGACGTACTGGACTCAATTTTCAAGCACTGGGTCAAGGTCAATCCATTGTAGTTAACCGTTCCCTTAGAAGTAGAAAGGTTACCCGAAATGCTGAAGAAAGAACTTGAAGTGCCAGACTCTGTGAAGTTGTGAATGACACCTTCTCCACCACCTGTATTGTCTTCAGTAAAGGTAGCCGTCACCGACTTGTTACTGTCTACGGTGATACTTACAGAAGCATTAGAACCGCTGGCATCTCCGCTCCACCCTGAGAACGACCATCCGCTGGCAGCAGAAGCAGTCAGAGTAGCAGTTGAGCCTTCTTCATACGATCCCGCACCGTTTACAGAGCCTTGTCCTACAGTCGTAGCTGACACGGTATAATTGTTAGGAGGAATCACAGAGAAGTTGGCGGTTACAGACTTGTTGCTGTTCATGGTGATGCTTGCAGGGTTTGCAGAGCCTGACAAGTCACCGCTCCATCCGTCAAACTGGTAGCCTGAGTTAGGAGTAGCCGTTACGGTAGCAGTCGCTCCGTCATCATATGTTCCACCGCCTGACACGCTTCCTTGACCGTTGGCCGAAGTAGCCAAAGTATACGTCACTGGTTGAGAAGATCCTCCCTGGCATACATCGATTCGGTCGATATTACCGGCACCGGATGAAGAAAGGGATGTCATTCTGATGGTATTGTTCCCTGCGCTTAGGTTCAAACTAAAATCAGCCGTAGCCCATGATGTCCAAGATCCCGTACCGGGGAAGCTCTGACTTGAAATCTGGCTGCTTCCATTTACGCTTATCTGCTGTGCCCTGTCTGTAGAGCTACCGTTGGCATAGCGTACGCTGATGTCATGAGCGCCTGCTGTAGGTACGTTCACGGTAATTTCATACCAAACTCCAGAGGCATTGTCCGTATTTGCGAATCCACTACCAGTAAACCCGGCGTTGTTGCTGTCAACGCTACCAGCGCTCATGCTGCCGTCTTCAGCCTGGTATTCTACCCATTCACACTCAGTAGTAGGAGGGATTTGAGAGAATGACGCTGCTATAGATTTGTTGGCATCTACTGTCACCGACAGAGGATTCGCTGATCCGCTGGCATCGCCTGTCCATCCGTCGAACTGGTAGCCGCTGTTTGGGCTAGCTGTTAGAGAGATTACTGATCCTTCATCGTAGGTTCCTCCACCGGATACCGATCCGTTTCCATTGGTTGAAGTAGAAACAGTGTACTGAGAAGGAGGAATCACAGAGAAGTTGGCCGTTACAAACTTGTTGCTGTTCATGGTGATGCTTGCAGGGTTTGCAGAACCTGATAAGTCACCGCTCCATCCGTCAAACTGGTAGCCAGAGTTAGGAGTAGCCGTTACAGCGGCGCTTGCTCCATCATCGTACGTTCCACCTCCTGATACGCTTCCTTGTCCATTGGCTGAAGTAGCCAAAGTATATGTCACAGGTTGAGAAGATCCACCCTGGCATACATCGATACGGTCGATATTACCGGCACCGGATGACGTCAAGGATGTCATTCGGATGGTATTGTTACCTGCGCTTAGGTTCAAACTAAAATCAGCCGTACCCCATGATGTCCATGATCCGGTACCCGGGAAGCTCTGATTTGAGATCTGGCTGCTGCCGTTTACACTAATTTGCTGTGCCCTATCGGTCGAGCTACCGTTGGCATATCGCACGCTGATGTCATGAGCTCCTGCTGAAGGCACGTTTACAGTGATTTCATACCAAACCCCCGACGTATTGTCGGTGTTGGCAAAACCACTACCGGTAAATCCGGAGTTGTTGTTGTCAACACTACCAGCGCTCATGCTGCCGTCTTCGGCCTGATACTCTACCCATTCGCATTGTCCAACCGGAGGGATTTGAGAGAATGATGCTGCAATGGATTTGTTGCCATCTACTGTCACCGATAGAGGATTGGCTGATCCGCTGGCAGCTCCTGACCATCCATCAAACTGGTAGCCGCTGTTTGGGCTAGCTGTTAGAGAGATTACTGATCCTTCGTCGTACGTTCCTCCACCGGATACAGATCCGTTTCCGTTGGTAGAAGTAGAAACTGTGTACTGCTGTGGTGTGGTGCTTCCTTCGTACTCAAGGCTCATGTAGTACAGATTCGCCACGTCTCCTTTAGTGATCGTATGGCTGCCTGCTGAAAGATTGACGGCCAATACACCTGAGGATACAGACTGGCTGCTGCCATCAATGTTGATGCCGCCGCTCCAACCTTCGTTGAATACTAGTGTAAGCGTACCTGCTGCGCCTGAGGTAAATGATATCGATGTACTGGACTCAATTTTCAGACACTGTGTCAAGGTCAGTCCTCCATAGTTAACCGTTCCTTTGGAGGTACTTAGGTTACCTGAAATATTGAAGAAGGAACTTGAGGTACCTGACGCAGTAAAATTGTGGACTTCATCACCATCAGGGGTAGGAACAGGATCTGGATCCGGCTCAGGGTCAGGATCGGGCTCCGGATCAGGATCCGGGTTGGGGTCGGGTGCTGTGCCCACATCACCAGGACCTGGCATGGCAGCGCCTAATTCTACTGCGCCCAGATCCAATGAGCCACTGCCGGAAACTCCGGAAGCACTACAGCCGGCATTGACCAGGCTGCTGCCGGAATTCAACAATAAGAACCCGTTTGAAGTTGGGTTTCTGTCAGGGCCTTGTGACATGGTTTGGAAATCCGACGCACTGGCAGTGATCGTCCAGTCAATGTCCGTTTCCGTCAAGGCATTACACGAAGTAGGTGCATCACCCACGATTCTGTCTGTGTGGTTTCCGTCGAAAGACACACAGTTTCTGAACGTATGAGAAGCATTGTCTCTTGTGTGGAAGTTGTAGTCACCGTTGTTATAAGCAGTCAGGTTGTAAAACTTGATGTTTCCTACGTTTCCATTGTCAGTAAAGCCGTGCTTACCGTTGCCGAAGGCCATACATCTCCTTAGCTCGTGGTTGATGTTGTGTGCAGAAGAGCCTAGTTTGAAACCATTCTTGTCTCCTCCTCCTGATGTATTGCCGTCAGTCAAGGTACCGTTGTTGTGTGCGATACAGTTTTCGAATTTCACAATTCCGATAGGCCCTGTGTCTGATTTGGTATACAAATCCCAGCCATCGTCAATATTATGATGAGCCACACAGTTTAGGAAGTAGTTACCTGTACCGGAAGTCAACTTAGCTGCGAAACCATCTGCATCCTCGTTGTCCGAGTCTCTGTTGTCATAGGATTCACATCCTACGATCAGGTTGTTGGATGGCCACTCGCTGAGCTGATCCGCGTCGGTGTTGTACCGGCTGAGCTGTAGTCCTGTGTCGTGGTTGTCTCGGAATATACAATTGTCAATTGTATTGTTGTTTCCGGAGAGTAGCATGCCATTATCACCGGCACGCTCGATGGTGACGCCCTGCCAATGCCAGTAGTCTCCATCCTGTACGATACCCCGGCTGGACGAATTCTCCACATCGTCGAATCTCAAGACAGGCGTTTCGTCACCATAGGCAAACACATGGATGTTGTTGCTTGAAGTACCGTTCTTTTGGATCACTACGGATGAGGTCGTCATCACATGTGTACCGCCCCTGAGGTAGATATAGTCCCCGGCAGAGACCGCATCTACCGCTCTTTGGAGCGTGCGAAAGGGCGCCGAAGTGGACGTCCCCGAGTTTGAGTCGCTACCATTGGTAGCCACATAGTAGTCCGTCGCAAAGGCACTCAGGGCCAGTGCAAAGACCAACAATAGCGTTAAAAAATTGTGTAAGTGTTTCATAATTTAGTTTTAGTTGGGATTGCTCCCGTGATCATAGTTTAGTTCCGTCCTTCGGCTTTCGCCAAACGCACCCATGGCTATATCATACTAGTCTTATTGGCTATAGCTCAAGTGGTGGTTTAGGAAATGGTTGTTGGAAGGGTGGATAGCAAGGCCACAGTTTGGGTGGTCTTGGAAGAGCTTTCTCAAAAACTTGTCATTTCGACCGAATGGGAGAAATCTTAATGAAAATAGATAGGGTAGTTTTCATAATAAGATTCCTCAGTACTTCGGAATGACAAATAATGCCGTTTTTGAGATAGCCACTTAAGTGTAAGCTGTGTTATCTATCTCATCATTCAGTTTTAATTAAGGTTAAGACCCGCATTGGGGGAGGAGGGCTGTCCACAAGCCCAAACCCACAATCCGGGTCAAATCAATTACTAGTTCCAATCTCAAAACTAGAAGTGAGCAGGTGAGTGATCGTGTCAAAAAAGTGACTAATGGTTGCAGTAAATGAATGTGCGTTGCACAAGTGAGCGGAAGTACCAGAAGTGTGGAAATGACGTTTATGGGGAGGGGGCGGGGTAGGTGCTAACTTTTTGCTTCCCTTCCTATTACTATTCCAGGAAGCCGAATTTAATAACTTAAAGATAGGTAAGGTCGGTATAGAACCAACGCTAACCATATGAAAGGATCTATTGGCCGATTTGGTGCATGCCATTTGTATTGTCACGCGTTATGCTCCGCAACTCGCGCTGTTGGGTGTACCAAGGTTTTTTGTTTGCATAGTTTTCAAAGGACACAGTGCGCATATTCATTTTAGTGCTTGCTGTAGATCGTTTTGTTAATCGTCAATACTCTGTCCAACTAATATAGGAAATTTCCAGCTCGTATCATCTGATTTTGTTTTCTGAGTCTGCTTTAATAAGATTCCAATAATTTGCTCTTTAGGATCTGCAAAATACTGGGTATTAAAATAGCCACCCCAACTAAAAGTTCCAGAGCTACCGTTCTCTCCAGAGCCCTCTCCTTTTTCGGATTGAACAGCAAAAGCCAGTCCATAAAATGCTTTTGGGTCCTCCCCCCATAAGTCACCAATTTGATTGGACATGATTGTCCTAACTGTAGTCCTACTCAATAATCTAATTCCATTGTATTCACCATTATTCAAATACATCTGTAGAAATTTTGCATAGTCTTCTGCTGTACTTGAAAGCCCAGCCCCACCTGAGAAGAATTGTTTTGCACCTTTAATTGGATAGTCTGGATCGTAAAATGTAGTCGGGTAATTAATCCATTTACCATCTTCTTTGGCTTGCACCGATACTAGTCGATCATGTTTGGACTTTGGTAGATAGAACCAGGTATCATTCATTTCAAGTGGTTCAAAAATGTGTTTGCGCAGATAGATGTCAAATGACACGCCTGAGATAATTTCTACAAAATATCCAAGCACATCATAACTCTCGCTATATGTGAATTTTTCACCTGGGTTATGATGAAGTGGAAGAGAAGCAAGTTTTTTGATGTTATCTTCAATACTTATGTTTTTAGTGGTGAATAGGTCAATGATTCCAGCTTCCTTGTAAATATTCTTAATTCTTTCATCCCCATCAATCACACCATACCCAATTCCGGAAGTATGGGTCAGAAGGTGTCTAATAGTGATATCTTTGTCTGCAGGTTTGGTCAGAAAGGTGCCATCAGCCAAAAGAGAATCAAGAACTTGAGGGTCTTTAAACTCTGGAATATATTTTGAAATTGGATCATCAAGTCGAAACTTACCTTCTTCCCAAAGCATCATTACTGCAGTGGCTGTAATCGCTTTTGATTGTGATGCCAATCGGAAGATATCATCTTTTCGAAGGACCCTCTTAGATTTGGCATCTGCCAAGCCAAAGGCTTTATGGTATACAATCTTGCCATTTTTAGCAACCAAAGCAACGATCCCTGGCAAGTCTCTATCTTCTATTGCCTGAAGACACATTGAATCAATTCTGGATAACCTTTCTTCTGAAAGACCAACTTCAGATGACTTGCCATAGTGAAGTGGAGAGGAATTCTGGTTTGATTTTGTCTGAGCCTGTACGTAGACAAAACCCAGTGAAATAACCACAGTGAAGAGTGCTTGATGTAAGTATTTGAATTTCATTTCTATTCCTTGATTATCTACAACGTACGGCTATAGTACATGCACTATATTCGCATTATATAATTTTCTATTGAATCTCTGTTTTTCAGCAGCTTACCTGGTTTTAATCGTTTGTGTCGCGTATAAACGCCACTGTCTAATAATCAATTCATCTCTCTGTGCAGCTGTAGGTTCGTCTGAAGGACTTCATGAGAACCACTTGCTCAAATTAGGGAAAGAAAGGGGAGGGGGCAAGTCTTGTGTTCTTTTTCCTTGATGAAAAAGAACGAAAAAATCAAGGCTGTAGAAGAATTCCTAAAAATCCTTTCGTTTGACTAAAATCTCCAAACTCTCCCAAGTCACTACGCTCTTGGGATCAAACAGTGGATATTTTTTAACGTCTCATTCAAGGATTTTCTTGACGGAATTCTTCTAAGGCCATTTTTATGGAGCGAAGGTGTTTTGATGGATTACTCCCTTTTTACTTATGCCAGGAAAGAAAATCAAATCATAGCCCATCCCAAAATCAGTGGAATCATAGTTTAAGACCAATGACCCGGAAGGTCTCTGGTAAAAGGAAACAAAAAAAGGTGACCGAATGGCCACCTTTTGAAATGCATCAGCATCTGAACAACAATTATTGAATTATCTCTTAATGATCTTTTGGATCGAGGTGCCGCCGGTAGTCATCACCTTGAGCATGTAGTAGCCGCTTTGTAGCTGGCTCATGTCAAGAGTGTTGAACTGTGGCTGAACCCTGTACACTAGCTGCCCCTGCACGGAGTATATCTCTACCGCTTTGATCTCATGCTCTGTGCTTAGTGTCAATTGATCCATCACAGGGTTAGGATACACCGCTATGCTGGCGATCTCATGATCCGGATCGGATACCCCTGAGGCGATGGTTCTAGCACCTGAACCACATGAAACCCCGCTTACATTGTAGCCGGTTACCTCCAGATAGTCAAAGTTCACTAATCCACCACTGGCTGTCGCCTCGAATCGGATACTGTTGCTGCCATCGGCCAGGGTCACAGTCGTTGAGACAGTTGACCAGCTCGTCCAGCTTCCTGTAGAAGGCATGTTCAGGCTACTCACCTGGGTGCTGCCATTCACGATGACATTGGCAGGCCTGTTGCTGGAGCCATTGGCATATCGGATCACAAGAGTTGCAGTGCCTGCAGCCGCATCGATACTATAATCGATTCCGTTGCCCGTAGCGTTGGAAGTGTTCGCAAATCCTGATCCGGTGAAGCCGCCATTGTTGCTATCCACAGATCCTTGTACACTACAGAATCCGGACTCGTTTTCCTGGATAGTGATCGTCACCACCTCCTGGACTGGAATTTCTGAGAAATTCGCTGTAAGGCTCACGTTGGAGCTCATGGTTACCGATAGGGGATTGTCAGACGATCCGTTGCTCCATCCATCAAACTGCCATCCGCTGGCCGGAGTAGCCGTGATGCTTACCTGGGTGCCTTCGTTGTAGTTTCCACTGCTTGGGTTGACCGATCCCTGGCCACTTACGTTGACTGATAGTGAATACGTAACGGGTATCTGGCTGAAATTAGCCGTCACCGATCTGTCAGCATTCATGCTCACCGTAGCGGTATTGCCATTGCTGGAGTCTACACCGCTCCATGAGTCAAACTGCCATCCATTGCCAGGCGTAGCGGTCAACTGCACCGTAGAACCCTCGTCGTAGGTGCCTGCTCCAGATACGCTGCCCTGTCCATTGGCAGAAGCCGACAAAGTATAGGTCACAGGCTGTGTTTCGCCACCCTGGCATACATCTATACGATCCAGGTTGGCGGCACCTGAGGAGGTGAGGGATGTAAACCTAATGGTGTTGGTGCCAGCGCTTAGGTTCAAGCTAAACTCAGTAGTCGTCCATGTAGTCCATGAGCCCGTTCCGGGGAAGCTTTGGCTTGATATCTGAGTGCTACCGTTTACACTGATCTGCTGTGCTCTATCAGTAGAGCTGCCGTTGGCGAATCTTACGCTTACGTCATGTGGTCCTGCAGAGGGCACGTCCACGTTGATCTCGTACCAAACGCCCGAAGTGTTGTCCGTATTGGCAAAGCCACTTCCGGTAAAACCGCTATTGTTGCTGTCCATACTACCGGAACTCATAGAACCGTTCTCAGCCTGGTACTCTACCCATGTGCACTCTCCGGTAGGTATTTCTGAGAATGCCGCAGTGATGTGCTTGTTGCTGTTCATGATGAGCGTCGCGGAAGCGCTTGTGCCACTGAGGTCGCCGCTCCATCCATCAAACTGCCATCCTGAGGCAGGAGTAGCGGTTACGCTTACTGATGTTCCATCATCGAATGTCCCTGAAGCTGGTGAAATAGATCCTGACCCTGATACAGAGCTTGTGAGTGAGTATTGATCAGGTGGGATTACAGAGAAGGATGCAGAGATACTCTTGTTTCCATCTACCGCAACAGAAAGCGGATTAGACGACCCGCTTGCGTCACCCGACCAACCGTCAAACTGGTAGCCGCTGTTAGGACTAGCCGTCAATGAAATGACAGAACCTGCATCAAACGTACCTCCACCGGTGACAGAACCATTTCCATTCGAAGAAGTGGACACAGTGTACTGTGTCACTGGAATTTGCGAGAAGTTTGCAGTGATCGACTTATCACCATCTACCAGTACACTTAGAGGATTGCTAGAGCCACTAGCATCTCCTGACCAGCCATCAAACTGGTAACCCGAATCCGCTGTAGCCGTCAACTGGATCGTGGAGTTTTCATCATATGTACCACCACCGGAAACGCTACCGTTGCCATTCGTAGTAGCAGAAATCGTGTACTGTGTCACAGGATCAACACCTCCGTAGGACAGACTGATGTAATATAGGTTCGCCGTGTTGTCCTTGGTCAGAGTGTGGCTGCCTGCGTCAATATCCATAGTAAGAATACCTCCGGATACTGCCTGGCTTACGCCATCCACGTTGAAACCTCCGCTCCATCCTTCGTTGAATACCAGGGTCAACTCACCTGGTGCTGGTGAGGTAAAATCAATTGAAGTACTTGACTCAATTTTCAAACACTGTGTCAAAGTCAGACCATTGTAGTTGACTGTGCCTTTAGAAGTAGACAGGTTACCCGAAATGTCGAAGAAGTCACTGTTGAGCCCTGATGCAGTAAAGTCGTGATACACGTCTGCAGCTTCTCCGGTGAATTCAAATACTGCGGTGACGGTTTTGTTTCCGTTCATACTTACGGTAGTCGTCGCGTTTGTACCGCTGGCATCGCCAGTCCACTGTACAAACTCCCAGCCTTCTGCAGCGATTGCCGTAATTGTAGCGGTTTCGCCGTTGTTGTATCCTCCGGCACCATCAACGGATCCCGCACCGTCGATATTTGCGGTAAGCGTGTAATCAGAAATAATCTCCTGGAATACTGCGGTCACGGATTTGTCCGCATCCATCAGTACCTGTACAGAGGTACTTGATCCCGATGCATCACCTGTCCACTGCACGAATTCCCAACCATTGTCGGCAACTGCTGTCAAGGTAGCCGCTGCTCCTTCATCGTAGGTACCGCCACCATTGACACTACCTGACCCTGATGTACTTGTGGTTAGGTTGAATGAAGGGGTAATGATAGGCCCATCGCCATCTCCCTGGATGTACTGAAGGCTGGTCGTATAGTTAGAAACGGCTGATTTAAGGGCTGCATTCACGTCAGAGTCGGTATCGTCCACAGCATTGTTGAATGTCCAGCTAAAGTCTCCGCCGTTCATTCTTCCTGCATATTGCATGACCGTGTTTCTGGCATTCTCAGCCGATTCAGGAGTATAGCTGTACATTGAGCTGCCTGTATCGAAGTTATTGTAGGTGTTTCCACCGGCTACAGTAGAGACACTTGACGGGATTGTGCTATTTCTGCTACTCACTACATAAGCGTCAAAATCGTTGGGGAACTCATTTTGATCTACAAATCTTTTGGCTCCTTCGATGTAGTTTCCATAAGCTTTGATCATTCCTCCGGGATCACCTGAGAAGGTGCCGTCATTTTCGCCATATACATCCGTACCTTGCTCAGAAATCAGCATAGGATAGTTGCAGTTTCTGAAATAGTTGTTTTCAGAAAAGATAGAGGAGGCAGTCGTCGCTCCGATTCCATATTTTGAGATTCCATCAAAGTAGTTGTTGTACACGTGTACCGTATGGTCTCTTACCCTTGGATGGCGACTGTCAGAGTGATCATACCAGTTGTGATGGTAGGTAAATACCCCTACATCCTCTCCGCCATTGCTTAGCAAGTTGGCCTTGCCACTATCCCAGAAGTGGTTGTAGGAGTGGGTTACGTAAGAAGACTTTTTGGTGTCGAGAGCTCCATCGCCTTTGGCCTGGTCAGAATCTCCTCCTGCATCTCCATAAAAGAAGTCTACGTTGTGTACCCATACGTAAAAGTTGTTTTGCTGAAGGCCGATGTTGTCTCCTTCGTCGCTATTGCAATTCATCGTTCCGATGTTTCGGATTTCGATGTTGTTGCCGTTTTTCACCCGAATACCCCAGCCGTCTGCTACTGCATCGTCTCCGACACCTTCCAGGGTGATGTACCCATTGTCATTGTTACTGTTTTCTATAACAATATCTCCCTTGGACATGTAGTCCAAATCTGTAATCTGTCCGACCATACGGATGATCAGAGGCCTGTTGTCCTGACCTTTTTTGAATCCCTCAAGGATCGTTTGCAGTCCTACACAGGGATTTGCATTGGCTCCTGTTACATCCAGCGATATCGTGTTCTTGGTGTTTTCTGTGATGTATAGGATTACGGCACCGTCCTTGGGAGTACCATCGGCTTTGTATGCACCGGGAACCCGCCCGTTGCTAAAGGCAAACCCACTACGATCATGAGCCTGCACGCTCAGCGAGCTGGTCGTAGAAGATGACCCTTCTGAACCACCAAAAACCGGAGCGACCCGGATCGTATAGTTGCCGGCCTTGAGCCCAAGAACGTCTGCTCTCATATATGACCCGTAGCCTCGGATCAGTTGGTCATCGATCCGTTGATCGTTGACCCCTTCTCCACTGTAGTACACATTGTAGCTGTCCGCACCGGATACCGGTGACCAGGTGACATACGCTGACTCCAACCATCCCGCTGCCTGTTGGATGGTGGGTGTTTGAGCCCAAAGCATGGTCGGAACCAGTGTCAGGGCTGCCCATAAAATTTTTCTCATCATTCGTTTCATCTTAATCATTCAATTACTAGTTATTAAAATACTTTCATACATAATTCAGTCTTTCAAAACTATAAGAGCAGTGGTGAGTGAACGTGTCGAAAACATGACCACTGGTTGCCATACATGATCGGATGTTGCACAGGTGAATGGATTGGTCACAAGTGTTAAAATGACTTTTTTAAGTAGGAAATGGGTGATGGGCTATAGAATAGATGGAACGCCTTTTCACGTGGTTTTACCAATGGAATTTATGGTTCCCTTGTTGGGTATAACGGTTTGTTGAGATGAGAAAGAGTGCTTTTGTCTAGCTCCTGGAGGTCTCCATGGTATGCATGAATTTGGTAGGTGAGGTTCCTATGTGCTTCGTGAAGGTTTTTGTGAAGGAGTTGGGCGAACTGAAACCTGTTTTATAGGCGATCTCCGATATGTTGTACTCCTGTTCTTTGAGCAGCTCGACACTTTTCTGGATTCTAAAGGAATACAGGTATTCTGAAGGAGTTTTACCTGTAAGGGACTTGAGTTTCCTGAATAGTTGACTTCTACTCATGGCCAGGTCGTTGGCAAACTCCTCTACGCTGAAGTGCACGTTTTGGAAGTTGTCTTCTATGATGGTCAGCAGCTGAGAAATGAACTCCTTGTCCAGGGAGTTCTCACTGATCTTGGCAGGGTCGAAGGTTGATTTACCCCCAAGGGATGCGATGATTTTTTCTCTGTTTTCCAGGATGGCGTGCAGCCTTGCTCGCAACACATTTACGTCGAATGGCTTGGTGACATAGGCATCTGCTCCACTCTCAAACCCTTCGATCTGTTGCTCGCCCAGCACCCTGGCAGTAAGCAACACCACCGGAATATGGCTGGTCAGTACATCAGTTTTTATGGCGTCACATAGTTCAAGTCCTGTCAATCCTGGCATCATTACATCACTTAGGACCAGGTCGGGGATGGTTTTTTGCAGTATCTCAAGAGCTTCTTTTCCATCGTTAGCCGTGATGACATCAAACTCATTGGAAAATGTAGACTGTAAGAAGTCCAGCATGATCTCATTGTCATCTATGATCAGAAGTTTCTTGTCTTTTCTGTCAACCTTGGCTTCAGTAGGCTCTGGTGCCAATTCAGTATCAATGAGAAAGGCCGAGGAATCGTCCTTTAAGTTCGGGCTTACTGAGGTGATCTCCTCATTTTGGTACACACCCTTCTCTACAGGTATGGAGATCGAGAAAGTCGACCCTTCGCCTTTTTTGCTTTGTACCGACACCTGGCCTTTGTGTATTTCAGTTAGGGTTTTAACGAGTTCGAGTCCGATACCCGTGCCGTGCTTTACGTCATCGGCCTGGTAGAACCGATCCCAAATATTCTCCAATACGGATTCATCTATTCCCTCTCCACTGTCGATCACACTGAGGGAGGCCCACTCATGGTTTGAATCGAGGTTTACCGATTTCAGTATAATTTCTATTCGGCCTCCATCGGGGGTGAATTTGAAGGCATTGAAGAGCAGATTGTTTACGATCTTGGAGACCTTGTCATGGTCAAACCACGCTGAGAAGTTTTTCTTTTCAGGCGTCAGCACAAAGTCTATTTTCTTTTTTTCTGCCAGGCTCTCAAAGGGTTTTGAAATCTCCTGTACAAATGCAGTGAGGTCTCCATGATTTACCTTGAGGCTTAGTTTGCCCTGCTCGGCCTTGCGGAAATACATCAGTTGATCTGTGAGATGCTCCAATTGCTGCGCACTTTTATAAGCCATGTTGACAACCCTCAAAACTTTGAGGTCAATGCTGAGGTCTTGCCGGAGCTTTTCCAGGGGAGCCAGGATCAGCGCAAGGGGTGTCCTAAACTCGTGCGATATATTGGTGAAAAAGCGGAGTTTGAGCTGGTTGAGCTCCTTGTTTTTCTCAAGCTCTACCTCAGCGTCTTTGAGCTCATGGATAAACCCGGCCCTCACCATGGCGATTCGATAGATCAAATAACAGAGCCCTAAGATTATGAAAGCGTAAACGGTTTTTGCCCACCAGGTGAGCCAGGGAGGCCTGCAGATTTCTATATTGGCTTTCAAGGTTTCACCTGACCATTTTCCATCTGCATTGGTGGAAGTAAATTCAAAGGAATAATCCCCCGGTGCCAGGCTTGAGTAGGTGACATAATTCCGATTGCCTGATTCCACCCAGTCTTCGTCGACCCCTGACATACGGTATTTGTATTTGACGGCCTTGGGATCCCGATAGTCGAGTGCGGAAAAATCGATGGTAATATTGTTTTCAGAATGATCAAATGAGAGGCTCGTTTCCTGAAAAATATCAATGGTCTTGGTTCTTCCGTTCGCCGATAGGCGGCTGATGATCAACGGGGCAACACTCGTATCCAGCGTGATGCTGGCAGGGTTGAAGAGGTTAAATCCGTTGTTACCACCCATGAAAATTCTGCTGTCATTAAGTTTGAAGGCTGAGTATCGCTCAAACACATTGTCTTGAAGTCCATGCTTTTTGTTGAAGTTGTCGATGGTCAGGGTTTGGCTGTTGAGCCTTCCCAGGCCGTTGTTGGAGCCCAGCCACAGATTATTGTGATCATCTTCTACTATGGAGAATACACTGTTGGACGGTAGACCGTTTTGCTTGCTCAGCTTGAAGAATTCACCGTTTCCGGAATATCGATTAAGACCGGAGGATTTTGTCCCGACCCAGAGCTGACCGGATTGGTCTCTCAATATGGATCTGATTTTGTTGCCGCTGATACCCTTGGGTCGAGTGACGCTATGATGGTGTTGGATCAATGAGTCATTTTTGAGATGATACTCAAACAGTCCGTCTCCGTCCGTACCAAACCAGTAGACGCCATTGGGTTCGCTCAGAATCTTGAATACCCTGATGGAAGCATTATCGAAAAACTCGGAATGGCGTGACGGGTGCTTGTAAAACTTGGCTGTACTGGAATTGAACCGATATAGGCCATTGGACGAACCGGCCCAAAAATCACCGTCCGGGTCTTTTACAAAAGAGGATATTTTATGAAATCTGTAATGTTTACTTTTTAATGTCTTTACGTCCAGCCTATTGAGTCCGTGTTTATGACATAGCCACAGGTCACGGTCATTTTCACTGTATATGAACTCAATTCTTCTTAACTCGATGATGCCCTTGTACACAGGGATCTGACGATGGGAGTGATCCTTCAGGTTGTACAGCACCAAGCCTCTTTCACGGGTGCCTATGAAGAGTTGGCCGGCATCGGTCTGAGCCGCCGATACCACAAAGCTCTGGCTGGATCGGCCCACATCCCACTGCGAGTCTTCCAGCCTAAAATGGGGAAAGTTATGCTGCCTGGGGTCATGAGATACGATGCCACCAAATTTGGTTGCGACCAACAATTGCCCGGTGGCATCCTCATAGATGTCCATGATGTACTGGCTGTCTATACCGAGAATCTTTTTTGGGATATTGATTTCAATAGGAGCTCCATAGCTGTCATAAATCATGGTGCCGGTGATCACCCCATAGGTAGTCGTACCGATCCATACACGGCCTTTGCTGTCCACAAACGTTTTTATGATTCCCACCTTGCCGTAATTGAAAATCTCGCTGTCCCGAAACTCGATCGTCCTAAATTGCTCTTTGTCAAATTCAAAAACACTCACGGCATTATCAGTCCCTATCAAAAGCTGCCGGTCAGACAACAGAGCCATGTCTATGATTTCATTTTCACTCAATGAGTATTTGTCATCAGAACTTGACCAGTATCCCTTGCTGGAAAAATCTTCAGAAAAGAGGTAGAGACCGTTTCGGGTCCCGATCCAATAGCCTTGATCCTGCTGATAAATGATTTTGGTTATTTTGGACTGGCTTAGTTTGCCGGTAAGGGCGTCCTTTATGGGCTCGATACGATCGCCGGACTTAAAGAACTTTAGTAACCCCGACTCAGTCCCCACCCAAAAGGTGCTGTCGTTTTGCCTGTACAGGGCATTCATAGAAACAGAGTGATCCGTCTCTCCAGGCAGAACGAAAGTGGCAGTCTGTGGGTCGAAGATATTCAGGCCCTTGTTGGTTGCCAACCAGAGGTGGCCGTCCGCATCTTCTATGATGTCATTGATAAAATTGGAAGAGATGCTGGTCGGGTCGGTACTTTCATGGCTAAAGGTCTCGATGTTTGATCCGTCGTATTGGCACAGGCCCTTGGAATCGAACGCCAGCCAAATCAGTCCATTGGAGTCCTGGTAAATTTTTCGCGCATTTTCATCGGAAAGCTCATTGCCGGGCAAGAAGGAGTGGAACCGATAATAGTCACTATCGGTTTGGGCAAATAGTACAAGTTGCCCGAGCACAGCGGTGCAAGTGGTTATGAGTTTTAAGAGTTTCAATGCTGGTAGATTGAACTAGCAAACTACTCCATTGACACTCAACGGTTAAATCAATTTTTACGATTTTCTATTCATTTTTTATACATCGGATGATCGAAATATTGATGAAGTGGCATTGCATACACCGGATCAATAATGGAGTAACTTCGCATTATGGAAACATCGAAATCATATTTTCAAGAAGATAACATGAGACAACTTTCGCTAAAGGGAAGGGCATTCCCAACAGACCTTAACCATGCCGGAACCGTTTTTGGCGGATGGGTAGTATCACGAATGGACAAGGCGGCTTCTATTCAGGTTGAGGAGGTGATCAAATCCCCGGCAGTGACCGTATCGGTGAGTAACCTCAGCTTTATCAAACCGATCCACAATGGAGATGTATTTATGGTCTATACCAAAGTCAACAAGATAGGAAACACCTCTATCGATGTGGGTGTAGAGCTCATTGTGCGATCCAAAGAAGACCTGAGCGAATACAAAGTGACCGAGGGCGTCTTCAAATTCGTGGCAATGGACGAAAGTGGCAAACCCGTACAGGTGAGGAGCGTACTGAGAAATGTTCTTCCTGACTATATCAAGGAGATGTTGGGGGAAAGCTAGTGCAGCACCCAGGTTTTATCAACAAAAAACCCCGATCTAAACTAATAGATACGGGGCCCTTTTGATGCACAATCCTACGAGCAATAGGATTATTTCCTTAGATTCTTGATGATAGCCAACGCCTCTTTTGCTTTTTGCGTCAGGCCTGCATAGTCGTACTCACCGTCAGCGTTTTTGATGAATAGTTTTGATCCCATTCCCACGCAGTGTACGCCTGCAGCAAACCATTTGCTTAGGCTTTCTTCTGTAGGCTCTACTCCTCCTGTAGGCATGATGCTTGACCACTTGAATGGGCCCATCACGGCTTTTACAAATGAAGGACCTCCAACTTCAGAACCAGGGAAGATTTTCACAACTTCCGCACCTAATTCTTCTGCATAGGAGATTTCAGTCAATGATCCACAACCGGGTGACCATGCAATTTTTCTTCGGTTACACACCTTGGCCATGTCAGGGTTCAAAATAGGAGATACCACGAAGTTGGCTCCATTCTGAATGTACAATGAAGTAGTACCTGCATCGATCACAGACCCGATTCCTAGGATCATTTCAGGCGTTTCTTTTGCAGCCCATTTGTTGAGCTCAGTGAAAACCTCGTGCGCATAGTCACCTCTGTTTACAAATTCAAAAACTCGGATACCACCGTCATATACGGCCTTGAGGATCTTTTTGCATACTTCTACATCGCTGTGGTAGAATACAGGCACCATGCCTGTTTCTTTCATTTTTTGAGCGACTTCAATTCTTGTAAATCTTGCCATTGTCTTAATTCCAATTTAAAATGTTCTTAAAATCATATTGGGCCGGAGTGGTGACCCAGTTTGTAGCTTGCTCGTAATCACCGGCTTCCACATAGTGCATGTTTTCAAAGCACAACTGCGAAATCTGGGAGTCGATATCGACCAGACGAGGCTCTATTACTCCTTGTTCGTTTTCAAATTCGTTGAGGTACATTGGCTTGATGTCTCCACAGGAGTCAGCCGTCACGATACAACCGGTGATGCCCTCGTCGAACAGTTTCTTTGCTCCGATACCCAGCAGGGTACAAAGCGTCAAATCATAGCCGATAGGCTTGCAACATCTCAATTCATAGCCTAATTCTACCGGACGGCTTTTGATTTTGATGCCTAGTTCTTTTAGTCGGTTTTGCACCAATACATTGAAGATGTTGGACTTGCTCACATTGCCTAGCTCGGGGTGGTCATGGTCGTCGTAAGTGAACATGATGCCTGAATCCTTAAGCTCCTGCTCATCGATGATATGAAAAACCCCTTCACTCACCACAGCCACGCCGTAGTGGATGCCCAGGGTTTGACGCTTGATCATAGAGGAGATGATCAGATCCACCACCTTATTCAGCGACACCTTCGTTTTGTTAAACATCTCAGGGATGATCAGCATTGGAAAGTGGCAGGCGGTAGCAATACCGAAAGCCAGATGACCCGCAGATCGACCCATCGCGGACATGATGAACCAGCACTGGCTGGTGATCGCATCTTCGTAGATTGTATTGCCGATCTTGACCCCTTCGTGTTTCGCCGAATGAAAACCAAAGGTTGGATTCCGATGGGGTAGGGGAAGGTCATTGTCTATTGTCTTCGGGATATGGATGTTCTTTACATCCAGGTTTTGTTTTGCCAAAAATTTAGAAAGCCTGTTGGCCGTGCTGGCTGTGTCATCGCCACCGATGGTGATCAGTAGCTTGACGTCATTGTTGATAAAGAAGTCTGCCTTGAACTCATCGTCTTTGGGTTTGTAGCGGCTCATCACCAGGGTAGATCCACCCCGGCTAAAGATTTTGTCCACGTACCGAAAGTCAAATTCAGTAACCCCGGGATTGTCAGACAACAGCCCTTTGTATCCTTCGTGAATACCCAGCACACGATACCCGTCTTTCATAAAGACCTTGGCCACCGCACTGATCACGGTATTGATTCCGGGAGCGGGTCCTCCGCCGCATAATATGGCTATTGTTCCTTTTGACATTTGGTTTGGTTCTTTTCCCGACCTGTCGGAAAAGGGTTATTAAGTTACTGGGTTATTAGTTAGATACTCGTTGAAAAGAGGCTACTAATAACCCATTAACCATTTAACTATTAACTCAAAAAAGTGCTAAGCACTTTTTAGCAAAAAAAAAGAGGGCCGATCTTTTGATCTATTCAGCAATCATAAGGAAGGTAGACCGGCCGCTCCAGAGATTTTATCGCGCCACTCGACCAGACGCGTCTCCTCCCATTAGTTTTTCTACTTCTGATACAGTTACCAGGTTAGCATCACCTTTGATCGTGTGCTTCAGGCAAGAAGCTGCCACAGCAAAATCCAATGCGTTTTGATCATCCTCAGGGTACTTAAGCAATCCGTAGATCAGTCCACCCATGAATGAATCCCCACCACCTACTCGGTCTACGATATCAGTGATTTGGTACTGACGTGTTTCATACATTTTGGTACCGTCGTACAATACGCCTGCCCATGTGTTGTGCGACGCAGAGATAGAACCTCTCAGGGTAGTGATTACTTTCTTCGCTTTAGGGAATTTCTCCATCATTTGCTGACAAACAGAAAGGAATGCCTCAGCTTTCACGTTGTGGCCTTCAGTCTGAACAGAGATACCTTCAGGCTTGATGCCAAAGTGCATTTCAGCATCTTCCTCGTTTCCAAGGACGATATCACAGTATGAAGTCAATTCAGCCATGATGTCTTCTCTCTGCTTGTCGCTACAGTACTTCCAAAGTTTGGCTCTGTAGTTAAGGTCAGTAGAGATGGTGATACCCAGGTCAGAAGCAGCTTTTACGGCTTCCAAACAAGCGTCAGCAGCACCTTGTGAGATGGCAGGAGTAATACCTGTCCAGTGGAACCATTCGGCATCTTTGAAAACTTCTTTCCAATCGATCATACCTGCTTCGATCTCTGACATAGCAGAGTGCGCACGGTCATATACTACTTTACTGCCTCGGCTTACAGCACCGGTTTCAAGGAAATAAATTCCCAGTCTGTCACCACCGAAGATGATGTTGTCTGTGTTTACGCCTCTTTTTCTCATTTCCATAAGGGCGCACTCACCAATATCGTTTTTAGGAAGTCGGGTCACGAAATCTACGGGCACACCGTAGTTAGCCAAAGAAACAGCCACGTTGGACTCACCACCACCATATACTACATCAAAGTTGTTCGCCTGAGAAAATCTCAAGAAGCCCTGAGGAGCGAGGCGAAGCATGATCTCACCAAATGTTACTACTTTTTTCATAATTCTTTTTGTCGTTTATGTATTTCCGTGTACGTTCACGGAATATTAGCTTAATTAATCCGCATGTGAGCGGATTGCCTCCGTGTTCGATAACGGGGATTGCAAATGTAGCAAAACCGATGAGAATACAAAAAGTAAAATTCGATTCGATATTTATTGAATAGAAAATGAAAAGAATTACGATCAAGGAGATCGCCAAAAAGGCCGGAGTATCCGTAGGGACAGTAGATCGTGTGCTGCACAATAGAGGTGATGTGGCCGAAAAAACACGGAAGCTGGTGCTCAAAATAGCTGAGGAAGGAAATTACTCGACGAATGTTTATGCCCGCACACTCAAGCTCAATAAAACCTTCAACATCGGGGTGGTGATTCCACAGGACAACGACTACTGGCAGGCACTGAGACGGGGGATTGATAGGGCTGCGGTAGAATATGAATCACTAGGTCTGACCGTTCAGGATTTTGTGTTTAACCGCCACGATCAACAATCCTTTTTGGACAAGGCGCACGAAGCGATGGAGCTAAATCCGGAGGGGATCATTCTATCTCCTTTGTTGGATGAGGCAGCGGAAATATGCGTAGAGATGGACAAAGCAGGGATACCCTATGTCTTTGTGGATTCTGATTTGAAGGAGGCCAATCCCCTGTCGATCGTAGGGCAGGATACGGTACAGAGTGGCTACCTGGCGGCTAGCCTGATGAACTATGGATACGAGCACGGCGCACAAGTGTGGGTGGTGAAGTATTCGGATTTTGATCTTTGGAACAAAACGGTGAAGGAGCGTATAAAAGGGTTCTACAAGTTTTATGAAGAAAACGAATGGGATCGATCGCTAATACAAGAACTAGAACTCATAGAAGGGGAGGATGTCAATGAGCAATTAGATGTGCTTAGGAATGGCCACCTCCATGTTTTTGTCCCCAACAGCCGCTCCAATCAGGTGGTCAGACTATTTCGAGAAAACACAATCAACAACCTCCAACGAATGATCGGCTATGACCTGACCAAAGCCAATGCAGAAGTGGTGGACGAAGGAGTGGTGGACTTTATCATCAATCAAAATCCGATCCAGCAGGGATATCTTAGCATCCAGGCACTGTATAAGAAGTTGATCGCTGCGGCTCCAGTCGATCGGGATCAATTCATGCCCATCGAGATCGTGACGAAGGAGAATCTGAAATATACGAATCGGTTTTATTTGTAAAGAATAAAGGCCAGCATCAGCTGACCTTTATTCTTCAAATAAAAATGGTGATTATCTAATCACCACCTGCCTCGAAACCCTACCTTCCTGGCTTTCAAGACTCAAAATGTATACTCCCGGAGATTGGTCAAGCCTGATGGCCGATGTATCGGCAGATACTTTCTGCTCAAAAATCAATTGGCCTGACAGGTTGGTCAGCCTTACCAAAGATTCCGACTTCAGGCCTTTGATGTAAAGTGTGTTGTCCACGATTGGATTGGGAAACAACCGTACACCCTCATTTTCAGCTAACACCTCACCGCTGTCTTGTGAAATCGCCCTGGCACCGGATACCGTGATGATCTGCCATTGTGCATTGGGGTGGGTGGTGTTGCCCCACTGGCCTACATTAGCTCCGTTGTTGGTTCTGCCCATTCCATCCAGGTACAATCCGGAGGTCCGGTTTTGGATTCGGTAGTAGCTGCCATCGTATTGTTGCACCGACCAGTTGGAATTAGGGTGTGTGGTATTTCCCCACTGGCCACAGTCCGATCCGTTGGAGGTTCTGCCCATGCCATCCAAAATCAAGCCAGTACCTCTGTTGATGAATTGCACGTAGCCATCGCCAGTATCACTCATTTCCCAGTGGGAGTTGATGTGGTTGGTGCCTGCATACTGTCCGCAGGTAGCTCCATTGTTAGTCAGGCCCATTCCGTCAAGGAGCAGCCCGGTGCCCCGGTTTTGTAGCTGTACGTAATCTCCGGAGGGCGTTCCTCCACTGTTGCCTTCTACAGTGATGTTAAAAGCCTGTGTGCTTTGCGCTCCGCATGAGTTGGTGTAGGTGGCAGTGGCGGTACAAGTGCTGGTGGGGGAAACGGTCTGCTCCCTGGCGCTACCCGAAGTACCACAGCCTGACCAGCTCCATGATCCGCCGCTTGCGGGTTGGGGGCCGAACTTCACACTGCTGCCCGCTGTGATGGTCACATTGGAGGCTTGCTGCCAAGACCCGCCATCGACCTGAAGGTATGGTGTAATGTTGGAAGGGTCACACGAACTTCCTCCTCCTTCGAGAAATGCATCCATAGCGATGGAAGGCCTGCCGTTTTCTTGCCAGGCGCCTTTGCCATAGCTTTTCCAGCCATTATAGACTTGAGGCTCCCAGTAAAACACACCCAGTCCTCCGGCAGACCGTGTTTTGGCCAGGATGTCAGCTACAAAATCGTGGGTCGCTTGTGGCTCATCTTGTCGCATACCTATTTCACAAATCATTACCTCTTTGCCATAGCGGGATCGCATGTCCTGCATGTTTGAGTAGGCTTGTGCACTCAGCGATGACCAATCTCCCGGCTCGGGGTACAGCGACATACCGATAATGTCGAAGTTGGCACCGTTGCTGATGATGCCCCCAATATTCCACTGGTACAGGGCATTGTCATAGGCGTTGGATAGGTGTACAATCGTCAGGATGCTGCCGTTTACATCTTTCACCGCGTTATGACCGGAGTTGACCAACCAGGCGTAGGTCTGCATATTGGCGGAAGCCCGGCCGTTTTCCCAAAGCATGCCATCGTTGGTCTCGTTTCCGATTTGTACCCACTTGGGCGTCACCCCGTTGGACTGCATCGTGCTGATCATGTCGTAGGTATAGTTATACACCTGCGTGTACAACTCCTGAGTAGAATAGCTCGACCATGAGGACGGCTTGTTCTGCTGGCCCGGATCCGCCCACGAGTCGCTGTAGTGAATGGTGAGCATAATGTCCATGCCTGCGCTGCTGGCCCGACTCGCAAGGTAGAGCATGTCGCTTTGGTTGCTCCAGCCATTAGAAGGGTTGACCCACACTCTCAACCTAATGGCGTTCATGCCGTGATCTTTCAGGATTTGGTAGATGTCCTGACTGCTGCCGTTATCGTTGTACCATTGATAGCCGGAGGATTCCATTTCGCTGACCCAGCTGACGTCAGCGCCTTTGGCGAACTGTCCATTAGAACTGTACCCAGCCAGGATACAGAGGACCATCAGCAATAGGATTTTGCTTTGCTGTAAAGTTTTAGTGATCATAGTTTTAGTCTTTAAGTTTTAGAGCGGCCTTAATCCATTTAAGGCCATTGAGCAATTTGCCCAATAAGACTAAAGAACACTTGCAGGAATATTACCGAAAGTTGTAAATCGAGTACATCGGTTTTATTTGTAGGTGTAGGGCCAGCTTTGATAAAATGGGTAGAAAACAGACTGGTCTTGTCAGGATTTTATATCAGTAACACCATCAGAAGTAATCAATAAAACCTCAGTCCAACCTGATCAAATAAAAAGTAATACTCGAAAAGCGTTTTGGCTTCCCAGTCTTTATTGCTGAGTGCACCCCCATGACCTGAGCCGGGAACAACATACATTTGGTATAAGCCTATGGGGTCACCATTTTGCTGTAATGATGCCAGAAACTTATAGGTATGAAGCGGGGGTACCCTGTCGTCACTATCGCCGGTGATCAATAAAAAATCGGGATATCTTGTCCCTGCCTTTACCTTGTGCAATGGAGAATATGATCGCAGGTTTTGATAATCTTTTTTGTCGGATGTACTCCCGAATTCCAGTAGGTTGGTGGAAACAGAGCCTGCAGTGAATTGATCAAACCGAAGCATGTCGTACGGGCCGGCTTCTGCGATTACCGCCTTAAAGAGCTCCGGACGCTGGGTGGCTGCCGCAGCCACTAATAGCCCGCCATGTGATTTGCCTTTAATGACAATTTGATCCGGTGAAGTGTAGTTTTGATCCACCAGGTACTGGGCAGCAGCAATGAAATCATCAATGGCATTTTGCTTTTTGAGTCTTCGTCCCGATTCTCCCCAGTCTTCTCCTTCTGCACCTCCGCCCCTAATGTTGGGAATGGCCAGTATTCCCCCATGTAGCATCATTAGCGTCAGCTGTGGATCATAGAAAGGATCAATTGTGTGGCCATACCCTCCATAGCCGTATATCAGGGTTGGATTCTTGCCGTTGAGTTTAGTGTCCTTCAGACAGGTAATAAACATAGGCACTTCTGTTCCATCCTTTGAGCGATATTTTACATATCGTGTTTCAAGGTCGTCAGCATCATACGGCACCGTAACACTTTGCACAGGTTTTATATCATAATTTTCAAGTGACATCTGATACCACAGATCCGGGTGGTAAAAAGAGGAAATACAAAACTCCGTGAACCTGGAATCCTGGCTTGCCTCTCCCAGGGCATTAAGTTTTTTTCCTTCCGGGGCGTCTATTTTCTTAATGAGCTCACCTCTGAGGTTGAAAATAAGGGCAGAAAAAAGATTGTCCTTCCGATAACTACAAATGATTTTATCGTCTCCGAGTTGGTCTACTCCCCGAAGATTCATGTCGTATTCAGGGACCAACTCGTTGACCTGATTGGGTTGATTAATGTCCATCATCAGGACTTTTCCATTAGGGGCATTCCAATCTGTAGTCAAAATCACTGTGTCTCCAAAAGTTTTGACCAGGTCTATGGTGAAGTGCTCATCCTTAGGATAGATCAGGAAGTTATTCAGGAGAAAGGATTCATCTTTTTGCATGGGAGCGTAGGACCAGGCTCGATACATTTTGTCCCTGACGGTATAGAAGTGGCTTAAAAACAAGGTGCGGTCTCCCAGTTGAAAAAAATAAAATCTATTAGTTCCGGTGGTGTTCGGATTTTGGTATAGCGGAGTGTCCTCCTCCTGTGGAGTGCCAATTTTGTGATAATAAAGGGCCTGTCCGGTGGCTACGTTCAAAAACTCCTTTCCTTCTTTTGGAGGATCGTAGCGATCATAATAAACACCTCTTCCATCCCAGACCATTTTGCTTGAGCTTTGCAAATACTTCAAAGTATCCTGCAGGTGCTTGCCTGAGTTTAAGTCAAAGAAATGAACCTCGACCCAATCACTTCCCTGATGAGAAATCAGAAATGCGGCGATATCTTCTTCCTCGTTGACCATTCGCTGTCTTACAAGGATGTGATCATGCTTATCATACATAAAGTCTTTGGTTCTAAAGAGCGTCTCATAGTTGACAAAGGCTCTTCGTTTGTAAAGAAGATCGGGCCATCTTTTATAGTTGGTATGCTTCGACTTAAAGACATATTTACTCTCCGCAGACTTCTCTTCATCCTTGTATGTGCTTAGGGTTTCATTTTTTTTATCATGGTACATGGAAACCAATTGATCTCTCAAGGCCCAGACTTTAGTCTGCTGTTTTTGCTGTTTTTGAGTTAGCTTCTTCTGCTGGTTCAGCCAAATTTCAAGCCTGGGATCGTCTGGGTCTTCCATCCATTGGTAGGGGTCAGCCAGGGTGTCACCAAAATATAGGCAAAATAGACTGTCCTTTTCAGCCAAAGGATAGGAGTGAACCTTTTGCGCCTGGGACGCATGAACGATCCCAATTGAATAGAGAATGAAGAACAGGTTTTTCATTGGTTGGTGATTAGGTTTAAACGGGAAATTATGTAAGCTCAAATTTTGTACTTATAGAATTTATTTCAAGTTGATCGACCAGGCCACTTCTATACCAATTACTTGCTCATAAACATACTTCGCAGATGAGCCTATCTGTAGAAATGTGGGCCTATAAACCATGCCAAAGCTAAAATGATCACCAGTCCGATAGTGAGATGATAGGATTGCTCCTATTGAGCCATAGCTTTGCTTTACGTCATAATCGGAATAGAAGGTCTTGCCATAAGTTATTCCATATCCATGCGTCAGACGTCTGACTCTATGATTATTAGTTAAGGTCAGGTAAGTGGTAAACATCTCATATGGTTCAGAGTGCGGATCTATTATTACAAAAGGAATTAATAGAACGAAACTTGTGGACAGATTTAAGTATTGGTTTTCATGATGAAAGTAATCTAGACCCAATCCCAGGCCCATCATACTAAGTTGTGTCTTTCTGGATTCTTCTTCTGGCTTGAACGAATAGCTGTGGTAAATGGGGAGATAAATCCTGGCTCTAATTTCATTTTTGTAATGTGGCCGCTCAAACCCTCGATAGTAGCCTTTTTCAGTGTCTCCACTCAAATAAACCCTTGAAGGGTAGCCGTACCTTTTATCTTTATTTTCATCTATCGGCATTCCTATTCCCAATGTGCCAACATTGTACCAAAACATAAAGGAGTTGATAGGAGCAATTTTGATGATGTTGGTAGTGGAGTCAATGAAGCTAACTTCTAAAGGTCGTTTGCTTCGAGCTGCCAAGATTTCAGCTTTTCCATTTACCGGATTTATAGTGTCTGAAGTGCTTGTGACGATGAAAGGTTCTTCTGAGTATAACTTAAGTTTTGTAGTGGGTCGGTTGTAAAGGGAAGCACAAGAAGTGAAGAATGTTACAACCATTACTATGACTAAGGATTTTTTCAAGGTTAGGAAGGTAATCTCTTTATTTTGATCATTATCCCCTAAAGGTAAACTTATCAGTCAAATACACAACCCAAAGAATTACGTTCAGTTAACATAAATCTTGTCTGAAGATTTTTTACAATTTCTTGGTAGCTTCGCAGTGAACCCATTACCTATTTTGGAATCCACCCTGAGCCTCACCGATCTCACAGACGAAAAGACCTTCGAACAGGTCTTTCATTCCTACTATTCCCAGCTATGTGCGTTTGCCTATCAGTACCTGCAGGATCGTGACCAGTCCGAGGAGATGGTGCAGGACGTATTCAGCAATGTATGGACTAAAGCCGGTCAGATCGAAGTTCGCACCACTGTCAAGTCCTACCTCTACGGCGCCACGCGAAACGCCTGCCTCAACTTCCTTAAACATGAGAAAATTGAGCGACGATATGAGCATCAGGAGATCAAGCGGGTGGACTACATGGAGACGGACTTCCTGGAGTTGGAGGAACTGCAAAATGAAATCGATGCGGCGCTGAGCAGGCTGCCGGATAAGTGCCGCCAGATTTTTATCATGAGCCGGTACGAAGAAAAAAAATACCAGGAGATCGCAGACGAGCTGGGCATCTCTGTGAAGACAGTAGAAACCCAAATGGGCAGGGCACTCAAGGTGATGCGCGAGTCGCTGGGTAAGTACCTGCCGCTGATCGTTTTCCTGATTTATTGGCAGTGGCTCAAAAACTTGTAAGGGTAAAATGAAAGTGAGTTGTCAATGCTTTGACGTGGGATGATTGAGGAAAATACATACGGGATCAACGAGGAGATGCTTTTCAGGCACTTCGACCGGCAGCTGACTGCCGGGCAGGAGGAGACTGTACTGGCCTGGAGGGACGATTCTGAAGAAAATTTTCAGGAATATCAGCGCTTTCATTTCCTGTATCTGGACATCAAAGCCGTCCAGAGCCTCGACTCGCTATCGCAGGATTTTGCCGTGAAGCCCGCCTGGAAGAAGTTTACCAAGCAAAATGAGTTTGGGGTAAGAGCGACCGGATATAGGTGGCTCAGTATTGCCGCCAGCATCGCCCTGATCCTGGGACTCGCCTGGTTTGGCTATGATTTGAATTATGGTGTGGAGGAGGTGCGATTGGCCTCTGCAGATGCTGTGGTACAGCAGGAGCTCATAGATGGATCTACCGTAAGCCTCAACAAAAACAGCCAATTGACTTATCCCGAGAAATTCGATCAAGATGAGCGGGCCGTGTCCCTGGTTGGGGAGGCCTACTTCGAGGTGGAACCTAACCCTGAGCAGCCGTTTGTGATCAATGCCCAGGATGTCGTCGTACAGGTGCTGGGTACCTCTTTTAATGTGAAGGCCTATGAGCAAAGCGATAGTATCATCGTGACCGTTGATTCCGGAGTAGTGTCGGTGACTTTTAAGGATCAAACAGAAGTGATCGAGGCAGGCAACCGAAGCGTATTTGTCAAGAGCCAAAGAGTAATCAGGACTGTGGAGGTGACATTCTCAAGCGGACACAACTACTGGCGTACCAAGCGGCTGAATTACTATGGCAGCACCCTGCAGGAAATTGTAGATTCTCTCGAGGAGGTGTACGAGGTAAGTATTGATTTAGAGAATGAATCCCTGGCCACATGCACCGTGACTGTCAGTTTTGAGGATGAGCGTATCGAAAACGTACTGGACGTGATCACCGCCACGCTGGGATTGGAATTTGAGCAGTTAGGTGAGGGATTTTTAATAAAAGGAGAGGGTTGTGCGCAGTAAAATAATATTCACCTTTCTGGTTATCCTCTGCACTTCAGCGCTAAAGGCCCAGGTGTTGACTGAAACGAAGGTCAGCCTTGACTATAAGGATCAAAGTGTACAGTCAGTGCTTAGACAGCTGGATCGGTTGGAGGAGGTCAAGCTCGCCTATAGTCCTGACATCCTGCCAGATCAGACCGTTTCCGGAGATTATGAAAATGCTTCGTTGCAAAAGGTTCTCAGAGATATTTTAGGCCCGCAGTATAGCTACAAGGTGCGCGGTAGCTATGTCATCATTCAGAAGGCGCCGGGTGAGGAAGCTAAAAAGAAGGTCCAATTTACCGGAGCGATCACCGATGCAGAAACGGGCGAAACCATCCCCGGCGTGACGATCTATGAGGTCAACAAGCTGGACGCAACGATTTCCGATGAATCCGGCCACTTTGATCTAACAGTAAGTTCCAAGACCGACTATGTGACCTTCGCCATCAGCCAGGAGGACTATATGGATACGCTGATTATGGTCAAAGACGTCAGGGAGCTGGATCAGAAAATCACTCTTATCCGTCGAAGCAAACCAAAAAAGGATACCACGGTGACCCAGCGGATTGGAATTGAAACCAAGAAGCTGGTTAAGTTCTTCACTACGTTTGAGACGAGGCAAAATGTAAGAAATGTAAGCCTGGAGGAGGAACGACTTATTCAAATCTCCTTTATCCCAATGATCGGTACCAACGGGAAGCTAAGCGGACGGGTAACCAATAAGGTCTCTCTCAATGTGATTGCCGGATACTCCAGAGGTGTCAATGGCGTTGAGCTGGGAGGGTTTTACAATATCGACCGTGAGCGGATGAAAGGAGTGCAGATGGCGGGATTTGGTAATGCAGTAGGTGGGGTGACCAGCGGGGTGCAGATGGCGGGGTTTATCAATACCAATAAGGGATACACCTCAGGCTTTCAGGCAGCCGGTTTTGGTAATCTGGTAGCTGATGAAGTGCATGGCCTACAGATGGGAGGATTCTTCAATATCAATACCCGAAAAATGGATGGGGCGCAGCTTGCCGGATTTGTCAACATCAACAACAGGGAGACAAGTGGATTCCAGGCAGCGGGCTTTACGAACATCACCACTGAGACGAAAGCAGTGCAATTGGCCGGCTTTGGAAACCTGGCTACTAAAGAGAGCTCCGGCTTTCAAATGGCGGGTTTTACGAATGTTTCCAGGGACTATAAGGGGAGTCAGATGGCTGGATTTATGAATGTCTCCGGGGATATGGACGGATTTCAGGCAGCCGCTTTTCTGAACGTGTCCAATAACCTAAAGGGTGTCCAACTGGGGGTGGTCAACATCGCAGACACAGTAGAGAGCGGTGCGATGATAGGTTTGGTGAATATTGCGAGAAACGGAAAGCTGGAATTTGGAGTCGAGCACAATGATTTCATGGATGCTTCCCTAACGTTTCGTTCGGGAACCAGCAGCTTCTATTCGATTTTGAGTGGCGGAATGCAGCTGACCGATCAAAAGCTATGGTCATACGGGATTGGATTCGGATCTGAATTCAAAGTGTACAAAAATGTCTTCAGTGCCATAGAATTATCAGCCCATACACTTGATGATCTGGAAGATCAGAGAGAAGAAATGAATCTGCTGAACCGACTGGGCTGGAATTTTGGATATCGATTCGGTAAGCACCTTTCCATTAGTGGTGGGCCTGTACTGAATCTGTACATTTCCCAGATGTACAATGCGGACACGGATGCCTATGGATTTGACTGGGGACAGTCACCTTTTTATGAGGAAATACAGGGCGACACGGCCCTCTCGATGTGGATAGGATACGCCGCTTCCATCCGCTTCTAAAAAAAAACAAAAAAATCTCAGGGTTTGTCAGGGTAATAAACGTTTGGGTTTTCTCACTAATGAAATACCAATAGTGAGAACAATGAAAAGTAAAAATTCAAAATTGATTTTAGGACTGATCGTCGCGATACTGGCGATTGTTTCAAAAGTGCAGGCCCAGGATAAAAAGGACAACGAACCTGGCGCTTACAAAGAACGCCCCATACAAATCTCATTTGTACCCGGGTTTGGAACGGGCAACGGCCCGGAGGAGGGCTATACCAACAAGTTTTCGCTCAATGTCCTCGGAGGATACGAGCACAGCCTCAACGGAGGAGAATTTGGAGGGATATTCAATATGAATAAGTACAACGTGCAGGGTGGTCAATTTGCCGGAGCACTCAATACCGTGGGCGGCTCTGTACGAGGAGGGCAGTTTGCAGGATTGGCCAATACCTCGGGTGGTACCACCATTGGTGGGCAGTTTGCCGGTTTTGCCAATATCAGCAAGGGTTATATGAGCGGGGGACAATTCGCAGGATTTGCCAACGTCTCCGGTGACAATGTGCATGGGGGACAGTTTGCAGGCTTTACTAATGTAGCTGATAGTGTGAAGGGCGCTCAGATCGTGGGCTTTGCCAATGTCGCACCCCAGGGAGTCGATGGAGCACAGATCGCCGGCTTTACGAATGTGTCAGGAAAGGTTAAAGGAGCACAGATTGCAGGCTTTCTCAACCGTGCACAGAGACTGGAAGGTACACAGGTGGGCTTGATCAACGTGACCGACAGCCTGGAGAAAGGCGTGGCAATTGGCTTGATCAACATCATCGGCAACGGTCTAAAAGAGCCGGGAATTGAATACAATGACGTTTTCGATGTGAATGTGTCGTTTCGATCCGGTATGCCTTATTTCTATTCCATCCTGTTTGCAGGAATGCAGGCCAAAGAGGAATTTCTATGGACGTACGGCGCGGGTCTGGGTACGCAATACAAAGTCGCCAGAAATGTCTTTGGCAATGTGGAGCTTACTTCGCAGTTTATCCATGAGCACGACGAGGACAACTGGGATCTGGGAGAAAACCTCAACCTCCTCAATAAAGTTAATTTGAACTTCGGTTATCAGTTTGCTCGCCATCTGGCGATCCAGGGCGGGCCTTCGCTCAACATCTATGTGACCAACCGTCAAGACCCCACTTCGGGAGACTATGGTCTGGACATCGGCAACTCGATCTTCTACGACGAGATGTTTTCTGATACCAACGTGAAAATGTGGATCGGCTACAACGTCGCCCTCAAATTCTAATAACCAATATTCAAACCAATACTAAAATGAAGAACTTGATATTTTCCTTTGTGGGAATGCTATTGACGTGCGCTGTGTTCGCACAAGACCTGACACAAACGGTGCGTGGCACCCTGATCGATCAGGATACACAGACCCCCCTGATTGGTGCTACGGTGGTGATCATCGGGTCAGACCCTGTAAAAGGAGCTGTGACCGATATGGAAGGCAACTTTCGCATAGAAGGTGTAGCAATAGGAAGAACGAACCTTAAGATTAGCTATATGGGCTATGAAGATCGGATGATTCCAAACTTGCTTGTGACCAGCGCCAAAGAGGTGGTGCTGGAGGCATCACTTGAGGAGTCTTTTGAGCAGATGGAGGAGATTACGGTTTCTGCTAAAGCTGACAAAGCCGAAGTGCTCAATGAGATGTCGCTGGTGAGTGCTCGATCCTTTTCAGTGGATGAAACGAAGAGGTATGCAGGCTCTTTCGCCGATCCCGCACGAATGGTATCTTCCTACGCCGGTGTGACGAACCAGGCCGAAGGCAACAATGACATTGTCGTACGAGGCAACTCCCCAAGGGGCATCCTTTGGAGGCTGGAAGGGGTGGAAATACCCAACCCCAACCACTTCGCTAATGAAGGGGCGACAGGTGGCCCGATCAACGCCCTCAACAGCAACATGCTGAGCGATTCGGACTTTATGAGCGGGGCTTTTGCGCCTGAGTATGGCAATGCATTGTCAGGGGTATTTGACATGAAGCTGAAAAAGGGGAACAACGAACGACGGGAGTACACCGCCGGCATCAGCACACTGGGCTTGGATTTTACCCTTGAGGGGCCTTTGAGAGGGGTTTCCAATGGGTCGTACCTGGCCAACTACAGGTATTCTTCCCTGTCGCTGATCGATGCTGCCGGGATCGTGGATTTTGGAGGTGTCCCTAAATATCAGGACGCTTCCTTCAACGTCTATTTGCCAGCAGGCAAATCCCACTACTTTTCCATTTTTGGATTAGGAGGTCTCAGCAAAATAGCAGGAGAAGACAGCACTGATGATACTGAGGAGGTCTATGCCCGATCGGACTTTCATGCAGACATGGGGGTGATCGGTGTGGTGCACAACTACCTGATCAACGATCGCTCATTTTTGCGTACCACCGTATCGGCCTCCGGGACAAGGTTGGAGGGGTTTTATGACGAACTGAACGAAGAAGGAGCGTTTTTTAATATGTACAATTCAGATTTTAAAAAGTCTTTCCTAAAGGCTGCCACGTCGTTTAATCATAAATTCAACTCCCGGCACAAGGTGGAGACGGGGTTGATCTATACCCACATGGGCTACAATATGGTGTCTAATAATTGGGATTTTGATACCGATCAACTCGAAGTGGAGCTGCAGGACGAGGGGAACTCGTATTATGCACAGGCCTATGCCAGCTGGAAATATCGGATGACGGAGGAGCTCACTATGACCAGTGGTTTGCACTACATGCACCTGGGCCTCAATAACTCTTACAGCATTGAGCCTCGTGTTGCTTTGAAATACGCGCTTAACAACAGGAGTTCCTTGTCTGCAGGGATGGGGTTGCATAGCAAGATGGAGAGTGTGTCGATCTACCTGGGCAAGCAACAGCAGCCTGACGGTACACTGCTTACCCCCAATAAAAACCTGGGCTTGTCAAAGGCAGCACACTATGTCGTGGGATACGATTGGTCGTTTGGAGAGAATGTCCACATGAAAGTCGAGGCGTATTATCAGCATTTGTTTAACGTGCCGATCGAAGATGAGCCGGGTAGTACCTTTTCGCTGTTGAACGTATCTGACTACTTCGTGACAGAAACGCTTGTGAACCAGGGAACAGGCACGAACTACGGTCTGGAATTTACCTTGGAAAAGTATCTGACACGCGGATTGTATTACATGACCTCAGCCTCTGTGTACCAATCGAAATACACCGCCATGGATGGCGTGGAGCGCAATACCGCCTTTGCAGGAAACTATGTGTTCAACGTGCTGGGAGGCAAGGAGTGGAAGACCGGCAAGGCACATAAAAACAAGGTATTGTTTATGAATACTAAGGTCTCGTTGATCGGAGGTAAGAATTATACGCCAATTGATCTGGAGGCATCGCAAGAAGCGGGCTACGAGATACGCTATGACGATCGACCATTTTCGAAGGAGGCGGATGATGTATTTATCATGAACTTCTCCATAGGCACACGGAGAAATAAAGGTAACACGACGAGGGAATTCAAAATTGATATTCAAAACGTGACCAATCACCAGGCTATCGTGGATGAGTACTACCTCGATGCCACGGGTGAGATCGAGCAGTCGCCACAGCTGGCGATCCTGCCGACGATATCCTATACGATTAGTTTCTAATCCCCGGCTGTATTATAAAACAAAAGCCCCGCAAATGCGGGGCTTTTGTGCCAGAAGCGGGACTTGAACCCGCACGACCCGAAGGTCACGAGATTTTAAGTCTCGCGTGTCTACCAATTCCACCATTCCGGCGGTCTTTTCAATATTTTTAGGGGGTTCCGTTTGAACCCGCACGTCCGTCAGTTGACGGACCGAGATTTTAAGTCTCTCGTGCCCGCCTGGATGACTCCAGTCGGACAGGTCTACCATCCCGATAGCTATCGGGACCACCATTCCGGCGAATTTTCTAGAGTGCTTAGTAATGTATGGATACAAAAAAAGTGTATGCGCGATGCTATTGCACCTTCTCACTCACATACACTCTCACACTCAATGGAGCGAAAGACGGGGTTCGAACCCGCGACCTCCACCTTGGCAAGGTGGCGCTCTACCAGCTGAGCTACTTTCGCATTTTTGACCCTGCTGGCCAAATGGAATGCAAAGATATATAGCCACTCAACAATTTCAATAAATTGAGTTAATATTTTGGATTGAATATTTTAATCGGACGATGGTCTGAAAAATGACCGCTTGCCAACGAGCTGATCCACAATCAGTAAGAGGATAATTGCCTCTGAAATAAGAAAGAGCTGACGGAATTTTTCATTAGAAAAAAAGTCAGAAATAAGGCTTATCGGTACTTCCAATTGAGGCAAGTCAGTCGCAGGGGAGCCTGAAGAGGAGGGCAACGCCAATGCGACGATTAACACAACCAGCCCAATGGCTATTGCACTGACCCATGCAATGAAGCGGTTTCTACTCTTTCGTCTTTTAGCGATGATCGCTGAGGATACAGCTCGTCGGGTAAACTCCAGACTCAGGCCGGGCTTCACAGCACCTCTCATCATTGTGTCCGTTTGCCTGATGGCTTGCAACTCAGAGTCGGTTAGATCCCCGGAACCTTCCAGGGTGTCGAATTTTTTGATATCGTCTTCGTTTGCCTCCATGTTATTCAAATTTACGACTAATAAATACTTGCTTCTTCGCCCTTGAGCAAAAAACCGAGGGCTACTGCCATTTTTTTTCGAGCCCGGAATATTTTCACCTTCATCAGGTTTTTATCCAGCCCGGTGATTTCCTGCATCTCCTCCATTGAGAGTTCGTCATAGTAATAAAGTGTGATCAAAACCCTTTCCTCTTCGTTGAGCCGGCCAAGGGCCTTATCAAGCATCATCTTTCGATCCTCTGCCTGAAGGTCTGCAGCACTATCTATGTCGGACACTCCACTGGCATGAAATTCCAGTTTCGCCAGATCATCAGTCACTACTTTTTTCTTACGTGTTTTGGCCAGGGCCAGATTGACGACCATACGGTAAAACCAGGTAGTGAACTTAGAATCCCCTTTGAAAGAGCCAATCTTGTCGATAACCCTAATAAAGGCATCATGGGCAATTTCTTCAGCATCTTCCGCATTGCCGACCACACGGATTGCTACCAGATAGGCAAAATCCTTGTGCCGATTAACGAGCATTTCGAATGCCGTCATATCGCCGGATTTGACTTTTTCTACGAGGTATTGATCCGAGAGCTGCTCCATTGTTAGCCATAGGATGCTGGTTGTTCCTATCAAGTTACAAAGAGTCAAGAAGTTTTTTTAGAAAAGATGTAACCAACCCTCTGTGGGTTGCATCCTATGAGCGAAACAAAAATTTGAAATAAAATGGTTGCAGTAGAAATTATAGTTCCGGTAGTTCTATTCTTATCCGTAGCAGCAGTGCTGATCGTTTACAGAAAGTTCACCAACGAAGAACGGATTGCCCTGGTAGAAAAGGGAGCCGATGCCAAAATGTTTAATAAGGACTCCAATGCAAGACCGGTCCTGAGATTTGCATTATTGTTCATTGGAGCAGGGATTGGTCTTCTTGTCGGCACAATGCTCGATGATGCCGGTTTTAATGAGGACACGGCATACTTTTCCATGATATTTCTATTTGGGGGATTAGGATTATTGATTGCCTACCTGATAGAAAGAAAGGACGAAAAGAAGAAGGAGTAGGAAGTCTAGTCGGGAAACCGCCGCAAATGGAGCGTCATTGCGAACGAACCAACCGACTGTCAAGGAGGTAGGTGACGTGTGGCAATCTCGAACTGGTTAAAAAGGACGAGATTGTTTGCCTTTGTCGGCAGACAGGCTTCAGTCGTTCCTGGTGCTTCTATAAATCCCATGAGTTGAATAATACGTCAGCTTGTAGGTTTATTCTCCGATATGGGATCTCCTTCGCAATGACGGATTACTTCATAAGGGCTTAATTTCAAGACTTAAAACACTTCCCTCATCCTGACTGCTGTCAAATACCCGGATGGCGATCACCTCAGCTTCGGCGGTCTTTTTCCCTTCAGAATAGAAGTCGCACCACAGCACTGTCTTTCGGTTCTTCACTTCAGTCACACGGGCTCTTAGCTCTACCGGGTGGTTATTGGAGGTGGGAAGCAGGTATTTGACATTCAAAGTACCCGTGGCATAGCGATATTCGGGCAGAGAATCGAGCGGGCGGTTTTCCAGCTTGTAGGCATGAGCCATCGCCGTGCACATACAATGACAGTCCATCAGCGTGGCGATCACTCCACCGTTGAGCAGATCGGCCCATCCGTGGTACTTCTCCTGTGAATTCCAGGTACATACTGATTCGTCACCATCCCAGTAACTCTTGATCTGCAGCCCCTCATCGTTGTGTATTCCACAGCCGAAACAGACGTTTTCTGCCATGAAATCTTGAAAATATTCCCTTTCTTTGTTTTCCACTCCTGTTTTTCCGTTTTTTTATCTTTCTTAATAATATTTAGAATTACTCATTAATCCCAAATATGATGAGAGTACTAGCACTCGTTTCTTTGATATGCCTGTCGATTACTTCTGTATATGCGCAGGACGATGTGATTGATGAAGGGCGCTACAATCAACACCAGGCCCTCGTGGATCAGGGATGGATGCACCTGACGGGGAGTGATTTTGAAGTGGCAGTAGAGAAGTTTAACCAGGCCATCGAGATCTATGATGGAAATGCTGATGCCTACCTGGGTCGAGCCAATGCATTGATGAAGTTCGGAAAACTTGATGAAGCGGAGCAGGATGTTCAGAAAGCCCTGGGAATGACCGGTGAGCAGGCGGATATGTATTACCTGGCCGGAAATATCTATTTTAAAATGGAGGACTATTTCAAGGCTACGGATTATTACAGCAAGGCCCTGGACTTCAACGAACTCAGTGAAGTACCCATTGACTCAATGCACTGCTACTACAATCGTGGCAATGCCTATTATGAGGCGGGCATGTACCGATCGGCCATCAGCGACTTTTCCAAAGCAATAGAGATACAGAGTGATTTTAAAAACGCGTATCACAACCGGGGACTCGCGTATAGTCATCGTGGTTCGATGACAGAGGCGTGTATGGATTTTTTCAAAGCAAAGGAGCTTGGCGATTTGTCTTCAGACAAATACATCAAAAAATACTGCAGCGATGAGTGAAGAGAAAAAGTCGTCGAAGGATAAAAAGCCGAAGCAAAAAGCTCAGGCAAAACCAGAGCCGGTCGATCATGAAAAGCCGGGCCTTCCTGATGTGGATTTGAGGAAAGTGATGGGTTGTGGAGGATGAATGATCGGTTCGCTGTGGCTATTCAATAAAATCTGTTAAATTTAGTCACAAGAGAAACTGACATGATCAAACATCCATTCCTAGTTCTATTATTTACCAGTCTGACAATTACCTGCCTCGCACAAGACGACTTAAAAGCCAAATACGGAAACCTAGAAGTACATGATATTGTAGAGGAGCCGCCAACATTCCCGGGGGGTATGCAGGCGTTCTACAAGTACATTCAGTCCAACCTCAAGTATCCGATGGATGCCATCGATAGCAAGGTTCAGGGTAAGGTGTTCGTGGAATTCCTCATCGACGAAATGGGAAATACCGCTTTGCCGAGTATTACCGTTGGGTTGAGTGAAAGCTGTGACAAAGAAGCTCTTCGGCTACTGAATGCTAGTCCCAAATGGAATCCAGGCAAGCAAAATGGAAAGGCCGTGATCGTTCGTATGGTTCTACCCATCACCTTTAAGCTGGAGTAACTTTTTGGTTGGTAGTTATTTTAGATCCCCGACAGTGATGTAGTTGTTTCGTGTAAACGCATAATCTATGACTTCTACCTCTCCTGTGATCTTATCTCCGACTAGTTTCAGCCAACCTACATTCACATACCCGGGTTCATTCATCAATACTCCTAGGTAATAGGGCTCTTCATCGTCGCGTACACCCCATTCCAGGGGCCAACCAAATCCGCAGGAATCGTCTATAGACGAAACGCTTGCCCGAAACTCATCAAAGTACTGCGGTGCACTTGCTTGTCGCCAGAGGGTGTCACCTTTTTGTAAAGTGATTGTTCCAGAGTCTACCCTGAGTAGGGAATTGGAATTGAGAGGTACAAGCGATCCCCAAATGGCAAAACCGCTGCAATTGATGCCATCGGTCTGCGCCCAGCCATGGCTAATACGGAAGTCGTCTATTGAGTCACTGTTAAAGTCGTAAATTATAGTCTCAGGAGGCACAGGATCTTCGGTTCTGACCCTTTCGTTCATGTAGAGGGGCTCTTCTTTGTCCTCCTCACAACTCAATGAGAGGAGGACAACTGCCAATAGGATAGGTAGTATAGGGGTTTTCATAGTCAGTTTCAATTATCTAAGCTTTTGGCTTTCTCCACCAGTACCCTAAACTCGGCCTTGAAGTTGTGCTCATCGGGTAGGTTGATGTCATCCAGCCAGGAGAGAATGTCGTCATACGTAGCTGAGCCAATATACTCTGAGTCTACCATCAGCATACCAAAGGCGGCGTTGCATGCCACAAACTGCATATGATCCGAGGATTCTGAGAAGCTCACGCCACTATCAGAAAGCTTTAAGTTAATTGCCGTACTTACAGACGCTTGGGGTCTTTTGTACCGAAAATCTACGACCAAATCTTCGCCGTTGGCCATGCGGTTTTTGGGGACTATCTCGTATAGGGCAGTTACGTTTTGGTTGGCGCCAATTTCACCGGCATCCTTTTGATCATCCTCAAAGTCCTCTTCGCTCAGAACCCTGTTTTCATAACCAATCAGCCGGTAGGACTCCACGTGCAGTGGATTGAATTCCACCTGTACCTTTACATCCTTAGCCACCGTGTAAAACTTACTTTGTTCGTAGACAAAAACCTTTTGTAACTGGGCGAGGTTGTCGATGTACTCATAGGTTCCATTGCCTTTGTTGGCTATTTGCTCAAGTGTGGCGTCGTTTAAGTTGCCTCTGCCTACTCCTAATACTGTGATGAATACGCCCGACTCCCTTTTTTCTTCGATCAGTTCTATCAGCGCATCATGATCGGAAATACCGACATTAAAGTCTCCATCTGTACCAATGATGATGCGGTTGTTGCCGTCATGGATAAAGTTTTGGGCAGCAATGTCGTAAGCCGTGACGATGCCTTCTGCTCCTGCGGTGCTACCTCCTGCACCTAGCGAATTGATGGCATCCTTGATGGTTTGTTTCTCAGATCCTGGCGTTGATTCCAACAATACCCCGGCTGAGCCCGCATAGGTCACGATGGCGATTCGGTCCTGATCGGAGAGCTCATCTACATAGTCGACAAACCCGGCCTTGAGCATGTCGAGCTTGTCGTCGCTAGACATGGAGCCGGAGACGTCTATGAGAAAGACAAAATTGGAGGCTGGAAGTGTCGGGAGGGACTCGCCTTTGATACCGATCCTTACGAGTTTATTGCCACTCAGCCAGGGGCAATCAGCTATTTCTCCATTAAGCGAAATAGGATGGCTTCCGTTGTTCTGGGCATAATCCAACTCAAAATAATTGATGATTTCCTCGATCCTGACGGCACCTGGAGGAGGGATTAGATTGTCTGTAAGCAGGAAGCGACGGATGTTGGCATACGAACCACCATCGGCGTCCACTGAGAAAGTGGATACAGGATTTTCTGAGGTAGCGATGAAGGGGTTTTCGCCATAGTCTTCGTACTGATCTCCGGGAGGCATGCCTTCCATTCCTAGGTAGTTGGAATTGGCATTACTAAGGTCGTAGTAATATTGTGCCGAATCTTCAGAGGCTATGTCATCGCTATCATCTACGCAAGAGGTCGATAGAATAAGAATGGAAATAAGCAATATTCCGGGTAGGGCAGAAAGATTGAAAGTTTTCATGGTATGGTTTTTTTCTATTGGACACATTGAGAGATAAAATGGTTGGAGTGTGGGTGATGATTTCGATGGCTCGACTGCTTCAATCTTAAAAATGATCTTGGTCATATCCATTCAATATCTGATAATATTGGCATCTACATTGCTTCTTATATCGTAATTTTACAATTAAATAAAATAGGCATGAATACAGCAGAAGAGTTAAAGCAAATCGTAAGGAACAAATATTCTGAAATAGCCCTACAAAGCACTGAGGACAACAGAGCCTCGTGCTGTGGAGCCACCATCAGATCCAAAGATGCTTCAAGCATCATGGCAGATGAGTACAAAGAACTGGAGGGGTACAATCCGGATGCGGATCTGGCCCTGGGGTGTGGACTCCCGACTCAATTCGCGCAGATAGAGGAAGGAAATACCGTGCTTGATCTGGGCTCTGGGGCAGGCAATGATTGCTTTGTGGCCAGGCATGAAGTGGGAGATACTGGTAAGGTAATCGGTGTAGATTTCACGGAAGCCATGATCAACAAGGCTAGGGTCAATGCTGATAAGCTCGGATACAACAATGTTGAATTTCGATTCGGAGATATTGAAGACCTTCCGGTAGCTGAGGATACCATCGACGTGGTGGTGAGCAATTGTGTACTCAATCTCGTACCTGACAAGAAAAAGGTCTTCTCTGAAATGTATAGGGTAATAAAGCCGGGAGGTCACTTTAGTGTATCGGATATCGTACTGGTGGGAGATATTCCTGAGCAGTTCAAGGCAGATGCTGAAATGTACGCTGGCTGTGTCTCCGGAGCCATCCAAAAGAGTGAGTACCTCCAATTCATCAAAGACGCAGGGTTTCATGAGCCTGTTGTACAGAAGGTAAAGCCCATCAACCTGCCTGAGGACATCCTTGCCGAGTATCTCGATGAGAGTGCTTTGGCCGACTATAAATCAGGGAACTCCGGCATTCAGAGTATTACTGTTTTTGCGCAGAAGCCGGGCGAGTTTAGAAAAAAACCGAAGGTAAAACTGAGCGATTTGCACTGTCAGCCGGGTACGGGCTGCTGCTAGTCAAACATGCTGATCCACCAAAATCGGATTGCCATCGGGATCCTCTATGATAAAACTAGCGGGTCCCGAGGTGCTTTCGTCCGCTTCGGACTCAAAGGCCACTCCGGCACTTTTTAGCTCCTTTTGGATTTCCCTTACATCCGTATAGCCGTCTACGGTCTGAGCGTCTTGATCCCACCCGGGATTGAAAGTCAGGATGTTCCTTTCAAACATGCCCTGGAAGAGACCGACTATTGTATCCCCATTTTTCATAATGAGCCAGTTTTGTTCGATATGACCGCCAAATTGGCTGAAGCCTAACTTTTCATAAAATGCTTTAGAAGCATGAATGTCTTTCACATTGAGACTTATAGAAAATGCGCCGAGTTTCATATGGGTTATTCTTTTGATTCATTAATAAAAATACACAATCCTCATTAATCAAGCACCCGGTGTGTTTAAGCGGTATTTTTAGTTGTGTTTAAAAAAATATTAAAAAAACTAAACAAAAATAAAAGTCGTTCGTTTTGTTTATTAATTAGATTGAAAATTGAAACAAAATAGTTTTTCGATTCTTTCATTAAACAGACAAGAATTACTCAAAAGTGTAGACCCAAGCACTAAGTAGAAGTTAGTAGTTAAAGATAGTCCCTTCAATTGTGTGAGGTGGTTTTGGTTTAAAGCCGGTAGTAGACGACTGCCGGCTTTTGTTGTATTGTATGCTTTCTTCTTTCTATTTTCACAAAAAAGTTATCCCATGATTATAGGCTATTCTAAAAACCCGCTTTACCAGATCGCCGGCATCACTTACAACAACCGTTGGAGGATTTTGTTCTTTTTTATATGTGCGACTGTTGCTCATGTATTGCATGTGGAGCTGGGTTATGAAAACATTAAACTTCCGGCCATGCCTGTGACTCTGCTGGGCGGAGCCTTGGCGATTTTTCTGGGGTTTAGGAATAGCTCGGCTTACGATCGCTGGTGGGAGGCCCGCAAGGTTTGGGGCGCGATTGTGAATACGAGCAGAACCTTCGCTGTGCAGATATTGACCTATTCGCATGATGCGAAAGGGGACGAGAAAGATCTCAAAAAATGGCAGAAAGAAACCGTATACCGACACATAGGTTGGATTTATGCTCTCAAGTACCACCTTCGAAAGCAGCCCTTTGCGATGGAAGAAACAGAATGGTTTACGAAAGAGGATTTGAAATCACTGGAAGGAAAGACCAATTTGCCGGCACAAATCCTGGCACTTCAGGGCAGGACCATCAAACACGCCCTACATGAGGATTGGATAGAGTCCTTTCGCCAATACGAAATGCTCCATACGATCGAAAACCTGTACGATGCACAAGGTAAGTGTGAACGCATCAAGAACACCGTCTTTCCTTTTTATTACAACTACTTCACTCGACTCTTCATGTGGTTGTTTATCATTTGCCTGCCTTTTGTCCTGGTGGATATTATGGGCTGGTTGAGTGTACCCATGAGTATCGCTGTATCCTTTGTGTTCACCATTTTGGAAAAATCCGGAAACCTCACAGAAGAGCCCTTTAAGGGAATAGCGGCTGACACTCCGATGAAGACGATCGCCAGAAGCATAGAAATTGACCTTCGGGAGATGATTGATGACGAAAATATTCCCGACGCACTGCCTGTGACCAAAGGCCGCTTTGGTGTGCGCTATCGGGAGTGATAAGAAAAGCCCTACTTCTTGATGAATTTCTTGACCAAAACTCTGTTTTCCTGATTTAGCAAGAGGAAATAGATGCCTGAATCTATGCCTCCAACTGAGATGTTGGAACCTCTATCTAAGGTCCCTTGTTGGATTCTTTGACCCTGTGAATTGGCAATACTATAACCAATAGTTTCGCCAGGAAATTCGTCAAACTGTACTTCAAGATACTCAGCAACAGGATTTGGCCATATTGCGAGCTCTGAATTTGAATTTTCCAATACCTTCAAAATAGCAATTGCAAATTGCTCAGAGATATTGGAGCATCCATCCTCAAACACCTCTACAGAGTAGGCTCCTTCTAAAAAGTAGTTTCGTTCAACACTGATGGACTGGTTTGTTTCACCTTCCAATATCGTCTCACTTTCATACCACTGATAGCTATCTGCGCTGGAGGCAATTAACTCGACATGACGGCCATCGTCGTCTTCTAATTCTACGGTGGGTTGATCGACTGATTTTACTACTACCTCGATCGAATCAGTATTTGTACAGCCATGAATATCTGTTCCTACAACTGTGAATAAAGTAGTCTCTGAAGGAGCGAATGCCTTGTTGTTTGAAGCCGTATTATCCCAAACATAGGTGTCTCCCCCCGATCCCGTCAATATTATCTCATCACCAATACAGATTTCAGCAAAGTCCACATTGGCTATAATATCAGGAAGATCCCGAACGATGATATTTTGCGAGTAGGAGGAAACGCATCCGTTTCTGTCCACCATGAGGGTAGCGACATAGGTAGAGTCATTTTCATAAGTAAAAGTGACATCACCTACAGAAGTGTCATCTGCTACCGAATCAGAGTCAAAGTCCCAGGTGTAGACATCTTCCGGATCCGAGTTGATGGTAAGGTCCATAAACTCGGTCTCGGCTCCTATGCAGGCAGAGCCAATGTCAAATGAAGCCAGGGCACCATCGCAAAATGTCACTGTGATGGAGTCGGTCAGGCTCCACTGCATATTGCTGTCAAGCGCACGTGCATAAAACTGGTAGCTGCCCACAGCGAACCCATCAGAAGGCAAAGTAAGGGTGATTTCAGGATTTCTTTCAGCCGGGTCGATGATGATTTGATTTCCGCTTCCTATTCCGGGATCAGTACCTAGTGAATATTCAATTAAGGTAATGTTTCTGGCGGGATCCAGATAAAACGGCTTTTGCTCCACAAGGCCCCAAACGCCCCTTTCATCTTGTCCTCTGACCGAAATCCTATGAAATCCTGGAGCTAGTCCTGCTGTTGACAAACTGTCTAAGTAATTGATGGCCACAGTATCACCGATATCTATTCCTACACCATTGCCATGACCGGGGTCCTGATCGAAAAAATACTCCAGATTGGTCAACAGGTTCGGCTCCTCAGAAGTCGATAATGAGATAAAAAACGGTTTTGATTCAACCAACCCCCATACACCATTCTCATCCTGTCCCCTGAATGTCAGGACATGAAAGCCTGGACTTAGTCCAGTTGTAGGAATGCTGGTCAGGAAATTGAGGTTCGTATTTTCTGTAAAAGTAACAGGGGTGCCATTTCCATGACCGGGATCAACGTCGATGAAGTATTCTATGTTTTGAAGGATGTTCTGCTCGGAGGTGATGGATAAATTGACATAGAATGTTTTACTCTCTACGTGTCCCCAAATTCCTTTATCGTCCCGAGCCCTGACGGTCAAAAGATGGAATCCCTGCGTTAAACCCGTCGTAGGAATACCTGCCATGATGTCAAAGTCAGTATCGGCAGTGATGGCGATAGATGTACCGTTTCCTTGTCCCGGATCGGAATCAATAAAGTACTCCATTAGATCAATGGTATTTTGGGATGCGCTGATAGATTGTGCGATATAGAAGGGTTTGACTTCAACCAATCCCCAAATTCCATTCTCGTCCTGAGCTCTGAAACTAATCACATGAAATCCCTCGGTCAATCCTGTAGTAGGAATGCTTTGCATTATGTCCAGGTCTGTTGCAGTTGAGATGGTGACGGCCGTAGCGCTACCCTGAGAAGGATCAGCATCAATGAAGTACTCCATTGCTGTCAGGTTATTTTGAACAGCTGTCACGGATTGATTTACGTAAAACGGCTTTCTTTCCACCAATCCCCAGACATTGTTTTCATCCTTCGCCAGGACACTTAGGGTATGAAAGCCTTCGCTCAGGCCGGCCGTGGAAATATTGGCTGTAACGTCTATAGTATCGTTGGCCGAAATCGTAATGGCCGTTCGGTTTCCGTCACCCGGATCAGCGTCAAAATAATAGACGAGTTCGGTGATTTCAGGTGCTTGGGCCAGGATAGTGAGGCTGGAGCACCAAAGTGCCACAAAGGAAAGAATCCTCTGAAACTTCATTTCCTCAGGGCCTTAGTTTCCTCTTGCTTTGATCTGCACTTGCAGGTCATCACCCTCTACCACCATGGTGGGTACCGTGATGGATTGAATCAATGGAATTAGGGTACCCTGTATCGAAAAAGGATTGGCGCCGCCATATACGCCCATATCTGTACCATCTTCACCGGTTCCTAAAGCAGGTGAGCCGGCATTTAGACTGGGATTCAGAATGCCAAAATCAGGGCTGTTGGTAAAAGGCACGTTGACAAAACTTGGGTCTATGTTGGCCGTATTTCCGACACTTGTGTTTCCGCTAGTGGTAGAAAAACCCACTCCATTTTGGTAACCTATATTGTATTCAAAAGCGTTGCTTGCGAATGACCCGGTCGCAAATGGGTTCTTACGGTAGAATATGTTGTTTTTGACCGAATTACCGTAGAAGTTATGAAAGGCATTGTCGTTCCCATCGCTTCCGACAAAAATATTGTTTTCTACACTGGTACTATTGTCGGCCTGTACAGAGCCATGGCTATTGGAGCTGGTTCCGTAAATAATGTTGTTGGCTATTACGATATTGGACATCGTGCCATTAATGAGGAGAATAGTCATATCTGTATTGGCCAGATTCCATCCCATGACGTTGTTTCTGATGATAATATTGTTGAGAGAAGTAGCTCCATCGGTGTGGACGATTCTTCTGATTCTTCCATTTTCAATCAATAGGTTCTGAAGTGTACCCGCTACGCCCCCCAGCAAAATAGCATCGGGAACATAAACACCAGAAATTCTGGTTCCGTTGGCGGCCGGATCCGCTATGATTATGGTGTCGACTCGTGATAAAGTCGTTCCGTCGGTATCCGGCCTTAGACCAATACCAAAGAGGGTCAGTGGTTTGTCTATTGTTATGTTTTCGTATTTGGTACCACTTCGAGTGATGTGGATGATGTCACCGCTCGATGCGGCCGCAATAGCATCTGTCAGCGCCGTAGCACCGGTGAAGACATTGGTGCCACCCACAGCACCGGCGTTATTGTCAGCGGTGTAGATGGTTTGAGCGTTTACGAAAAATGAGAAAAGAGCAAAACTGCCTACTAGAAGGTTTAATTTGATTGATTTCATGGCGTGGTGATTTAAGTGCTAGTATAATTTACTGATTTTCAGGGTTTAATGCAAATGGAAGGCACTATCTCCTCTTTATTATCAATTTAATAATGGTATAGTACAAAGTGGAGATTCTTGGATGATAGAAACACGCTATATTGTGAGCCACTAAGCAAAAGCCCTCAACCTGAAATGATCAAAGCCGATTTTCATAAAGTGCGAGTCTTAATATCCAGGGATTTTCCTGTGAGCGGCATCTCTATGCTTCGGGATGCAGGATTTAGTGTGACCGAGTGGCCTCATGACCGACCGATGCTTCCAAAAGAATTGACAGAAGGCTGTCAAGGACATCAGGCCCTTTTTTGTGCCAGTTCGGATCGATTGGATCGTGATTTTCTAGAGGCTTGTTCTCACCTGGATATCATTTCACAGTTTTCTGCCGGATATGACAATATTGACCTGGACACAGCCACGAACTTGGGGATTGCTTTTGCGAATGCGCCAGGTGCCATGAAGAACGCTACGGCAGATGTGGCCTTTGGCCTGATGATCATGGTTTCCCGAAAGATGATTTTTTCGCACAAGCGTATCGAAAGAGGGGACTGGAAGTTCTTTCGGCCTCAAGCTCATCTGGGTATGGAACTCAACGGAAAAACCCTGGGGATTTTCGGTATGGGACAGATTGGATTAGAAATGGCCAAAAAAAGCAAGGGGGCGTTCGATATGGATATTATCTACTATAGCCGATCTCAAAATCAAACAGCGGAAAGAGAATTAAGTGCCCGCCGGGTGTCCTTTGAGGAGCTGTTGGCTCAAAGTGATGTCCTGTCGGTTCATTCTTCCTTGAGTCCGGAAACACGACGTTTGTTTGATCAAAATGCTTTTTCTAAAATGAAGGATACGGCTATTTTCATTAACACAGCCCGAGGGCCGATTCATCATGAAACGGACCTGATCAAAGCACTTGAGGAGTGTGAAATCTGGGGTGCGGGCTTGGACGTGACGGATCCGGAGCCCATGGCAGTAGATAATCCCCTGCTCCAAATGGAGAATGTGGCTGTGCTACCGCATATTGGTTCTTCCACCATTGAGGCCAGAACGCGAATGTCGGAAATGGCGGCACAGAACATCATAGACTTTTATACTACTGGCGAGGTGAAGAATCTTGTGAACCGAGAAGTAGGTCGTAGAGAAGCTTAAGTTCGATTTGTACTTCAACAATTCTATAGGTTTGATTGAGTATATTAGGAATAGTTATACCTAAAATCAAACAACCTTGAATCACAGAAGACTAAGCATAGGGTATCTCCTTATGCTCATGCTATTGACTGCCTCCCAACTAGTGGCGCAGCAAATTCCCAAGAAAGAATTAATATTCCTTACACCTGAATGGAAGGGCGAACGATTCGAAGATGGCCGCCCTAAGGTTCCTGATGGCATTTTGGAGCGGATGAAACTCGTCACGCTTGAAGAAGCCTGGGCTGTTTTGAAAAACGCGAATTATAAGTATCAGTACGAAGGTGACTGGATGACGATTAATCCTGATAGTGTGCTTGTCGGGCGTGCCGTTACGGCTACCTTCATGCCAGGTCGTCCAGATATTCATAGAGTAATAGACGATAAAGGGCATAACAAAGACGGCCGGATCAAATCCCAAAACTCATGGACAATTGATTTGCTTGTAGCAGGTGATGTGTACGTGGTGGATCAATTTGGAGCCCATATCGATGGTCCGACTGTGGGTGATAATCTCGGCAACTCCATATATGCTAAGACGGGAAATGGTATTGTCTATAACGGGGCGCTCAGAGATGTTAGTGGGCTTAAGGAAATAGGTGGATTCACTTCGTTTTTTAAAAGCTATCACCCGTCTCACCATTTGAATAACCCTGACGGAGCTTTGAACACTACCCTGATGGGTATCAATCAGCCGACCCGGATCGGCATGGCCACAGTGATGCCCGGCGATGTAGTGCTCGGGCGCGATGGTGGGGTGATTTTCATTCCGCCGCATCTGGCAGAGAAGGTGGTCGAAACGTCTGAAATAGTTCGACTTAGAGATATGTTTGGTCATCAACGGCTCAGAGAGCAGAAGTATACTCCGGGGCAAATCGACAATAGATGGTCAGATGAAATTGAGAAGGATTTCTCAGAATGGCTCAACCTTCACATGGACGAACTGCCAGTTCCTAAGGAGCAAATTCAAGAATTTCTTAAAAACAGAACATGGTAATATGAAAGATTCGAGAAGATCATTTTTAGGAAAAGCGGCTCTGGGTAGTACGGCCTTGCTGGGTAGTTTTTCGTCTTTTGGTAAAACCCTGGAAGAATCGTTGGAGCGAGCTCCAAAGGCCTCGGCTCCTTCGGAATTGAAGATTACTGAAATCAAATGTGGTTATATCAGAAATGGTCACGGTCTGTTTGTGAAGATTTATACCAATCAAGACGTATGGGGCTGTGGAGAGGCAGTTGATGCTGTTCCCGGGACTTACCATTTGGTAAAACTCTTTGGTCAGCGACTGGAAGGAAAGAGTCCATTGAATGTACACATGCTGTTCGAGGATTTGCGTAAGCGAGGCTTTTTCGAAGGGGCTCAGGCCGGAATGTATGTTGCTGTTTTGACGGCCGTCGAAACAGCTCTTTGGGATTTAAGCGGGAAGGCTTTGGATCTGCCGGTATATCAATTGTTGGGTGGTAAGTTTCGGGACAAGATTCGCTTATACATGGATACCGCCCTTTATCAGTCACGCCTTCCAAAACCGGAGGATTTTGCGAAAGCAGCGAAGGAAGCTGTCGACATGGGATTTACCGCAGTGAAGTTTGATTTGGATCAAGCCAATGATCCAAATAAGTACGATAAGTACAATTGGACGGCGAGCCCTGCGGAGATCCAGCGGATGTATGATCAGATGGCTGCCGCACGAAAGGCTATTGGACCGAATATCGATATATGCGCGGATATGCATGGTCGATATGATGCTATTACCGGCGAAAAAGTGGCGAAGATCCTGGAGCCTTTAAACCTTATGTGGTTGGAGGAGCCTATCCCGGCTGAAAACGTAGAAGCCTTTAAGCAGATTACCGACTCCACTTCTACGCCGATTTGCGCCGGAGAAAATATCTATCTGGCACACGGGTTTAGAAAAATGCTGGAACTGCAAGCGGTAAACATCATCATGCCGGATCTTCAAAAGGCAGGAGGCTTGGGTGAAGGTCAAAGAATAGCTAACCTCGCCAACCTGCATTACGTGCCTTTTGCCCCCCATATGGTAGGTTCTTACTTGGCGGCCATGGCCTCTTCTCATGTATGTGCGTCAGTACCTAACTTTATGATTCTTGAATGGCAGATATATTTTCATAAGAATAAAATGTTTGAAGAAATCGTGAGTTTTGACGGGCCCATGGTCGAGGATGGATTTATACCTTTGTCGGACAAGCCGGGAATAGGAGTGGAAATAAATGAGGAAGGCATGAGGAAGTATGCTACACCTGGCTATCCTTTTTTTGAATAACTAATCTGTCGATGACACAAAAGTACAAGTACCTGGGAGCCATTGCTTCTATTCTAACCTTAGTAGCCGCTTATCTGTATTGGTTTGAAAATTTTCGGGCACTGGGGCCTGTACTGGTGGCAGTTTTTGTTACCGCAGCCTTGGCTTTGAGAGGTCACAAGACGCTTCGCGGTTTTTCCTTTGGCCTGTTGATTTTTGCATCGGTCACCATTGCCATGTATTATCCGGCCTATTTTGTCTCCTGGGGGGATTTCAAGCTGAAAGCTTTGATTGTGCCTCTTTTGCAGCTAATAATGTTTGGGATGGGGACGTCTTTAAGCATCAAAGACTTTGCTGAAGTGACCAAGAGCCCCAAGGCGGTATTTATAGGGCTTGCTTGTCAGTTTACCATTATGCCCATTGTGGGTTTTTCTTTGGCCAACGTGTTCAATTTTCCACCGGAGATTGCTGCGGGGATCATCTTGATCGGATCTTCTCCCAGCGGATTGGCCTCCAACGTGATGTGCTATATTGGCCGGGCCAATCTGGCATTGTCAGTGACGCTGACCTCAGTGGCTACTTTACTAGCACCATTGCTCACCCCTATACTGATGAAATTTTTGGGCGGTCAACTGATCCCCATCGACGTATGGGCCATGATGTGGGGTATCACCAAAATGGTCATCATTCCGATCATAGCGGGTTTGATTTTCAACAAGATTCTACACGGAAAGACCCAGTGGCTGGATAAGGCGATGCCCCTTGTCTCAATGGGAGGAATCGTGTTTATCATTTCCATCATCACCGCAGCGGGCCGGGACAACCTGATGACGATGGGATTGCTGCTGGTAGTTTTGGGACTGGCTCACAACCTATCCGGTTACTTTTTTGGCTACTGGGGGTGTCGGCTGTTTGGATTGGATGAAAAGTCCTGTCGCACCATCGCATTCGAGGTAGGAATGCAGAACGCAGGCCTGGCCAGCGGTATCGCATCAGAAATGGGAAAAGTTGCAACATTAGGATTGGCACCTGCTATATTTGGGCCGATGATGAATATTACCGGTTCTTCGCTGGCCACATGGTGGAGGGATCGGCCTACTGATTAACTAAAGCTAGATTATGAAAATAAATGTAATGAAATGGGTGCCTGTATTGGCACTGTTTTTATTTGCCTGCGCAAAAGAGGAAAAGGTACCATCTTTCGTAAAAGTCGAAAATGGAGCACTCACCCTTGATGGAAAGCCTTACCACTTTATTGGGACGAATTTTTGGTATGGAATGAACCTGGGCTCCAAAGGTGATGGAGGAGACCGTGAGCGATTGACCCGCGAGCTGGATCGATTGAAGGGGCTAGGATTGACCAACCTGAGGATCATGGGCTCCACTGAGGGTCCGGATAGCCAGCCTTATCGATCTATCCCGGCCTTGCAGACAGCTCCCGGCGTGTACAACGACGACCTACTCGAAGGACTCGACTACTTATTGGCCGAAATGGCAAAAAGGGACATGAAAGCCGTGGTATGTCTCAATAACTACTGGATGTGGAGTGGAGGATTTCCTCAGTACGTGTCATGGGCAGACAGCTCGGCGATACCCTATCCTGACATTGAAGGAGGGAGCACCTGGGATCCCTTTATTTTTTATTCTTTGAGTTTCTATAAAAACGAAAAAGCTCAGGAGCTATACGAAGACCACCTGGATTTCTTGATCGGCAGAACCAACACCGTAACCGGAACCCCTTACACAGATGACCCTACCATTATGTCCTGGCAGATGGCCAATGAGCCAAGAGGATACAATACTCCTGAAGCTCACCAGGCCTGGCTAAAGAGGGTGTCAAAGTTTATCAAGGAGCGGGATAAGAATCACCTGGTCAGTACCGGTACGGAGGGCAACACCAATACGGACTATTCGGGCATTGACCTGACCCTGGATCACGACGATCCGAATGTTGACTATTGCACGTCTCACGTTTGGATACAGAACTGGGGCTGGTTTGATCCATCCCGACCTGAGACCTTTGACTCAGCCTTGGTGGAAGCCAAAATGTATCTGGATGATCAGATGGCCCAGGCCAAAAAGCTGGGCAAGCCGATAGTGCTTGAAGAATTTGGTGTGTCTCGTGATGCGGGAGCGTTCGAAGATACAGCCGATGTGAACTTTCGCAATCGCTTTTATGAATTTGTGTTTGACTATACCTTATCGAGCATTGAGAGCGGAGATCCGATCAAAGGATGTAATTTTTGGGCCTGGGGTGGAGAAGGTCGACCCAATAATGTAGGAGGCATGTGGAAAAGCGGAGATGATTTCATTGGCGATCCTCCACATGAACTACAGGGTTGGTATTCTGTCTATGATCAGGACAGCAGCACGATAGAATTGATACAAAACAAAATGGCCCGACTGTAATCGGGCCATTGGCTTATCTTCTCCTGGCGATCTCTACGATGCACCTAAATCCCACGTCGACCCGATAGAGCTGGGTGTCGTCCTCTTCGAATATACTTTCGGGTTGGTAGGCTGTCTTAAAGCTGCCACCTACCGCATGCCCATTGTCCAGCAGTTCCTTCACGTTTCCATACATATTGTAGAAGCCTCTTTCATTTGGAGGAAATGAATAGATGTATAGCGGAATTTCCAGGTCTAATCCCATCGGAGGGTCAACATAGAAATTGGCGTTGAAGGCATATAAATCCGTGATCTCCAGTATGGCTTGAGTGGCAAATCTCCTGGGGATCAGTTCCTCCTCAAAAAACTTGAGTTCGTTTTTACCGAGCTTGTAATGTACGTCCTGTACGGCCACCGTTGCTTCTCCTGCAGCTTTTTTCCATTCCGCTTCACTGGGTAGGCGTCCGGCGTATCTGTACTTCTTAGGCGAACCTTTGAGCATTTCTTTTAGACCGATGTTGAGCTGCTTGGCTCTCCATTCGCAGTAGGCCTGGGCATTCTCATGAGAAACGCCCGTCACCGGATAAAAGTAAAATTCCGGTTCGTCATAGTACTTGTGATAATATTTGTTTTCCAGCTTGGGAGCATATGCTTTGTCTACATACTTGCCCGAGTCTTTGGCTATATAAAAGAGAAACTCCTGATAGTGGATGTTGGCTACCTCCGTCTGATCCAAAAAGACCCCCTTGCTAATGGGTAAAGTACCGGGAGGAAAAATATAGATCTGATCGAATAATGGATTGTGCTTGTTGAAAGGAGCCTTCCAGGCGTCGAACTTCCCCTCATAAAAGAGCGTTTTTTCAGATACTTTATTGACACCTCCATCCAGGATTGGGAATAGGACTTCCTTTTGTGCCGGATCCCGGGTGTAGGAGTTCATGGTCTTTTCACTACAGCAGCCAGCATTGAAAGCCTCCGGATGCACCCCCTGGGCAGACACCAAAAAGGGACTAAGGAGTAAAGCAAGTAAGATGATTCGGATCATTGTAAATTGGTAACAGCGAGATTTAAAATTAAAAGAATTAATTATTATGTCGATCAAATCGATCGAGTTTGTGGGGATATCACGGTGGGGATTGCAAATGAATGCGTGGCTAAATTAATACAACCGAGGAACTGTGTGAAGTTTTTCGATGAATGGAGGGTAATTTCCGATGGTTTTAATGTAAAACCCAGATTTGTCATTGGAACTTCGTAATGAGAGTATAAGTCACAAAAAATCAGGAAGATTTTCGAGAGAGGCATAGTCCCGAAGTTTCGGGAGCAATTGAGAAAAGTGGCTGATTTTTTGTGAATTATGCTCGGAGTAGATTTTCTAATGGCAATTTTGGGTTAAATCTGATTTTTTGAAATCGAATACAATGATAGATTTGCAATATTCTCGTGTATCCACGGTTAGACATTATTAAATAAAGGCCCGGACTTGTCGGTAAAAATCAACAATCTTCTTAAAGTATATGGCAGCCAACGTGCAGTGGACGGGTTGACATTTACTGCCGAAAAAGGGGCAATCCTGGGCTTTTTGGGGCCTAACGGTGCGGGCAAGTCCACAACCATGAAAATAGCTACGGGCTACCTGAGCCCAACAGCAGGGAGCATCCAGGTTGACGGGATTGATATCGAAGAGAATCCGCTGGAAGCCCAAAGGATTATTGGCTATCTGCCCGAGCACAATCCTTTATATCTGGATCTTTATGTCAGGGAGTTTTTAGAATTTTCCGGCAGGCTAAATAAAGTTGGTGGCTCAACGCTCCGAAAGTCCGTGGATGAAAAAATCGAGATGTGCGGTCTCGTACCGGAGCGCCACAAAAAGATTGGACAGCTATCCAAGGGCTACCGCCAAAGGGTAGGATTGGCACAGGCTCTGCTACACGACCCTGCTGTGCTCATACTCGACGAACCTACCTCCGGCCTAGATCCCAATCAAATTCTGGAAATCAGAAAGCTGATTAAGGAGGTGTCGCAGGATAAAACGGTGATATTTTCCACTCACATCATGCAGGAGGTACAAGCACTTTGTGACCGGGTCGTACTCATCAACAAAGGCAAGAAAATCGCTGATAAGTCAATCGCCGAATTTTCGAAGGGGCTTGGGTCAGATCAGTCGTTGCGGGTGGAGTTTAAGGAAAGGATTGACGCACAATTGTTGGAATCACTGGATTCGGTGCTGAGCGTAGAAGTAGCAGAAGATATGACCTACCTGGTAAAGGTAGAAGATAGCGATGCTGCACGTAGTGACGTGTTTAGGCTGGCTGCCGAGCATAACCTGCCTCTGGTCGGCCTGCAAGAGGAAAAGGGCAGCCTGGAAGAAGTATTTCAATCCCTAACCCAGTCGCAGGCATGATCGCTATTTTTATAAAAGAGTTCAATAGCTATCTGAATGGACTGATCGCTTACATCGTGATAGCGGTGTTTCTGACGACCATCGGCTTGCTGATGTGGGTGTTTCCCGAAAGCAGCATTTTGGACTATGGCTATGCCGAGCTCAACACTTTGTTCAATACCGGCCCATTCGTATTTATGTTTTTGGTGCCGGCGATCACCATGAGGTTTTTCTCTGAGGAGAAAAGAACGGGGACGGCTGAGCTGCTTTATACCAAACCTGTAAAGTCTATTCATGTCATATTAGGTAAGTTTTTGGCGGGATGGTCGCTGGTCAGCCTGGCCTTGCTGCCAACATTGCTTTATTTCTATTCGGTATATCAGTTGGGCAATCCCGTGGGCAATATGGATATATCCGGGTCGGTAGGTTCCTACATTGGGTTGTTGCTGGTTGGGGCTTCGTTTGTAGCGATAGGGGTTTTCACCTCTTCCCTGACTGAAAATCAGGTGGTGGCTTTTGTGCTGTCAGTTTTTCTGTGCTTCCTTCTGTACAGCGGATTGAACTCGGTGGCAGCCATCGACACGTGGGGAGGGCTTTCTCTTATTCTGGAGAAATCCAGCATGATATTTCACTACAACTCGCTCAGTCGTGGACTGATTGATCTGGAAGATGTCTCCTATTTTCTTAGTGTTTCTGCCTTTTTCATTTTGCTTACGCAAATCATCATCTCTTCCAGAAAATGGCAATAAAGAAAGCTAAGGACATATTGGAGTTGGCCATTGGCATCATGTTTTTGGTGGTATTTAATCAGTTGTTGGATCGATTTCCAATACGTTGGGATCTGACAGAAGAAAAACGGCATTCTTTGAGTGAGCCTACCAAAAATCTGCTAAGCGATCTGCAGGAGACAGTCTATGTCGATGTATACCTTGAGGGTGAAATGCCTAGTGGGTTTAAAAGGTTGCGAGAGGGCATCGCCAATACACTGGATCAGTTTGACTACTTTTCAGATGGACAGGTCGTCTATCGGTTCATCGATCCGTCGATTGCTTCCAGTACCAAAGCCCGCAACGAATATTATCGCTCACTCATGGCTAAAGGCCTTCAGCCAACCAATTTGTCCTTTACCGAAAACGGCAACAAAACGGAAAAACTGATCTTCCCTGCTGCTATGGTTTCATACTATGGCAGGGAACTGCCCGTGACATTGCTCAAAGGCAACAGGATGTCCACCGCTGAAGAGCGATTGAACCAGTCGATCGAGGGCGTGGAGTTTGAGTTGGCCAATGCCATTCAGCAACTCGCAAGTGATAGAAGAAAGAATGTAGGCTTGGTGCAGGGATACGGAGAGCCGGATTCATTAAACCTGGCAGGATTGACCTATGCAATCCAATCGAAATTCAATTTGTACAAAGTGGAATTGAATAATCAAAGCCCTCTGGATACCTATGATGTTCTGGTTTTCCCAAAACCTACGACAGCCTTTACCGAAAAGGAAAAGTATAAGATTGATCAGTACATCATGAGTGGAGGCAAGACCCTGTTTTTTGTGGATGCCTTGAGAGTGAACATGGACAGTGCCAGTGGTGAGGGTACCTATGCATTTCCTTATGAGCTGGGGCTTGATGATCTGCTCTTTCGGTATGGGGTGCGTATCAATAAGGATTTTGTGCAGGATGTAGTGTGCGGCGAATATCCGGTGGTGGCCGGCTATATGGGTGACCAACCGCAGATTCGTATGCTGCCATGGCCATTTTTCCCTATTGTCAACAACTTTGGCAGTCACCCGATCGTCAAAAACCTGGACGCAGTCTCAATGAAATTCGCCTCCACAATGGATACTGTCAAGGCAGAAGGTGTGACCAAAACCCCACTGCTCACCACATCTCAATATTCGCTTGTGTCTCAGCCACCGGTCAAGGTTTCCTTCAACGAATTGCAGAAAAATCTCGATCCAGCCCGATTTGACGCAGGGCCGAAGGTGGTGTCCTATCTGCTTTCAGGAAATTTCACCTCTCTGTACAAAAACCGAGTCCTACCTGAGGGTATTAATAAAGGGGCTTTTAGGGAGTCCAGCGTACCCACCTCCATTGTTGTGTGTGCTGACGGTGACATGATCCGCAATGAATTTGACCTGCAGAGCGGTGAACCGATGGCGCTTGGGCAAAGCCCTTATAGTCAGTCGGATTTTGCCAATGAAGACTTTGTGAAAAATGCGATTGACTACCTGATAACGGATGGCACGGGGCTTATATCCGCAAAAGTGAAGACCGTACGGTTGAGACCACTGGACAAGGTAAAGGTTGCCAATGATAAATTGTATTGGCAGATTCTCAATCTGGGTCTCCCCATTTTTGTTCTGGTGATTTTTGGAGTAGTCAGGGGGCAGATTCGTAGGAGAAAATATGGAAAACCATGAAGCAGCTTAAAGCCCATATCGTCCTACTAAGTGTTTTGGTGGTGATATCCATCGTTCTGGCCTTTACCGACAGTGAGAATACCTCAGCCGATGTTGATTTGCAAAGATTTCAGGTACAGGATACAAGTATGATCACCGGTTTGATCTTACAAAAAGGAACGGATCAAATTCAGATTGAAAGAAAGGGGGATCGTTGGATCATTGACGGCTCGTTGAAGGCCGATCCAGCGTTGATCAAAATCCTTAACGCCATAATGAGCAGGGTAGAGGTGGTCAGGCCGGTGAGTGCCGCAGATATTGGTGAAGTGAGAACCGAGCTCCAGCAAAACGGAGTAGAAGTTCGGTTAATGGGTGGATCTGACCTGAACCTGGTAGTAGGAGGGAATCCTTCCAAAACTCAGTCCTATTTCGCCACCCAAGACCTGGGCGAAATATTCCTGGTGTCCATACCGGGTTATGACAATTATCTATCGGGCGTGTTTGAACTGACAAAAAACCAATGGCGGGATCGTGTTCTTTTTTCGTCAACATGGCGATCTCTGCAAGGGTTGAGCATCGAATATTTAGATGATTCAAAAGAGGATTTATCCATTGCGTATGCCAATGACTTTATAAATGTCAAAGGAGTGAATGCACTTGATACGATGGTATTGATGTCCTATTTGAATCAGTACGAGCGGTTTCAACACAATGACTTTTTGGAGCCGGGGCAATTTCCAAAATATGATAGTCTCCTCAACGCGAAGGCAATTGTGAAGATTAAGGTCTCCGACATAAACATTCACAAAAATGTTGAGCTACTCGTGTATCCCAAGATTCCTACGGAGCGGTTTTATTTACTCTCGGATCAGCAAAATCAGATGATCGTGATTGATGAAAATCGAATGAATTCCCTATTGAAATCAGGTCAGGATTTCAAAGCACAATAATTCCGTCAGTTTCTCAGAAGGGTATATTCATTCCCACTTTAAAATTTGGTTTTTATCATTAACTTTGGCTGATTCAAAGCAGCACTCCTGCTTTGCTTTTTCATGTGTTAAGTTAGACTTTAAACCACCCGAATGAAATTCATAGTTTCCTCTTCATATCTGTTGAAGCAGCTTTCTGCGATCAACGGAGTAATTACTACCAACCCTGTAGTTCCCATTTTAGAAAATTTCCTTTTTGAAATTAGTGACGGAAAACTGACCGTTACAGCTTCCGATTTACAGACTTCCATGATCACCGAGTTGGAAGTGGAGGCCAAAGAAAATGGCAACATTGCCGTTCCCTCAAAAATACTTTTGGAGACGCTAAGAAATCTCCCTGAGCAGCCTATTACCTTCACCATTGACGAAGATACTTACAGCATTGAGATCAACTCAGACAATGGTAAGTACAAATTGGCTGGAGAAAATGCTACGGATTTTCCTAAGGTGCCCACGGTATCTGATGGAAGCTCTGTAAATATTTCATCACAGGTGCTGGGCCACGCCATCACCAACACCATCCTTGCTACTAGTAATGATGAGCTACGGCCCGCGATGACGGGGGTGTTTTTAAACCTCTCTGATACCAATACTACATTCGTAGCGACTGATGGTCATAGATTGATTCGATACAGACGTGTGGATATCGCATCTGAGGATGGAGCGAGTATGATTATTCCAAGGAAAGCGCTGACTTTACTCAAGGCGATTTTGCCAGGCGAAAACACCAATGTGAGCGTAGAGTACAATGTCTCAAATGCGTTCTTCCGATTTGATGGAGTGCAGATGGTCTGCAGGTTGATCGATGAAAGGTTCCCGGATTATGAAAATGTGATTCCTGCGAACAATGATAATGAAATGACCATAGATCGATCTGAGTTCTTAGGGTCGCTCAAGAGGATATCCATTTATGCGAACAAAACAACGCATCAGGTTAGGTTGAAGATAACGGGCAGTGAGTTGGTCGTATCTTCCGAGGATCTGGACTTTTCAAACGAAGCGAATGAGCGACTCTCTTGTGATCACAATGGTGGCGATATAGAGATCGGTTTCAACGGAAAGTTCCTGATCGAGCTACTTGCCAACGTGGATTCTAAAAACGTAACGCTGAAGCTGTCCGAGCCTAACAAAGCAGGACTAATTGTTCCTGCTGATCTCAGCGAAAATGAAGATTTGCTTATGTTGGTGATGCCGGTTATGTTGAGCAACTACGCAACTTAAATTTCAGCCAACTGAAGAACAAAAAAGGGTGATTCGATTAGAATCACCCTTTTTTGTTTAGTGTTTTTTTAATTACTGACCGACCTGTACCAGGGAGTTTTTCTCTTTAAGCGAAAGCTTGATGTAGTTGTATTCTTCCCAGAAGTTGTCATCAAAATCACCCGCCTCATTAAAGAATATCGCTTGTTTGTCGATGGCATTGGTCACTTGTGCGTCATCAGATGTTTGGGCAAAATCAGTAACTACCAGCAAAGCATCGTAGGTAAAGGTTTTACCGAAGTGATCCCAGCTACCCGCATACGATACGCGATGAATGTACCAGGTTCCATCAACTTCAATGTATTCCTCAGTCCACATCACATTGGTCCAGAAATACTGATTTTCAAGAATTGGGAAGTATTCTGCTTTGATCAGGGCCTTTGATTCAGTATCGATGTAAAGAGTACCTCGTGCGTTTCCTTTTTTGTTACGAGGTTCGAATTTGATGATATAGACTTCCTTACCATCATATTCGGTTACTTCTTCTTTGCTATATACATAGTTTTCCATTTGGCTGCGATCCAGGAAGCTATCCTCACGTCGAGTGGCACTTTCGATCATGTCACTGGCATGTCCATTAAACATCGGAATACCAAGTTTGTCCAATGAGACAAATTCTTTTTTCCTGGTTTTCTTAGCACTAATTACGGTGCTTTCCTTACTATAAATAGTCGGAAGGTAGATGTCAAAAATCCCTTCTGCCAGATAAACACACTGCTTAGGGGCATTTACACTTTCCTTATAATAAGTAGAGAGTGACTGACTCTCAAACTCATAGTTGATCTGACGGTAGTTGTGCACGTCTTTCATGATCTGCTCGGCTGAATACACAGTCAGGTTTTCTAAAAACTGAGTTGATTTATCCAATCGAATAGTCAGGTCTTTAGTTTGTGCATTGAGATCCACGGTCATGGACTCATAGCCTATGAATTTAACCAACAGTGAATGATCGTCTTCAATGTTTTCTATCAACATGATAAACTCACCATCAGGGTTGGTGCTTGTACCTTGTTGATGATACACAATATTGGCAAATGGCAATGGTTCTTTTGTTGCATTGTCGATGACCTTACCAGTGACTAGTACGGCATCATTGGAACCAGCGAGGGATAAAAGTGGAGTCCAAATAAGTAATGCTATTATAACTAAATTCTTCATTGCTTTCTATTTACGGACATAGCCGATAGTACATAGTACTGGAGGCATTGTCTATTTTGATACTAAATTACAGGAGATTGTAACCACACAACTTCTTTAAGATACTTTTTTCGTCGAAATATTCCCAGCTATTCATCGATTACATTCGACGTTTGACCGAGTCGACAAAATATCAAAATAAATAATACAACTGATTATTGGAATAGTGCAATAAAAAATCAACCAAAATTGCACGATTTCATGATTATATGGACTTATTTCACGTCCTCTATGAAATCCAACTCAAAATCAACGCTAACCGGCTACATTTTGGCCTTCTTTGGCGTCGTTTTTTTCTCAGCCAAGGCCGTTATTGTCAAACTCGCCTTTGAATACGACATTGATTATCTAAGCCTGCTACTGCTGAGGATGGTGTTTGCGCTTCCATTTTATATCGTGGTGGCAATCGTGTACTCTTCAAAACATACCGACCAACAAATAAAACTCAGAGATTGGCTTTGGATGGTTGGCTTTGGTTTTATTGGATACTACCTAGCCAGTCTTTTTGACTTTTGGGGACTGGAGTATATCAAGGCCAGTCTCGAACGGTTGGTTTTGTTTGTTTATCCTACATTGGTCATCATTTTCTCAAATCTGTTTCTGAAGATTAAGATTACCCGCGCACAGATTGTCGCCATATTGGTGACATACACAGGCTTGGTTGTGGCCTTTTATAACGATATCAATGTAGGAAGTAGTGAGGTGCTACTAGGAGGTGGGCTCATACTGCTCAGTGCGATCTGTTATGCAGGGTACCTGACAGGGAGCGGCTGGCTAATCCCAAAATTTGGAGCAGTGCGGTTTACATCATATGCGATGATCATATCCTGTGCATGTGTAGTGATACATTTTGGTTTGAAGCTTCCTGTCGATCATCTTTTGGACTACCCGGCACCTGTCTATTGGTATAGTTTGCTTATGGCAGTAGTGTCGACAATCATACCTTCTTATATGGTGTCATTTGCCATTAAGCAGATTGGTGCACCTAACTTTTCGATTGTGGGAAGTTTTGGGCCTATCTCTACAATCATCCTGGCTTCAATATTTCTGGATGAGCAAATCTTCCTGTTGCAGGGAATCGGGACATTGATAGTAATAGCGGGTGTCTTGTATTCGGTACGATCCAAGAAGTAGCATAGGGATTTCCTAATTGTCTGAAAAATGGTGATATTCAGGAAACATTAGCTCCGAATCATCAGCAGTTCGTCTCCATACCCTAATTTGTTTGAACCCTTGGATTTGGGATTTACCCAAATCAGAAACCGAGCCCTTATGGGGTCGATCCATACAGGGTTGGAGGAAATTCGTGGAGGATTCGAACGGTTGGCATTCTATTACGCTGAGCGCGCCCGGGGTGGCGTGGGCCTGATCGTGACCGGAGGGATTGCTCCTAATCGAGCGGGCTGGGTTAAGCCGTTTTCAGCCCGAATGACGAGGAAAAGTCATGCAAAGAAGCACGAGGTTGTAACACGAGCAGTGCATGATGAGGGGGGAAAGATATGCATGCAGATTCTCCATGCCGGGAGATACGGCTACCATCCTCTGAATGTAGCACCATCGGCAATCAAGTCTCCCATTACACCATTTAAACCTTTTGAACTTTCTGCCAAAGGCGTGAAAAAAACGATAAGGGCTTTCGCCAATTCGGCTTATCTGGCCCGGGAGGCAGGCTATGACGGTGTGGAGATCATGGGATCTGAGGGGTACCTTATCAATGAGTTTTTGGTAGAGCACACGAATAAGCGAACCGATAAATGGGGTGGGAGCTATGAAAACCGGATGCGATTTCCTTTAGAAATAATTGAAGCTGTGAAAGAGTCGGTCGGTGATGATTTCATATTGATCTATCGACTGTCGATGCTTGACCTGATCCCAGGCGGAAGCTCCTGGGAGGAAATTGTGGAGTTGGCCAAAAGAGTCGAAAAAGCGGGTGTCCATTTGATCAATACCGGTATCGGGTGGCATGAGGCGCGAGTACCTACCATAGCCACTATGGTACCCAGGGGAGCTTATAGTTGGGTTACCAAAAAGATGAAAGGAGAGGTAGGTATTCCGCTCGTTGCGACCAACAGGATAAATACTCCTGAAAAAGCGGAAGAGATTCTCAGCTCCGGTTATGCAGATATGGTGTCGATGGCCCGTCCGTTTTTGGCGGATGGTGAATTTATGAATAAGGCCCTGGAGAATAGGTCAGATGAGATCAATACATGCATTGCGTGCAATCAAGCCTGCCTTGATCATGTGTTTAAAAATAAAACGGCTTCCTGCCTGGTGAACCCCATCGCTTGCGAAGAATCAAAATATACTTGGGAACAATCTCAATCGATCAAAAAAGTAGCGGTCATAGGTGCCGGGCCTGCAGGATTGTCTTTTGCTACTACAGCAGCAAAGAAGGGGCATCATGTGACTTTGTTTGAAGCCAGTGATCAAATTGGGGGGCAATTCAATATGGCCAAGACCATTCCCGGCAAGGAGGAGTTTCACGAGACACTACGCTATTATCAGTCACAAATAGATAAGTATGGGGTTGATTTACAGCTTGGTGAAAGAGCGGATTTAAAAAAAATCCAGTCTGGAGCATTCGATTATGTCGTGCTGGCCGCTGGGGTGAAGCCCAGAGATCCAAAGATTGTTGGACAGGATCATGCCAGTGTGCTGAGCTATGTGGATGTGCTATTTCACAAGAAGCCTGTAGGAGACAGCGTTGCGATTGTAGGTGCCGGGGGGATAGGGTTTGATGTAGCCGAGTATCTGACGATAGATCCTGTTGAGCCAGTGACCACCGCCGAATTTCTTAAGGAATGGGGCGTGGACCAAACACTGACAGAGCGGGGAGGTGTATCTCCAATGACCGATGCCACTCCAGTGCGAAAGATTTACCTTCTCCAGCGAAAGAAGTCTAAAATGGGGGCAGGATTAGGAAAGACTACCGGATGGATTCATCGGGCAGCTTTGACTAAGAAAAATGTGGAGATGGTCACGGGAGTTTCATACGAACGAATCGACGATGAGGGATTGCACATCAGAGTAGGTGAGGATGCTAAAGTGTTGGCAGTGGATAATATAATCCTGTGTGCCGGTCAGGTGTCCAATACAGATCTGGAAGAAGGACTGAAGTCAGCAAACATCCCTTATTCATTAATTGGCGGCTCGAAACTGGCCGGTGAGTTGGATGCGAAACGAGCAATCAGGGAAGGGTTTGAGCTCGCTATGAGTCTTTAATTATTCCCGAACGAGCACTTTCTTTTTAACTACCTTCTTTGTGAGTTTCTTAGCGAATTTTCCGATGGCCTCCTCCACATCGCCTACCTGGAACTTCGTATTGTCAACAAACAGGATCTTAGAGTCTTCGTGCCCATCGGTAATGTGATGAATATCAGATTGAACTACAATTTTGGTAGAACTCACAGTATCAAAATAATTTCCATAGGCATATTCACCCCACGAGTAAGTCTGTCCTCCGGCAATGACCACCCCGCTGCTCGTTGCAGTGCCACTAGCCCCGCCGGTGTATTGAGTCCGTTGATTGTATGAATAGCTGTTTTTTTGTTCAGCGTCCAAGAGTTTTACTACAAGCACTCCATCTACTCCATTCTTTTTGCATACTTCGAGAACTCCTTGCTTTGTATGCTTCCGGCGATTTTTTAGTGCAGTTTTATGGCTGGGCAGTACGGTGACTCCATAGTCACCAAAGGTATATTTTAGTTCGTCTTCTAATGTGATCCTGTTTTCGATATTGTCAACCAGCACGATGACCATCAGTTTATTGATTTTGGGACCCTCCTTTTTTTGACTGAACGCAGGGTTGGCCAATACGATACCTATGACTAAAGCGGATAATATTTTTCGGATCATGTAACTAAAATTTTAAAGGCTCAATATTAGGGATTCGACCCAAGACAGGCGATGAAAATGATAAAAAATTACAAGACAACATTCTATTGTTCTTTGAGCACAACCATTGGCGGCTCATTGACTTCATAAAACATGCCCTTTTTGTGCCCTTCTTCCATAAGAAAATACATCGATTCGTCGTCCGAGTTGTAACGATAGAGGCTGTCGGCTGTTTTTTTCTCAAAAAAGAATAAGATAGGCTCTGCACTGGTTTGAAATTCTATCTCATATGATTCGTATTGAGGGAAAACAATCGCGGACTGATCTCCTACAATGTAGTTTCCATTGAATTGCCCAGGGTCACCGGTCCGTGCCCTATTGCATGAGACCACTATGATAAGCACAGGAATCAGCTTAAATAAAAGACGCATTTTCATAATCATTGCTTTCGGTTAATTTAAAACTTTTACCCATTATTGACAGGTATAGTGTCCAATTATTTTGTAGTCAAAAAGCATGTCTTCCAGCACTTGGCCACCACCGATATTATGCACGATCAGATACCTCAATCCATCGGTTGATTTTTTATTTACTACGATGCCAATGTGTGTAATAGCCCCGCCAAGGTTCCAGCAGACAATATCCCCCGGTACATAGTCCTCAGGGTTTTGAGTGATGGGCTTTTCTATCCCCTTTCGGGAAAAGTAGGTCATTAAGTTGGGAACCCTGCGATGGTCAATATTCTTATCGGTGCGGGTGAGCCCCCAGATTTTAGGATAGAGGTCAAAGTTGGCAACCATGTCTTCGTGCACTTCTTTTTGCAGGTCGATTCCCAGCTTTCTATAAGCCCGGATCACCACATCCGTACAGACGCCTTTTCCTTCAGGCACATCTCCGTTTGGATAGGGGATAGAGAAATAGCTTGGGTCGTATTCTACGGTTTGTTGGGTAAGCGATAGGGCAGCAGCAGAAAGTTTTTCTTCAAAGGTCTGAGCACGTGAGCTCTGGACGAAAAGTATAATCAGGATGGTGGCAGGAAATCTCATGTTTTTTAAACGGATATAGTCCGAATATAGTCTTTGACTAGATGATTCACTATTTTTCTAAAATGGAAAACAACCAACTAAAAAAGACTTTAGGCCCGCTGATGCTGTGGGGGCTGGGTGTAGGCTATGTGATCTCAGGCATGTACTTTGGCTGGAACCTGGGCTTGGCTGAGGGCGGAACCTACGGATTGGCGATCGCTACATTTTTCATCATCATCATGTATGTGACGTTTACGTTCAGCTATACGGAGTTGGCGTGTGCCATTCCCAAGGCCGGAGGTGCTTTTGACTATGCAGACCGGGGATTGGGAAAGCACCTGGGATTTGTGGCAGGAATGGCACAAAATATCGAGTTCATATTCGCACCGCCGGCGATAGCGGCGGCCATCGGCGCCTATCTCAATCTCGTCTATCCTTCCGTCGATACGATGGTATTTGCTGTGTCAGCTTACCTCATTTTCACTACAATCAATATTTTGGGTGTGCGTATTGCTGCTTCGTTCGAATTGGTCATCACCGTACTCGCGGTGATCGAATTGTTAATTTTCGCCGGAGTGACCCTCCCGGAGTTTCAGTTTTCCAATCTTGCCATCAACCCTATGCCCAACGGGTTTCAGGGAGCGTTTGCAGCGATCCCATTTGCTATTTGGTTTTTCCTGGCGATCGAAGGAGTCGCCAATGTGGCGGAGGAGGCCGTTAACCCTCAAAAAAGTATTTTGATTGGATTTGGAAATGCAATCCTGACTTTGACATTGCTATGTATTCTGACTTTTTCGTCCGCAGTAGGAGTGGCCGGGTGGGAGGCTGTTGTGTATCCTGAGGGAAGCTCTGAAGCATCAGATTCTCCTCTTCCCCTTGCAATGGCTCAAGTGGTGCATAGTGGGCATTTCTTGTACAAACTTCTTGTGGGGATTGGACTACTGGGTTTGATCGCTTCATTCCATGGGATCATCCTGGCGGCTGGTAGGTCAACTTTTGAGTTTGGTCGTATGGGCTACGCGCCAAAATTGATGGGAAAGGTTCAGCCCAATTTCAAAACCCCAGCCAATGCTTTGGTGGTAAATATGCTCATAGGAATCGTCGCGCTCTTTACCGGTAAGACGGGTGAGATCATTACGATTGCTTGCTTCGGGGCTTTGACCCTATACATTGTGTCGATGCTTTCGTTTTTTGCCTTGCGCAAAAAGGAGCCCAAAATGGAGCGACCTTTTAGGGTGCCCATGTATCCTATCTTCCCGGCACTGGCTTTGGTGATTGCAACCTTTTCGCTAGTGGCCATGACGATTTACAATATGCAATTGGGGCTGATCTATTTTGGGATAATGTTAGGTTCGTATATTCTGTTCGTTTTGTTTGTTAGCAAAAAGCACTAATTTCCTATCCAAATCTCCTGTGATGAAAAAAGAAGAAATAATCGACTGGATCAAGGAAAGTCCTCACACGAAGGTCAAGGTCGCCGTGACGGACATCGATGGTGTGCTCAGAGGCAAATACATGCACCGGGATAAATTCCTTTCCGCTTTGGAGTCGGGGTTTGGGTTTTGTGATGTGGTATTTGGGTGGGATATGGCCGACGCCTTGTACGACGAGGTAGATGTGACCGGATGGCATACAGGGTTTCCCGATGCCCAGGCCAGAATAGATATCGAAACTTTTCGAAAGGTCCCGTGGGAGGATGATGTGCCTTTTTTTCTGGGTGATTTCAGCCAGGACAAAGGCAATGACTTCCCGGCTTGTCCCAGGAGCTTGCTGAAAAAAATCATGGCGAAAGCTGAAAAAATGGGCTACACCCCCATGTTCTCTCAGGAGTTTGAGTGGTTCAACTTTCGTGAAAACGGTAGCCAGTTGTCCGAGAGAGGCTTTCAGCAGCCCCATCCGTTGACCCCCGGCATGTTTGGCTACTCAATATTGAGAGCTTCAGAAAACAGTGCCTATTTTCATGACCTGTTTGAATTGCTGGGACAATTTGGAGTGCCACTGGAAGGGTTGCATACCGAAACAGGGCCTGGAGTATTCGAAGCAGCCATTCAGTACAGCGGCCTGTTGGAAGCGGCAGACCGGGCGGTGCTCTTCAAGTCGGGCGTAAAGGAAATTGCCAACAAACACGGCATTATGGCAAGCTTTATGGCCAAGCAATCTGCCGAGCTTCCCGGGTGCAGCGGGCACGTGCATCAAAGCCTTTGGGACGATGAAGGAAAGAAGAACCTGTTTTTCGATGCAAATGAGGACAATTCCATTAGCTACCTGATGCGGAGCTACATTGCCGGGCAGCTGCATTGCCTCCCTCACATACTCCCCATGTATGCGCCAAACATCAACAGTTTTAAACGATTGGTGGTAGGAGCATGGGCACCTACTACGTTGACTTGGGGAATCGACAACCGCACGACTGCCTTAAGAGCCCTGCCAACAGGAGAAAAATCAGCAAGACTGGAAGCCCGGGTGGTCGGGTCCGATGTAAATCCGTATCTGGCTATGGCCGCATGTCTGGCCAGCGGACTATATGGTATTGAAAAAAACATGAAGCTGGATGTGCCAATGACAATCGGCAACGGGTATGAGGATTTGAAAAACGGCCTGCTTCCCGGCAGTCTCAAGGATGCCACGGAGTTTATGCGGTCATCCGACCTGGCAGATGAACTATTTGGTCAGGAGTTCGTAGGGCATTTTACCAAAACCCGGGACTGGGAGTGGAGCGAATACAGCAAGCATGTGACCGACTGGGAAAGAAAGAGATATTTTGAAATTATCTAAGCAGTGAAAGAGATAGACTTCAACCGGATTTACCAATACAATTTCCCCACCCCGATCCGGTTTGGCGCAGGTGCCATCAAGGAATTACCTGGATATTTAAAAAGTGAAGGCTTAGACAAGCCGCTGCTGGTAACGGATCCACTGGTACGGGGCCTGCCATTTTTTGAGGAGATCATCAATGACCTAACGGCTAATGGTTTGAGTGTGGAGGTTTTTTCTGAGGTGAGTAAAAACCCGGTGAAGTCCGATGTACTCAAAGGTGGAGATCACTATCATGAAACCCATCGGGATTCCATTGTTGGGATAGGTGGAGGCTCTCCCCTGGATGTGGCTCGGGCCATAGCACTTCGAGTCAATCACAAGCATGACTTGTTCGACTATGATGACCTTATTGGAGGGGATGCTTACGTCACTGAAGAGATACCGCACTTTGTGACAGTGCCTACTACAGCGGGTACAGGTAGTGAGGTAGGCCGTTCTGCGGTGATCTCAGAAGACGAAACCAAAAAGAAAAGAGTCTTATTCAGCCCAAAACTCCTGGCAAAGCGAGTGTTTGCCGATCCGATGCTTACTATGGATATTCCTCCATTTGTGACGGCCGCTACCGGGATGGATGCACTGACACACAACATGGAGGCTTATTTGGCCAATGGTTTTCATCCGATGTGCGATGGGATCGCCTTGGAAGGGATTGCATTGGTTGCTGATTCTTTGCAGGACGCTACTCATAAGCCTACGCTCGAATCACGTGCAAAAATGCTTTTGGCTTCACTGATGGGGGCTGTGGCTTTCCAAAAAGGACTGGGGATCGTACACAGCCTGGCGCATCCATTGTCGAGTCTGCTCGATACACACCATGGCCTAGCCAATGCCGTGAACTTGCCATACGGAATGGAATACAACTATGATGGTTTCGAAGAAAGATTTGATGCCATGGCGATCGCTCTGGGCTTGGGAACCAAAAAGGGAGAAAGGGTGGTAGATCATCTGTTTGACCTCAATGATCATATTGGCTTACCTAAAACACTGACTCCTCTTCAAGTCAAAGAAGAACACATCGAACCGTTGGCTGAATTGGCTACCCAGGATTTTTGCCTGCCCGGCAATCCAAAACCAGTGAGTAAAGAAGATTTTTTAAAACTCTATACCAAAGCACTCAAATGATCAAGATTGGGATATCGGCTTGCTTTGAATACCCCAACCCGGATCGTCCGGTTTTTGGGCCGAAGACCTTGAGCTATGTGGAAAACGACATGGCGCGATACCTGGCCCGAAAAGGAATATTACCGGTGATGATCCCGGATGTGGAGGAAGAAATTCAGCACCATATCCTAGACGAAATGGACGGGATTGTCCTTCAGGGAGGATCGGATATTGCGCCTCAAACTTATGGTGAGGAACCCATCGGGCACTGGCATGGAGATCCGTATCGTGATTTTTACGAAATGGACATACTGGACTATGCAATCAAAAAAGGGAAGCCCGTTTTGGGGATTTGCCGGGGCTTTCAGTTGATGAATGTGTATTTCGGTGGGACGCTTTACCAGGATACGATGACTCAAAAAACAGAAAGCCGGGAACATCGATCAGCTGAGCAGTACGATAGTGTGAAGCACGAAATCTACTTTGAGAAAGGCAAAATCCTGGATCGGATCTATGCCGGGGAGAAGCACCCGCATGTCAACTCAGTTCACCATCAGTCGGTGAAGAAATTGGGGAAAGATCTTGAGGTTTACGCCATGTCGGATGATGAACTGATAGAGGCTTTTGGCTATAGCAAGGCCCCGGAGGGCAAGGTGATGGGCGTGCAGTGGCACCCGGAGTTTACCCATACGTTGGGCGAAGAGTTGATTGATGCAGATTTGTTGTATGACGCTTTTTTGGAGCATTGTAAAAAAGAACAATGAAAATCATCAATCCCGCTACCGAAGAGACTCTAGCAGACATTGTTGAAGATACTCAGCAGTCTATTGAGGGAAAGCTCTACACCCTTCGCCAGGGTCAAAAACAATGGGCAAAGAAGTCTGTAAAAGAACGGCTTGATTGCATCATAAGGTTTGGGGAACTGATTTTAGAAAACAAGGAGGAGCTGGCTAAAATCCTCACCTCCGAAACAGGCAAACCCCTCCAGCAATCCTTCAACGAAATAAACGGTGCCCACAATCGCATCGAGCACCTAAAGGCAAATGCTGAAAAATGGCTTGCCGAGGAGACGATTGTCTCAGAAGGGGCAACCATAGAAAAGATTCGTTACGAACCACTGGGCGTTATCGCCAATATCTCCGCCTGGAACTTCCCGTACAACGTGGGCTACAATGTCTTTCTCTATGCCCTCGTGGCAGGTAATGCCGTGCTCTACAAGCCATCAGAATTTGCTTCTCTGACCGGAAAGGAATTTGAACGATACCTCATCAAAGCAGGGGTGCCCGGAAATGTCTTTCAAGCTGTGATTGGCGGGAGTGAAGTAGGTCAGCATCTGCTGGATTCGGATTTGGATGGATACTTCTTTACCGGTTCATATGCCACCGGATTGCACATACTGAAATCTGTAACACATAAAATGGTGCCGGTGCAGTTGGAGTTAGGAGGAAAAGATCCCCTGTATGTAATGGACGATGTGGCAGATGTTAAGCAAACCGCCATCAATGCTGCCGAAGGGGCTTTCTACAACAACGGACAGAGCTGCTGCGCAGTAGAGCGCATCTACGTGCATGAGAAAATTTATGATGAATTTGTGGACGAACTGGTCAAAGAAGTGAAATCCTACAAGATGGGGAATCCAATGAAAGAAGACACCTTCATCGGTACTTTGACCCGTCCACAGCAGATTGCTACCTTGGATGATCAGGTTATGGATGCACTGGACAAAGGAGCCGAACGAAAGTGCGGGGGAGACGCAATTCGGGGGATTGGTTATTTCTACGAGCCTACCGTTTTGGTCAATGTGAACCACTCGATGAAGATCATGAAGGACGAGTCTTTTGGCCCGGTGATTGGGATTCAAAAAGTGAGTTCTGACGAAGAGGCCATAGACTTGATGAAAGACACTGAGTATGGCTTGACTGCCGCAGTTTTTTCAAGCGATGAATCTCGTGCTCAAAGGGTCTTTGATGAAATGGACACCGGCACGGTCTACTGGAACTGCTGCGATCGTGTCAGCCCCAATGTTCCCTGGTCCGGTCGTAAGAATTCAGGACTTGGTTCAACCTTGTCCGCTCAGGGCATCCGTGCTTTCACTCAGCCCAAGGCGTATCATTTGAGGAGGGGGTAATGATATGTTAATTCCAATTTTCTAGTAGCATTTTACCTCTTTGATTTGCGTTTTAATCATCTACGTTTTTCATGTTCTTTTTCCTTAGAAGAAAAAGAACCAAAAAATCAAGCCAAAATAATCACCTATCAGCCGCACCGCCCATCCCACGCCCGGGTATTTTGGCTGGCCAGCGCGCTGTTCGCTCATCCAAAAATGGCCTTGAGCAAATGACGTTAAAAATTTCAAGCCAGGAATGTATAGAATAAATCACGCTGTTTGAGCGTAGCGAGTTTCGTGATTTGTATTCAATCAAGCTTGAAATTTAGTCATTGGCTTGCAGCCTTGAATTTTGCTTCTTTGTTTCAAGACAAAGAAGGTAGGTGAAATTGGGGGTAGAACTATTGAAAGGAATGAATGAAAAAGTACGTTTAAAGGATTGCATTCTGCTTGATATTTTTGGTCTCTAAGGATTATCCTGTTGTGTGATTTTCATTTCGAGGAGAAATGACACCATCAAACCCCATCCTTATTTGACTTCCACGATACTTGATTTGCATTTGATCAAAAATTCCCGTCCAATCTTTATTTCAAATATTATATTTGGCGTCGTGTCGTTATTGCCGGTATGAAACATTGCATCATCTTACTTATTTTTCTTAGTCCCATCACTTTATTGGCGCAGGCCGATGTGAGTGACGATGTGATCTTTACAGCCATTGAGTATGAGGCACCGCTGACCATAGACCTGGATGCCGAGGAGGAAGAGATCGAAGCTGAGCCTAAGAAGAAGAAAAAGAAGAAGAATTTCTACTACGGTCGGAAAACGCGAAAAGGATTTGTCAGCAAGGGATATGGTGATAAGCGTGAAATGGTTTGGTTCAATTACCTGAAAGTATACGAGGATCCTATTCCCTATGTAAGGGACATCTATTGGTATGACTTCAAGAAAAAGACCATCACTAAGTCGCGAAAGTTTGACAAGGACTATGCAGCCATATTGCATGGCCCGTACAAAAGGTTTAGAGGTGATCTACTCATAGAAGAGGGCATTTTTTACCTTGGCGTAAAGCACGGCCGCTGGATGCAGTGGAACCGTCATGACATTCTCATGGATAAGGAAAAGTACTACAAGGGCTGGCCCAAGGAATCTAAAGTTGCCTACCACAATAAAGAGAAAAAGGAGCTGATGGAGGTGATCCCTGTTCAGCACGGAGAGAAGGAGGGCTATTATTATGCGTTTCACGAAAGTGGCAACCTGGCGGCAGTGGGAGAGTACCAGTTTGACAAACGGGTCGGGATTTGGAGAGAGTTTTATGATCTGAAAAACCGAAGGAAACGGGAGATTCAATATGCCAAGACGGCCTTCGATGATGAGTTTGTGCCGTACATCGTGCGAGAGTGGGATGAGAGAGGTAAGCTCATCTATGAGAATAAGAAGGTCAATTGATCAAAACCAACGGATAAGTACGCTCATGAGCCACTTGGCAAATCCCGTGTAAGGAGGGTAAAAAATCTGCGGCATGGTATAGCCCACGCGCTGCTTCATTACCGCCTTCTGATGTGAAAACTCCAAAAATCCCTGGTATCCATGCGATTTTCCGGTACCGCTGGCCCCTACACCACCAAAAGGAAGATTGGGATGGGAATGTTGCGACACGGCATCGTTGACCACCAAGCTACCGGAGGAAGTCTCAATGGCGATTCGTTTTTGGTGCTTTTTACTTTTAGAAAAATGGTAAAGCGCCAGGGGCTTGTCCAGGGAGTTGATATGTCGGATCACTTCGTCGAGATCCTCGAAGGCTCGAATTGGAAGGATGGGACCAAAAATTTCTTCTTTCCAGACCTTCGCATTGTCATCGAACCCATCGACAAGGGTTGGTTCTATGTATTTGTGGTCAACATCACGGGTGCCGCCCATGAGTACGTTGCCCTTGTTTTTCAGGACATCCTCTACCAGATCGTCCATCCTGCGGGTATGTGTTTCGCTGACCATTCTGGGGTAGGCAGGATTGTCCCGGAAGGACTCCCTGCCGCCAAACATCTCTTGGGTGGCTTTTTTCAACTCTGTATTGAAGGTGTCAGCATGACTGCTGTGGACAAATACATAGTCGGGAGCCAGGCAGATTTGACCACAGTTGATGAACTTGCCCCAGGCGACTTTTCGAGCTGCATCTTTGATGTCGGCCGTCTCGTCGACAATTACGGGTGACTTTCCGCCGAGCTCCAGGGTGCATGAGGCATGGACTTTGGCAGCGGCCTGCATCACGATGGAGCCTACCCGAGTGCTACCCGTGAAAAACATATGATCAAAGGGCAGGCTGAGCAGATGGGTTGTTTCTTCGACTGCTCCCTCTACGACATGCACTTCATCAGGGTTAAATACTTTTCGAACCATCTCCCCTATAAGTCGAGAGGTCGCACCGGTGGCTTCCGAGGGTTTTAGAATGGCCGTATTTCCTGCTGAAAGACATGAGACAAGTGGTACGATGGTCAGCTGAAAAGGGAAATTCCAGGGCGAGATGATTAGACAGGTGCCTTTGGGCTCAGGCAAAATAGCTGCGGATGTACCGAGATAGGTAATCTCTGACGAGACGGCTTTGGCCCTTGACCATTCCTTGAGATTTCGTAGGGCTTTGTTGATTTCGGCGGTGACGGGATAGATTTCAAAAAGATCCGTTTCTGGTTCGGATTTTCTTAGGTCTTCGAGTAGCGCTGTTCTGATACTTGCCTTGTTATGCAGGATCCATTGCCTGAGTTTTTTTAGCCGTTTCCTCCTTTCGCTAATCCGCTCTGTACGGAGTTGAAGGCTCCTGTCCTTTTGCGTGGCAAAGATTTCTTCTACTTCTTTTGGGTTCATTCTGGGCTTATTCAATAAGTCAATTTACTCAAGTAAATGACATTATTTAACATACTTAACATTAAGGTAATATTGAGAAACGCCTAAAATATGATACAAATCTCCCGTTTTATTCATTATATTGATCTAAATCATGGTTTATCGCAAGAAAACAATTAACATTAAGATAATATAAGAGTAACTTTGTAACAACAGAGGAAAGGTGAAGAGAGTTTTGAAAATATTGAGCATGATGATTTTTTTCGCAGGCGTATTGTCAGTGAATGAAGTTATAGCCCAGGAGGAATCCAAGCTCGATATGTTTCTTAGAGAAGGCTTGACTCATACGGACGGCTTTGATAAGTCAGAAGTTCACTACCGATACGAAGACCTCATTGGCCACCTCATCGAGAAACAAACAAAATACAAAACAGACGGGGCCTTCCTGGAATATACCTTCTACTACATCCATCGAAAATTCTTGGGCGAGTACGAACAGTACGTTTCTTTTGGAGAGCTATTCTCTGCTGACAAGAAATACGACTGTGTAACAGGTACTACTTTGTATTCCTTGATTTTGGATGAACTGGGTTATAACTATGAAATCCGGGAAACCGACTATCACGTGTACCTTATGGTCTATGTAGACGATCGTGAGTATATGTACGAAAGCACTGACGCGATCTATGGGTTTGTGAGTGATCCCGATGAGATCCAACAACGACGGGATTTTGTCCTCAGCGATGCGAAGGCCATCAACGAAGAGCTAGCTCTATCCGGGGTTGCATCCGATCAGGCTTCTGAGCAGAAGGTAACGGTCATCAACAATTCTGTAAGCCTGAAGCAAATGGTAGGCCTCAACTACTACAATCAGGCGCTTAGGGAGTTTAACAAAGCGGACTATCGCCATGCTTACAAGCTCATCGCAAAGGCTCAGGGCGTATACCCTTCTACCCGTATCAAAAACGCGGCTTCATTTATGTTTGCCACAGCGTTTGAAGATTAATTAACGTGGGTTAAAAGAAAATATCCCCTTGAGGGGATTAAAGGGGTGTTTATTATGTCAAGCAATAATCCAAACGCAAGAACACCCTCCTAACCTCCCTCAAGGGAGGAATTCGCAAAGTATAATTCTAAAGCCAAGATAAGAGCCCTAAAGCACAATTCACATTAATTCAGCAGCCCTGCCAAATCATCCCGTGTCAGGTTCTTAACGAAGCTTTCCTCCGTAGTGATTAGATCTGATGCCAGCTTTTGCTTGCTTTGCTGGAGTTGCATGATCTTTTCTTCTACTGTGTTTTTGGTGATGAACCGATAGGTAAATACCTTTTTGGTCTGGCCAATCCGGTGAGCACGGTCGATCGCTTGTGCCTCGATGGCTGGGTTCCACCATGGGTCCAGCAGAAATACATACTCCGCTTCGGTAAGGTTGAGACCCAGTCCGCCCGCTTTGAGTGAAATGAGAAATACCTTGATGTTTTCGTTGGTCTGAAAATCGCTGACCTCCTTCTCCCTGTCCTTGGTGCTACCGTCGAGATAGGCGTACTTGATGCCTTCTTTTTTAAGATAACCACCGACAATTTTCAGGTGCTTGACAAACTGCGAGAAAACAAGGATTTTGTGGTCTTTGTTCATCGCATTGGTGATCATGTAGCTGATGTCTTCCAGCTTGCCCGAGTCACCATCGTAGGCTTCATCAGCGAGGTGCGGATGGTTGGCAATCTGTCGCAGCTTGGTCAGTCCTTGAAGGATCATAAACTGGGACTTGCCGATGCCGCCAGCATCGATCTCCGTCATGATTTTGTCTCGGTAGGCCGATTTTACTTTTTCATAAGCCTCCTCCTGCTTCTCCGACATGGTGCAGTAGCGCACATGTTCTATTTTCTCAGGCAGGTCTGTTGCCACCTGGGATTTATGCCTTCGGAGCAAGAAAGGTTTCACGATCGTGTACAGTCTTTTTGTGCGATCCTCGTCCTTGTTCTTTTCTATTGGTAGCTGAAACTGCTTCTTGAAATACGACTTAGCACCCAGGAGACCAGGATTGATGAAGCTCATTTGAGTCCAAAGATCCATGGTGGTGTTTTCTATCGGGGTACCGGTGAGGATCAGTCGCTGCGAAGATTTCAACTCTTTCACACTCTTGGATATAATTGAATCCGGGTTTTTAATCACTTGGGATTCGTCCAGAATGATGTAGTTGAAATGAAACTGAGAAATCAGGTCAATGTCCTGGCGGATGATCCCGTAAGACGTGATCACCAGGTCGTACTTTGCAAATTGCTTCTCATCTTTCTCCCTCTTTACACCGGTGTAGTTGAGAATTTTGAGTTTCGGAGTAAAGCGCTCGGCCTCTTTTTCCCAGTTGTAGATCAGGGAAGTAGGCATCACGAGCAGACTCGAGCCGGCATCCTTTTCTTCGTGTACGGATTGAAGGAGCGCCAATGTCTGCACGGTCTTACCCAGACCCATGTCATCTGCGAGGCAGCCGCCCAGGTTGTACGATCTCAGGAAGTTCATCCAGTTGAAACCGGCCTGCTGGTAGGGACGCAATGACCCTTTAAAACTCTTGGATATAGGATATTCATCGATTTGTTCAAAATCACTGAGTTTCTCCAGTTTTTTGCCAAGCTGTAGCTGGGCCAGGTTGGACTCCTTCAGGTCTTTGACCAGTGAGATGTGGTGCTTGTCGAGTTGTATCTGTTCCAGTTCGTTTTCGCTCGAAAAGGCCATTAGCTCTGAATACTGTTCAAACCAGGCATCAGGGATTACGGCGATCTCCCCGTTGGGCAGTTCGATCTCTTTTTTATTTTTTAGGATGTACTTTCGGATGAGCTTGAATGGAATCTCAAACTCGCCAAACCGAATCACGGCATGAATGTCGAACCAGTCAATGTTTTCCTTAATCTCTACAGTCATTTCGGACTTACCGAGGAAGTATCGTTTGGATCCATTCTTCATTTGTTGGATTCGAATCCCCGCATCCTCAATGAATTTCTTGGTGTCTCTGATCCAGCTAAATGCCTCACCCATGTCCATGGTGGTCTGAGAGGAGCGCAGCTTAAGCCCGGAGTCCTGCAGTAGTTGGATAGAATTCTTTTCTCCGTCCACATTTCTTTTGATCCTGTGGAAGGTATAGTGCTCGTCCTCTTTCTCCACCTCGACGCTCACGGGATTTATTTGAGTGGCGGAGTAAGTCTTCTCACCGTATTTAAACTTCAGCTCGAAGAAAATCCTGGAGTCGGTATGCCCATTGGTAGTCTTCTCTCCATATAGATCCACAGAATTGCCGTTACTGGCCAGCTCAGAAAAATACAGGATCGGCTCCAGATCAGGTTTTTTTGTTACAATGTCAAAGCCCTTGGCATACACATCAAATGAGGCGACCAGCGGCGCGACAAACTTGCGGTAGTAGTTGTCCTCTATCTTCTGGGGTATGGCGATGAACTTTTTGTTCAGAAACGGCTTGAGCTTGTTGGCGTCTACATTCTTTTCAAAACTGTAGAGCTTGTTTTCGATCACAATGTAGGCTGGGTCGATACAAAGGATGTAGGCCCCTTTGTGCTGAAACTCCACCTTTTCATCGTCGTATTTGATGGTCGGGAAGTAGTGGGTGTTGTCCTCGTTTTTGCGAAAGTGAAAAAGCACGGTAGCTTTTTTGGGAAGGATTTCGATTTCCTTCCAGGCCGGTTCTCCGTCATTCCCCATCTCAAAAAGCCTCTTGCCATGAAGGAGCGGCATGATGGTGGACCTTCGTCGTTCCACATAGGATATCAGCTGTTTTTGCAGTCGCTCATCACCCGCATTTGGGTCAAACACCTTGAGAAAGAAGTCATCCGGCTTCATTTTTTTCTTCTCAAATTTCTTCATCACCACGTCGGGCTGCATGCTGTCCATGGCCTTGATCAGCTCATAGTCTGCATCGTTCAGGCCGGATGCAAATTCCTCTGCGTTTTTGGCAGAGATGTTTTGGTGAGAAAAAGTCAAATCACCCTGGTCGTTGAGCTGAATCACGAAAGATTCGAACAAATAACCAAGGTAAGGATGCTGAAATAGGGTGTAAATGAGCTGAAAAGGCTGACTCGGAGATACTTTCATCGAAACGCGAGCAAAAAATTATATTATGATAAAAACTCGGTAATATTAAACCTTGCAATTTAAGTGAAATCGGCAAATTGGAAAGTCCTGAACGGGAATTTTTCACCGATAATATTAGATAATTGTGTCTAAATTGAAATTCATATTATTGCCATACAAAATCAACTACAATCCAATCGCGAATGAAGTTTAGCGAGATAGCAAAGTGCACGGGAGGTATGACCTTACAACTCCCCAGAGATGTCGAAATAAAGGAACTGATCACCGATACCCGCAAGCTCTCCATCAATGCGGGGGCTGTCTTTTTCGCAATAGCGGGAAAAAACCATGACGGCCATCAATACACGACTGATGCCTACAAAAGTGGCGTGAGGATGTTTGTAGTAGAGCGCCCCGTCAAGCTGGCCGACGATGCATGTATCATACAGGTGGATAACAGCATTACTGCGATGCAGACCATCGCCTCAGCACATCGCCAACAATACAAATACCCTGTCATCGGGATAACCGGCTCCAACGGAAAGACCATAGTCAAAGAGTGGCTGGCACAGATGCTAGACTACAAGTACAGTGTGGTGAAAAGCCCAAAGAGCTTCAACTCCCAGCTGGGCGTCCCTTTGTCGGTATGGCAGATGACGGATCGGCACAACGTGGCCATTTTTGAGGCGGGGATCTCAGAGGCCGGAGAGATGGCCAGACTCGAGGAAGTGATTAAGCCAACGGTCGGCATTTTTACCAACATCGGTGAGGCGCACAACGCCGGGTTCAAGTCCCATGCAGAGAAGGCCAGGGAAAAGGCGCTGCTCTTCAAGGATTGTAAAAAGGTGATCTACAGTGCGGATCATTTGGAAGTAGCAAATGCCCTCGAACAGACCATCAAAAACCCTTCGGCGCTGATTGCCTGGAAAGTGACGAAAAGAGAAAATGGAAAAATTACCCTTCAGGTAGGGAAGGAGCAGCTAGCCATAAAACTGAAATACACTGACCCGGCTTCTGTGGAGAACTGTCTACACTGTGCCGCCACCTTGTTTGTACTGGGCTTTGGAGAGGAGATGATCCAGTCGAGGATCGACACGCTGTCCGGGGTGAAAATGCGCCTGGAGATGAAGCAGGCCATCAATAGATCCTATGTGATCGATGATACGTACAACAACGACCTCTATGGCCTGGAGATCGCTCTTGGTTTTTTGAGTGGCAACAAACAAAAGAAAAAGAAGACCCTGATCCTGTCAGATCTTTACCAAACGGGATTGGACACCAGCGAGCTGTACAAGAAGGTTGGCCAGATGGTGAAGAAAAATGAGATCAACCGACTCATTGGCATCGGGAAGGAGATATCCAAGAGCGCGGGAGAATTTTCAATGGAAACTGCATTTTATGCAACCACTGAAGAACTTTTGTCCTCAGGATTCAATATCCAGGATGAAATTGTACTGGTGAAGGGTTCTCGAAATTTCGCCTTTGAGCGAATCGTGGAAAAGCTGGAGTACAAAGCCCACGGTACAGTGCTAGAGATCAATCTCGAAAATGTCGTTCACAATCTGAACCACTACCGGTCAATGCTCCGACCCGAGACCAAGGTGATGGTGATGGTCAAGGCCTTTGCCTATGGAGGGGGCAACTTTGAGATCGCCAATCTGCTGCAGTTTCACAAGGTCGACTACCTGGGAGTAGCCTATACCGACGAGGCGGTAGAGCTACGGAAAAATGGCATCCACATGCCCATCATGATCATGAACCCTTCGCCGGATTCCTTTCGGCTGCTTAGGGAGTTTAACCTTGAGCCGGAGATTTATAGCCTCGACCAGTTCTATGACTTTATCGAATTTTTTGAGGGGGAAGAAGGGGTTCCGGCCATTCATTTGAAACTGGAGACCGGCATGAATCGGCTAGGCTTCAAAGCCGAAGAGCTCAAACGGTTGATCGAGCTGCTTAAAATCCACAAGAACATTTCTGTCAAAAGTATATTCTCGCACCTGGCGGGTAGCGAAGACCCACGGCACCAGGAGTACACTACTCAGCAAGCTAAAACTTTTGAAACACTTAGCGACCAAATCATGAAGGGGCTCTGGTACAAGCCGATGCGTCACCTGCTCAATACCGGTGGGATCGTGCGGCATCCGGATTTTCAATACGATATGGTGCGGTTGGGTATTGGCTTATATGGTTTCGATCCGACGGGTGCTGAGATCAATGTAGTCGGTACGCTCAAGTCGGAGGTGTCGCAGGTCAAGCTGGTGAAGGCAGGGGAATCCATTGGTTATGGTCGCGCCGGCTTTGCGCAAAAGGACATGAAGATCGCCATCGTACCGATCGGCTATGCGGATGGATATCTGCGGGCCTTTGGCAACGGGATTGGCAAGATGCGCATCGGAGACCGACTCGTGCCCGTGGTTGGAAATGTCTGCATGGATATGACCATGCTCGACGTGACGGACATGAAAGTACATTCGGGGGACGAGGTGGTTATCTTCGGTGACTGCCCCCACATCAGCGAGCTGGCCCAATGGATCAATACGATCCCTTACGAGATATTGACCAACATAAGTCAGCGGGTGAAGCGGACGTATGTGACGGGGTGATCAAAAAACTATGAGATTCGTCTGGCTTACTTTCATACTGTTCATCTTGGGTTGTAAACAAAGCCCGAAGAAGGAAATAGTGGCAGAAGATGACAAGGATACTACCGGCCTGGAAATAATTATAGAATTGCCCGACAGTGCCTTCGTCTCGATGAACCGCTATGCGGAGGGTTTTTATTATGATATGAAGTACGCTACGGCAGACAATTTCCTGGACACTGTAGTGTATGACTGTGCCGATTGTCTGTTGAGAAAGGAGGTAGCCGATGCGCTTATCCAGGCCAATGAGGAATTCGTACGTCGGGGATTTCGGATCAAGTTCTTCGACTGCTACCGACCGGTCGATGTGCAGAAAATCATGTGGGACGTATTTCCCAACCCGGGATATGTAGCGAACCCGTACACTTCAGGTTCGATCCACAACAGAGGGGGAGCCGTGGACATCACTTTGGTCGACCCGGAAGGCAACGAACTGGACATGGGCACCCCTTTTGATAGCTTCGAGCCCACCGCACATCACAGCTACAAGCAGCTACCCGATACGGTATTGAAGAACCGCCAACTCCTGAAGTCCGTCATGGAATCCTATGCATTTTCGGCCATTCGCACTGAGTGGTGGCACTACAACCACACCAACGCCAGGGAGTACAGTCTGTCAAATTTTCGGACAGAGTGCGAAACCGGACAGTAGCGTTTGCCCCCTTTTTACATCTTTTTACAAGGCTTTACCTGCGTGTGACAAACGGCATTTAGGTATTGAGTTATTTGCATACAGGTCAAAAACTCAAAATATAAACTCATGAAATATATTATTTACCCAATCTTTATGCTCCTGAGCTATGGTCTCATGGGGCAGACAGTCACCAAAATACCTATCAAAAACCTACAGGGAAAGCCCATCCTTCAGGCAAGAATCAATGGAAAAAAGGCAAGTTTCCTTATTGATACCGGATCGGATATTTCTGTGATCAATTCTACTCAGCTGAGAAGATTTGATCTGAAGGATCGGAAGGTCTACAACGTGACAGGCGGTGCCATGGGCTTCAACGGCACCACGACAGAACTCCGGAAAGTTTACGGAGTGCAAGTCCATTTTACCCGTGACCTGAGTTATGGTGAATTCTATAGTCTGAACCTGGATCGCATATCGAATCAAATTGAAGCCAAAACACATGTTCGTATCGATGGGATCATAGGAGCGGATGTTTTGTCAGAATACGATTGCACCATTGACTATGGCACTGGACATCTCACCATGCGCAGCAAAGCCAAAAAAGGAAGAAGTAAGGATCTGGACATTGTTTGCGGCTACCCGGAGGCGTTATAAGAAATTATCAAACTTATCCCGGCTCTGGTTTGAATTGATAAGGATCGCTACATTAGCGATGCACTTAGATTCGACCCACAATGAAAAATATAGTTCTTGCTTTTGTGTTCTGTCTTGCGCTCACAGGATGCAAATTCTTACAAGCCGCCATGGATGCTGCCAATGCCCAGATGGGCCTTACCGACCAGGAAATCACCCAGGGGCTCAAAGAGGCCCTGAAGGTCGGGTTGAATACTTCGGTATCTACGGCCTCTAAGCAGGACGGCTACCTCAAGAACGAGGTGATCAAACTGCTCCTGCCTCCTGAGGTACAGCAGCTGCAGGACAAGATCAACACCGGCTCGGTCAAGATGCTGAACGGTGCCATCAATGTGCCCTACACCAAAATCCTGGATGCTTATGTAAAGCTCAATCCCAATCTAAAGTCTGATCCATTCGATGAACTGCTGGTCGCCATGAACCGCGGGGCTGAGTCGGCAGCCAAAAAAGCCACTCCGATCTTCAAAGATGCGCTGCTCAGTATGACGGTCAACGATGCCTTGGGGATCTTGCAGGGAGGGCAGACCTCTGCCACTGAGTACTTCAACAGAAAAACCAAAGCACAATTGATTGCTGCCTTCCAACCCGAGGTGAAAAATGCCCTGGAGCAAACCAAGGCCCTGGATATCTACGAGTCCACGGCAGACTTTGTCAACTTCGAGTACAAGGTGGACTATATGATCAGCAGCTATACGCTAAAGATGAGCGACTACCTGGGCATGACCCTGCCGGAATCCATAGACGGCTATGCGACGGAAAAGGCCGTGGACGGACTGTTTTACCTGATCGGCGAAGAAGAAAAGAAGATCCGGGCGAATCCCTATAGCTATGCCAGTACCATCATCCAAAAGGTCTTCGGTAGTGACGAGGCGAAGGGGGCGTAGTGAGTAACGTCCAACTAAAATGAGTATGCGCCCCATTTGCTAGATCTTCGAATGATTCTGTTTCGCAAATACCTTTCAAAGTGCTCTGTTCGCATATTCATTTTAGTGTTTGTTAGGAGTATTTACTGAAAATCAGTTTTTAGCATTTCATTTATGTTTTCACGTTTGTCAAAGGACTTTGGCATAGCCCAAGACTTCTCACCCATTCCAATGAGTGCCGATGCATAATAAAGCTCGCTAAAATTATAAAGTCGATGTTTACCAATAGCATCTATGCATATTCTTGTTATCATTTGCCGTTCGGTAATCGAGAGATCATGCGCATAGAATTCGATCATGGGAAGCCAGTCGTAAAGTGATCGACACTGATCATAAGTAAAGATATCAATGCACATTTCTCTTTCCTTAGCCGTGTAGCAATGCCGCTTATGATTTTCAACATTACTGTGATGAACATATCCATATTGATTAATAGCAAGTTCAAGCCACAGATGAATCATTGGAATATCGCAGAACAATCCCATTAACCCACCACGAGAATCTGGGATATTTCTCATTATTTGTGGAATTGCATCTTGAAGAGTGGGTGATAAAATGTTTTGATAGTTATCATAAACACTATGTTTATATAGGTACATGACATCTACTGCATGTGACCGAGAAACTTGGTTTTCAGAAACTTGAAAGTATTTTAGAAAGCTGTCGTTGGTTTTGCATCCACCTAAGTCTGACAGGAAGTTTTGAAACGCATATTCGGTGGGTTCTTCATAGTATTCTTCTTTCGAAGTAAAGTGACCGATCGACTTATTTAATTCACCTTTATCATTGTTAAAGATTCGTTTCCGGGTCACAGGGTTCTTAAGTACTCTGAAAATTGGTTGAATCATATTGGCATAATATGATGGATAATGAGTTGAAAATGCCGAATAGCTATACCAGAAGTTTTTATCAATATATTTTAGAATTTCGTCATCCTCATAGATTCCATGGACTTCAAAAGATTCACCATAAGACCCGTCATGGTATTCTTCAGGATCATTAGACGTTATGGTATTTTCTACCCATGTTTGATATTTAAAGTAAGATTTGAGAAAGTCTTTTGAGCAATCGTCCTTGTCTGGAAAACAAGAATTCACAATCAATATTCCTAGTTCTGATAGTGCTTGTTGATCAAATATTGCATGGATCGTTTTATATGGCTTTTGATTGTCGCTAAATATTGGAGCAGTGAAATCAAGATAAATAATGTCAAATTTTAAGGGAGAGAACTCCAGAAATGTGTCAATTTTCCCATTAAAAACTTTAAGGGTTGGGTATGTAGACTGAATGTTCTCCAATGCGGATTGAAAATGTTCTTTATCACTTTCAAAAGCCCAAACGTTCTCAATCGACACACCCAGGTTCAACATTTTAGAGAGGTCATTAATAGGTTCAGGCCCACATAAGTATGCTATTTTCAGTTCACTGGTCTTTTTGGTCGAATAAATTGATGCTGAAAAATCCAACCAACTTTTCAAATATGATTCGTTGGCTTTCGAAAGTTTAAGATGTTTATACAAAATTTCTTCATAGCAGTGATCCCACAAGCGTTCGACATATTTGGCGTTTAAGATTTTGCTATTTTCTCTGTTTGTGGTCAAGGAGTTAATCGCATGTTCCCAGATCATTTGTCTACTTACATCTTTTTCAATTTGAGTATACTTCATCTGTCCTTAATTACTCCTAACGTACGGCTATAGTGCATGCACTTTATCCGCATTTCGTCATAGTTTCTTAAGCTTTTGTTTGTCAGTGCCTTATCCGATTACAACGGTTAGTAGTCACTTATTCATGGATACAACAATCACTGTCTAAATAATTAGAATTTCTCTGTGCAGCTGTGGGTTCTTCTGAAGGCCATCATCAGAACCGCGCATTGAATTTATGAAAAGAAAGGGGAGGGGGCAAGGGTTTGATGTTCTTTTGTCTTTTTTGCCCTTATGCCGGGCAGGCACCTACTTTTTTCATTGATAAAAAAGAAGGCAATCCCGATAATTATCGGGACTAGTCAAAACAAACCTTATCCACCCGCTTGGCTTACCCTGCGCCCAGGTGTTTTGACAGGCCAGCGCGCTTTCGCTTGTACCAAGCGATTTGGATTAATTCCGTGTCAAGCGAATCAGCATATAGGCCTTGAATGACAATTTCATTTCTCGCGTCATCGCGAGCGAGACCATGGCCGTGAGGCTGATGGGCGCAGCGCGGCGATCTCGTGCGGGTCAGTTGAGGACGAGATCGCTTCAGTCCTCCCTATTACTGTCGGGACTCCTTCGCGATGACGGTTTCTTGTTACGTTTCTTGTAGATGCTCGAAATGCTGGTGATCAAGACGAACCATTCGAAGCACCCTGCTGCAGCACCTCCAGCACCTCCTTTTTGTAGGTACGGCTGATGGGCAGGGTGGTCTCGTTGATGAGGACGCTCTCATGGGTGAAGGAGCTGACTTTGTCCTGATTGACAATGAACGAACGATGGATCCTGATGAAGTGGTCGGGTAGGTCTGACTGGATCTTGCTGATCTTGTGTCGCGTGACCAGCTCCTGGGTTTGACTCACCACTTTCACATAGTCGTCGAGGCTCTCAAAGTAGAGCAACTCGTCGATATCCATTTGATGGGTTTGCCGGTCAGCCTTTATGGTGAATCTCGTAATCGAGTTTCGCATGTTGGCCTCTTCGAGGGTCTCCACCAGGTTGGATTTGTTTTTGAGCTGGATGACCAGCCGGATGAAGCTCGTAAGAAAGACGATCAGGTACAGCGTAACTCCCAGGTACAAAACAGACGTGCTTTCCACACCCATTACCTTCAGGTTGTAGTTGGCGAGCATCACAAAAGAGTACAGCGCCACGAGTATTTCCAGGTACAGTGAGACCACCAGCATATAAAAGGAATACAGGGCGAAGGTCCAGTACCGACCTACAAACAAGTATTGTGGAACCAGGAATTGATTGAAGAAATAGGTGGTGCCCATTACGATAGGCAGCAGCAGACAAGAAAAGTAAAAAGCCAGCAAGTGGCTTTCCCAGTTTTGCCCAAAGAACAAGACTAAAAACAGCAGGACAACTGTCCAATAAATAACGTGTAAGAGAATCCTCATGCCTGTTGAATTACCGGACTAAAATCGTCAAAACGGAGCAGAAATAAGCGGTTTGTCGGTAGAATGCAGGTTTCGTACAGGATTTGACCTTGCGATGCAGCGAGCCCTCCGAGACTTTTGTAATAGAAATTTTTTTCACTAAAATTAAAACATCATGTTTAATCTATTTTATGAGGGTGGCCCGCTTTTCATGGGCATTCTTACCATCGTTTTCATCTCCATGTGTGTAGTAGCCGTGGTGAATGGCGTTCCTGTTTTGCGAGGCAAAATCGAAGATATCGAAGGAGCAGCCAGGAAGATTTCTTACATCAAGTCAGTGGGCCTGTTTGCGCTTATCGTAGGGATACTTGGACAACTCATCGGATTGTTTAGCGCCTTCAATGCCATCGCGCAGGCGGGTGATATCTCTCCGGGCTTGATCGCTGCCGGTTTTAAAGTGTCGATGATCACGACCTTGTATGGATTCCTGATCTACATTATTTCCTTCTTGCTGTGGTTTGTGCTTTCGTTTTTGTTGAGGAAGAGATGATGGGCTAAGCATTCGGTCTTCTCAAAAGCCTAATTTCTAAAAACCTGTCACATTGAGGTACTCGAAATGTATGCATGGATCTACCAGCAAGGCTTCGAGAGCCTTAGCCTGACAGCTTCTAAGGCTTTTGAGAAGACCTTTAAAATTCTAAGAATTAAACCATTGTAGAAATTTGGCATGTCCACTCATAGGTTTGGAGACGGTAGGACTGACTGAATCTTCATTTTTGGCATAGCCCAAAAACGAAGCAAAAAACCCTAGGCCGTGAATCAATTCCTAAAATTCAGCCCGATAGACTAGTAAATCCAAACTCTCCCGCATCGCTGCACTTGCGGGATCAAACAGTGGATTTAGCTTCGATTTTTAAAAGCTGAATTTCTTGACGGAATTTATTCAATGCCGTGCAGGAATGGCTAAGCCTATAACTTTTCGTTCGTATAATCTGATCGACAATAGGAACCTAAAGCTGCGTTTAGTTATACCCAGCCACCTTATAAGCTGCGATCCCCACCCATTCTTTGATCAGGATGGTCCAGAGCTGCAAGGCATTGAGCTTGGGGATCACCAATTCGTCGGGACTCAGCCTCAGTGGGCCTCCGTAGTAGTCCGTCGGGAACGTGTCGATATGTACTCCGAGTTTGTCAAAGCAGGCCGCTGCCCTTTTCATATGGAAGGCAGAAGTGATGAGCAGGGCTTCGTCCCTGGCACCTTGTTCGACCAATATTCTTCTACAGTTTTTTGCATTCTCCCAGGTGTTCCGAGATTCCGTCTCGATGATCACGTCACTGGCCCTCACACCCGCCATCAGGGCAAACTCCCTGAGCATGGTGCTCTCGGCTTTACCCTCAAAGGACAACACACCGGACCCGCCGGTGATCAGGATCTTTCTAATCTTTCTTTTTTTGTACAGCTCGATGGCGTGCATGAGGCGATCGGCTCCTTTGTTGAAATGAGCCCGGTCATAAGGTGGCCGGTTAGGCTCGGTGATGCCGGCCAGCACGATAGCCCATCTGTAGCGTTTTTCGATCTGAGCATACTCAATGGGTTCCGGTTCCCAGGCGTTCATCACCAGTTTGGCGATCAGCGGATTGGTGAAAAAGAAAAGGAAAAAGACGCCTAGATTAAACAGTCCCTTTTTTAGCCAGGGCTTTTTGAAAAATAGTGACCCTGCCATGCACAATACGATCAGGCTCGTGGGCATCACGATCCAGGATACGGCTTTTGACAGGATAAAAAACATAGCGGTTTACTTTCCGAAGCTCACGACGACTTTCCTAAATACATCATAATACAGCGTAGCGATCAGCAACGCCGACATCAGCCAGATGATCACTACATTGAATCCAGGGGTATCGAAGAATTCACCCGCAAAATGCTTGGTAGGAGAGAAGAAGTGCGACCGAATGTCAATGGCATGTCGGGGCACCACATCCTTGTAGATCGGATAGATCTTTTGGATGTACTCTGTTTCCGTCACCAGCAGCCTGTTTTTGGTGGTGGTGTTTTTCAGGTAAAACTCGATCGCTTCGTTTACATTCTCTTTTCTGAGGGAGGCCAACGTTTCCTGCCCTTCGGCCTTTCGCGTCATCTTTTGGGTGAGCCTTCTCTTGGACTCCTCGGCCTTTTTCAGGCGCTTGTTGTAGACATTGCTCATGATACCGATGAACTTCTCCATCTCGCTGAGTGTGGTCTCTGATACCTTGTCCGGCACCATATTCTTTAACTCGCGGCTCAGTTTTTTATATTCCTCTTCCGGAATGATATGACGGTTCTCACCGATTTCTTTCTTCAGGGTTTTTCTGAGTCGCTTGAGATGTATGGCGACGTTCCTTTGAAAGTCCTCCCCTTCAGATTGGTAGTTATTTCGCACATATCCGATGGAGGCAGTGACAGTGGGGTAGAGGTACACGTTCTTAAACTCACCCATCGCCATGTCCTTATCAAACTCGAAGAAGTTTCGCTCGTAAGCATTGTCCTTGTATTGTGCTACGACCAGGGCTTCATAGCCCCATTTGGAGGCCATGAGTTCACCGATCACCGGCACCTTGTCCGGATGGCTGAGCCATGGATTGAGCTTGTCAAAATTCACCACCACACCACTAAGGATGAGCTGTGGAATGATCAAAAGCGGGATCAGGATGTAAATCGTAACTGCCGAGTTGAACGCCGAGGAGATATTGAGCCCCATGATATTCGCAAAACAGCTGACTGTAAACAGTACAAGCCAAAAGGTAAAGGTCATCCCGCTGATGCCAAGGATCAGGTTTCCGATCACCACAAACGTAAGCGTCTGAATGGCAGACAGCGTAAACAAAATCAGCATCTTGGAGATCAGGTAGCTCCAGCGGCTGAGGTTGAGAAATGACTCCCGTTTTAGTATTTTCCGGTCTTTGAAGATCTCTTCGGCACTGACCGTCAGTCCCATAAAGAGTGCTACGATAATCGACATAAAGAAGAATGCCGGGATGTTGGGGTTTTCGTAGAAGCTGTACTCGTCGGAGTTTTCAGAGGTATACCGAATGATGAACGCCAACAGAAAGGACAACAGCGGTGCCTCCAATAGATTGATCACCAGGTATTGCTTGTTGCTGAGCTTGGCGGCCAGATCACGCTTGGCAAAGATCATGAGCTGCTTCACCCGGTTCGGGATTTTGAGCGTACGCTCTGGCTGGTCGTTGGACTCCTGGGCCTGCGCCAGTTCGATCTTGTCTTCAAAGTACTTGCGCCACTGCTCCGGGCTGATCTTTCGCTGGTCAGTAAAGCGACCATATTCATCCACCACCTTGGTCTCGATGATGTTGAAGATCTGCTCGGAATTGACATTGCCACATTCTATACAAGACCCGGCCTCCTTGTCGACCAGATCGACGATCTTTTTGAAGTAGATGACCGCCTCTACAGGGTTGCCGTAGTAGATCTGGTAGCCTCCCACATCCAGGATCACCAGTTTGTCAAACATCTTGAAGATCTCCGACGAGGGCTGGTGGATCACCACAAAGACCATCTTACCTTTGAGCGAAAGCTCCTTTAGCAGATCCATGATGTTTTCTGAATCTCGAGAGGATAGTCCCGACGTAGGCTCATCCACAAACATGACCGACGGCTCCCTAAGGAGCTCCAGACCAATGTTCAACCTTTTTCGTTGTCCGCCACTAATGGTCTTCTCAAGCGGTGAACCTACTTTGAGGTCCCGGGTGGCAGAGAGTCCGAGCGAGGACAGGGTCTTTTCTACCAGCTTATCGATCTCCTCTATCGAAAGGTTGGCAAAGCACAGCCTCGCGGCATAGTGCAGGTTTTCAAAGACTGTGAGTTCCTCGATCAAAAGGTCATCCTGCGGTACATACCCGATGATGCCTTCAATACTTTTCTTGTCTTGGTGGATGTTGATGCCGTTGATGCGTACCTCACCGGAGGAAGGATCTTCGTTGCCATTGAGAACGTTGAGCAGGGTGGATTTTCCGGCGCCACTGCCACCCATCAGACCGATCAGCTTTCCCGAAGATTCGGAAATGTTGATGTCATGGAGACCCACATGACCATTGGGAAAGGTAAAGCCAATGTTTTCTGCGGTAAAGGATATCCTGGAGTCTTTTTCCTCTTCGCGAAAGGTAGACACCACATCGCTGAAGAAAACCGGGTCGATGATGTTGCCACGAATCGTACTTCCGGAAGAAAATACGACGATCTTATTTTTTCTGAGGGGCACTCCATTTAGCGAAAGTGCATTGTCCCCGTTGTATTTGACAAAATACAGCTCAAGCGAGGGTACCCGGAAAAACGCCATCAGGCCGACAAGTCCTTTTCTCTGTATGTGGCGAGACTTGGTGTCGGCCAGGATTCCTTTGTTTGCATTGATGAGCAGCAGGTTGTCTGCATTGAGGAATCGCTCGTCCTTGTGGATCACAAACGATTTGATACGGTTGACCTCATCCTCACGGAAGTTGAGCGAAAATCCGATGACATTCAGTAGAGAAGCTTCTCGTTCGGAGATTTCTCCATCCGCGACGATCAGCTCTATTACCTTGACGAGTACAACGATCTTTTGCTGCTGGGTGAGCTCTTTATTGACCTGTCGGGCAAGCAGCGTGATCTCTTTTTCTTCACTGAAAGATACGCTACGACCTTGGGACATGTGAGCAGTCATTTGATCGAAGAGCTTCATGAATGGCTCTACATCCTCGGCGCTCAGGTTGTCGGTGAGAAAGTCCCGAATGGCATTTCTTTCGTCTTCTGTTACGTCATCTTCTTTGGCAACGATCGCGAGCAGGTGAATGATCGCTCTTAGGAGTTGTTCGCTCATTTTACAGCTAAGGTAGTTTAAGTATTTACTTTGGCTAATATAGCCCTTTTGAAGGCACATAAAAAAGCCCCGTCCTGATCGATATCGGGACGGGGCTTTTGGTTTTTAAACCGTATGTTTTCTTATTCGACAGCAGCTGTGGAAATCATGTCAGCTCTGATTCTCTTGGTTTCGTAGATGATGTCTCCAAGTAGCTCAGCGCTCAAAACCAGAGTTTTGTCTCCATTAGCGATTCTCTCATCGATGTTCTTAAGATCAGCCTCATACAATCTATCAAGGATGTCAAATTCAGCAATCACATTGGCAATTACAGGATCAGTTTCCAAATCCTTAAGCAATACGATGATATCCTTCAAAGGCTTTCTTTGATCGATAATAACTCTTACCAGGGGCTCCAGAATCAGATTCTTCTGAGCCTCAGGGAGAAGGTCATCAGGATAAGTATCCAAAACCATACAAGAAAGATAAAGACCCTCGATATAGCTACCTGACAACACCAAAGCAACCATCTGCAAACGATCTGTTGCATGAAGTTTCTTGTGTGCCACTTCCATAGCATAATCAATGATGTTGGCCAAGGAATCTTTATTTCCAATGTTCTTTTCAAATCGCTCAATTACATCTAACTCAAATGCTGATGCAATGCCAATCTGATCAGCAAGTTTTTGGCAAGTTTCCAAGTACTTAAGAGCATCCTGTGTTTGATCATAAGAAGATAGGTAACCTATATCTGTAGAATAGCCTCCCAGATTCATGGCAGCTTTGTCAGGAGAATTGTAATATTTTGATGCACTATTCACTTCGTTGATCAAGTCTCCATTGAAGTCTGCACCGGTAGCCATCAGGAGATATGGCACCTCTGAGGGTGAAGGCATGTCAGCCACCACCTTGTCGATTTCACTGATGAGCTGCTTTTCCGCTTCAGCGTATACTTCCGCTTCTGCCTCCAGCTCACCTTTTGATTTCTTTTTGTCTCCACATGACACCAATATCAGGGCTGCCAAGAGAATAGATAAGAATGATAAATTATACTTATTGTTGGTCATAGTTTGTCAATTATGGATTTCCAAAGCCAATTTTAACATATTTTTGAATAGATATAAAGCGCAACCCTAGATTATTTAAAACCCGTTTATAGGGCAAATGAAAATCCCCATCTACAGCTTTTGCAATTCTCTCAGACTGTGCATGAGATTGCTCTGCATTACAGGTCTTTTATTGGCCCTTTCGGAAAAACTGGATGCCCAGCCGGTGCAGCAGTTTTACCAGTCTGGTATACTAAAATCTACAGGGTCAAAAGATAGCCTGGGAAGGCAGGGTGAATGGAGGTTTTATTACCCGACGGGCAAGCTCAATTCCATAGAGACTTATCTCAACGATGAAATGAACGGGAAGTCCTACGCCTTTTATCCGGACTCAGTCCTTCAGAGTATTGAGAATTGGGAATATGGCATTCTGGAAGACAGTGCTTTCTACTATTTTGAATCGGGCGTGCTGAGAAGAAAAGGTGTGTATAAGGAAGGTTTGTATGAGGGACAGTGGTTATCCTATCGGGAAAATGGTATCATTAAAAGTGAGGGAAACTACCACATGGGTTTGCCGCATGGCGAATGGCTGGTATTTAGCGAGCAGGGCGTGTTGATACAAAAAGGAGCGTACAAAAAAGGTATGGAAAATGGGGAATGGGAATTTTACGACGACAATGGTCTTCTTCAATACCAGGGAAGCTACAAAGACGGTAAAGAGACAGGCCCATGGTACAAATTCAACAAAAAGGGCAAGAAGAAACTTTTTGAAACCTATCCTTGATTTGGGTATTAACCTAAACATGTATTTTTGAGCACAGTTTTTGATACTGCACTGCAAATCCACAGTCAATGAATCGATCCAAGAAGTTGTTTTTAATCGTAGTGATCATATTTGTGATCTTGCTGGCATTCTTCGTCTATGATTTTGCCCGTAGGACGAAATTTCGTGGATCATCCCATTACGTTGAACACCCGACAATGCCCCAATACTCATGAAAAAACTGGATAAGCTCATTCTTCAGTCCTTTTTCGGACCTTTCATTCTGACTTTCCTGGTTGGGGTATTTATCCTTCTGCTTGTGCACATGCTCAAGTACTTTGATGACTTCATAGGCAAAGACCTTGGATTTGGCGTTTTCGCTGAGCTCATGTTTTACTTCAGTATCAATACGGTGCCGATGGCATTGCCGCTTGCCGTGCTGGTATCCTCGCTGATGACCTATGGACGACTGGGAGAGCACTTCGAACTGACTGCCATCAAAAGCGCAGGCATTTCCCTGTTGAGGGTGTTATTACCTACCTTCATTTTTGTGGTGATTCTTAGTATTAGTGCATTTTACTTCAATGACCAGATCGTTCCGAGAGCTAACCTCAGGGCCTATAGCCTCCTGTATGATGTGAAGCAGAGCAAGCCGGCCCTTGATTTGAGGGAAGGACAGTTTTATGACGGGTTGCCCGACTACAGTATCAAAGTGAAGAAAAAGTATAGCGATGGTATCTCTATGAGCGACATTGTGATCTACGACCATACAGAAGTGAGTGGTAATAAAAAGGTGATCATAGCAGACTCCTGCAGGATGTACACCTTTATGAATGACCGATACCTGATGATGGAGTTGTACAATGGCAATCACTACACTGAGCAGGAACCTCCTGCAGAAAACAGCGGTGACAAGAAAAAGAAGAGGAAGAAAAAGAAAAAGGGCGAAGTGAAAATTGAGCGCTTTGTGCGCAACAATTTCGAGCGGATGGATCTGGTCTTTAGCTTGGCATCTTTTGATATGAATGCGACAGACATGAATCTATTTGCGGGTAACCGCTATATGAAGAGTGTAAATAAACTCGCCGAAAGCATAGATTCCATGCAGGTCGAAAAGAAGATGGCACACTTCAAGATGTACAGTAATCTCGCCACGATGTACAAGATGCATATGGGAGGCTACATCGATCCGGTCGGTGAGATTATGGATTTGAGGTCAAAATTTGAAGAGTCTGCAGATAGTGTCTCAGAGCAATCAGATACGCTTATGCTTACCTCAGCTAAAGCTGAAAAAACGCGGATGTTTAGCGACAGTACAGGGTCGATCAACAAAATAGACATCAAAAAACAGGCTGTGCCTGCCGCTGCGGGTACAAATAAGATGCTCAATGAGCGAAGGTCTGCACAGATGTCGCTTGGAGACATCAATATCTATACTAAAAACAAGAAAAAGCAGAAGCAGAAGTATGACTCCATGATGCTCGACGATTCGACCTATGTGGAGTTTAAGCACTTTTACGACAGCATGTTTCTGGATCAGGAAACTAGCTTAAGTGCGATCACAGCGGCAACAAGTAACGCCAGGGGGATCAAGGCAAGTATCGCGAGTACCTTGAGTCGCTTTGGTTATTTCCAGCGCTCCATCAATGCGCACACTGTAGAAAAGTATAAGAAGTATGCCCAGGCCTTCGCATGCGTAGTGATGTTCCTGATAGGAGCTCCTCTGGGTGCGATCATCAAGAGAGGAGGGCTAGGCGTGCCTGTCATTGTTGGGGTGTTTTTCTACGTGATCTTCCATGTACTCACCAGTGCCAGTGACAAATGGGCGAAAGGCGGGATCGTTGATGGTATGTATGCCGCATGGGTCGCCAATGCTATATTATTACCTCCGGGGCTGATATTCCTCAAGCAAGCTCGCAAGGATGCTAAGATCTTTGACCCGGACTTCTACAATGTATGGATCGACCGGATCAGAAAATGGTGGGACGAGCGCAGCAAAAAAAAGAAGCCCGCCCCTACCCAATAATTTGTTTTGTAAGGTAGAATATCTACTTTTGCAGCTTAATTTTTAAAATTTAACTAAGCATGTATTTACGCACAGAGAAGAAACAGGAGCTGTTTGAGAATCATGGTCGGTTAAAGTCAAAAAAGGATACTGGGTCTGCAGAGTCTCAGATTGCCCTTTTTACTTACCGTATCAATCACTTGACAGATCACCTGAAGTCGCACAAAAAAGATCACTCTTCAAGACTAGGTCTATTGAAGTTGGTTGGTAAAAGAAGAAGATTGCTCGATTATCTAATGAAAATAGATATCGCAAGATACAGAGCGATCATCGCTGAATTAGGAATAAGAAAATAAGATATGCGCAAAAGGGATTGGTCGTTTGACTGGTCCCTTTTTTGTTACTTTCTCACTCTTTTGAACATAAATTTTGACGCACTCACACTCACTCAATTAGTCAAAATTTAAATGAAAATTTTATGTCATTAAACGTAGTAACCAAGACCATCAAACTAAAGGATGGTAGAGAGATTACTATTGAAACCGGTAAGCTTGCCAAGCAGGCGGATGGTTCGGTAGTGGTTAAAATGGGTAATACGATGTTGCTCGCAACAGTCGTATCTGCCAAGGAAGCACGCGAGGGTGTTGATTTCCTTCCCATGTCTGTAGACTACCAGGAAAAATTTGCCTCAGCAGGTAAGATCCCTGGTGGATTTTTGAAAAGAGAAGGTCGATTGTCTGACAATGAAATATTGGTAAGTCGATTGGTCGATAGAGCTCTAAGGCCTTTGTTCCCAGGAGACTATCACGCAGAGACCCAGGTGATGATTTCTTTGATCTCTTTGGGAGAAGGTGATTTGCCGGATGCATTGGCAGCTTTGGCGGCATCTTCAGCTTTGGCTGTTTCAGACATTCCATTTGGAGGGCCTATCTCTGAAGTTCGTGTTGCACAAAAGGAGGGTGAATTTATCATCAACCCAACCAAAACACAGCTAGAAGGTTCTACCCTGGACATGATCGTTGCCGGTACTAAGGACGACATCATGATGGTAGAGGGCGAGCTTCTTGAGGTTTCTGAAGAGACCATGATCGAAGCGATCAAAACAGCGCACGAAGCAATCATCGATCAGTGTAATGCTCAGATCGAAATGACCGAGGCTGTAGGCAAAACAGAGAAAAGAGAATATTCTCACGAAGAAAATGATGAAGAGCTGGCAGCAGATATCAAAGCCAAGACTTACGACAAGGTTTACGCTGTAGCCAAAGAAGGAATTGCTAACAAAGCAATAAGAAAAGAGAAGTTCGAAGCAATCATCGAGGAGTACAAAGAGGCGTTGCCTGAATTGCCGGAAGGCGAAGAGTACGACGAAGCGCTGATTGGAAAGTACTACCATGATGTTGAAAAGGAGGCCATCAGAAATTGTGTCCTTGATACTCGGGTACGACTGGATGGACGACAGCTTAATGAAATCAGACCAATCTGGTCTGAGGTAGATTATCTGCCAAGTGCGCACGGGTCAGCAGTATTTACCAGAGGAGAAACTCAGTCTTTGACGAGTGTAACCCTGGGTACCAAGCTGGATGAGCAAATGGTGGATGGAGCCGTTCACTCTGGTTTCAATAAGTTCTTCCTTCACTATAATTTCCCTGCATTCTCTACCGGAGAAGCTCGACCTAACAGAGGTCCTGGAAGAAGGGAAGTAGGACACGGAAACCTCGCGTGGAGAGCGATCAAGCCGATGCTTCCTCAAGCCGACGACAATCCATATACTATTCGTGTAGTTTCTGATATTCTGGAATCAAACGGTTCCTCTTCTATGGCTACCGTATGTGCGGGCTCATTGGCATTGATGGACGCAGGTATCACCCTTAAGTCTCCGGTTTCGGGGATTGCAATGGGTATGATCTCAGACGCTGAGACTGGAAAGTACGCTATTTTGTCTGACATCCTCGGAGACGAAGATCACCTGGGTGATATGGACTTCAAAGTGACAGGTAATGATAATGGTATCACTGCATGTCAGATGGACATCAAAGTAGACGGACTTTCTTACGAAGTGCTGGCTGAGGCTTTGATGCAGGCAAAAGAAGGTAGAGCACACATCCTTAATGAAATGAGGAAGACGCTTTCTGAGTCTAAGCCGGATTTGAAATCTCATGCGCCTAGATCTAAGACGATCAGAATCGAGAAAGAAATGATCGGGCCATTAATCGGACCTGGCGGTAAGATTATCCAGGAGATCCAGAAGGAGTCCGGAGCTACCATCGTTGTAGATGAGGATGACAAAAACGGAATCGTGAACATCTTTGCGGCAGACGGTGATGCTATGGCTGAGGCACTCAGAAGAGTGAACAACATCGTAGCGATGCCTGAGATTGGTGAAGTGTACGAGGGTAAGGTCAAGTCGATCATGCCGTTCGGTGCGTTCATTGAGTTTATGCCTGGTAAGGACGGTCTGCTCCACATCTCTGAAATCAAATGGGAGCGTCTGGAAAGCATGGACGGCGTGCTGGAAGCAGGAGAAGAAGTGAAGGTGAAGTTGATCGATATCGACAAGAAAACCGGTAAGTTCAGACTTTCGAGAAAGGTGCTTCTTCCTAAGCCAGAGAAGAAGGATTAATAAACCTTATTTAAATATTCAAAAGGTCATTCGTCAAAACGAATGACCTTTTTTTATGTCAAAACCCATAGACAATTCTGAATTTATGCAGGTGATCCAAATTAATGGTCGCCTGATGAGGCGGTATCAAAATTTTCATTAAATTGGCGAGTTGAGAAAGAAAGAAAATGTTGATCATTGCCAGCTATGAAGCAGCTTAAAATCACCAAGCAGATCACCAACCGTGAAAGTGCAGCCTTGGAGCGCTATCTCCAGGAAATCGCCAGAGTAGATTTGATCACAGCCGATGAGGAGGTAGAACTTGCCGAAAAGATCAAGCAAGGAGATAAAATAGCCCTTGAGCGATTGGTCAAGGCCAATCTACGGTTTGTTGTTTCGGTAGCCAAGCAATACCAGAACCAGGGGCTTCCGCTTGGAGACCTGATCAATGAAGGCAACCTCGGACTGATGAAGGCCGCAGAGAAATTTGACAACACACGAGGGTTTAAATTCATTTCCTATGCCGTATGGTGGATTCGCCAGTCCATCCTTCAGGCACTGGCCGAAAATGCCAGGATTGTTCGAATACCCCTCAACCGTGTCACCTCGATCTCAAAAATATCCCGGGCTTTTTCAGAACTGGAACAAAAATATGGCCGCGAGCCGTCCAACGAGGAAATCTCTGAGCTTTTGGATATGTCTCTCGAGGAGATCGCCATTGCCAGAAAAAATACTGGAAGACATCTGTCGATGGATGCGCCCATGGGAGAATCTGAGGATGGCAGTTTGCTGGATGTTTTGTACAACGAAAGCTCCAAAGACCCTGAGGATGATTTGATTCGGGAGTCCCTCAGCCATGATATTGGCAGGGTGCTTTCTTCATTGACACGGCGAGAGTCGGATATCGTCACTCATTATTTTGGTTTGAAAAATCAGAGGCCGCTGACACTTGAGGAGATTGGGGAGCAGTTTCAACTCACTCGAGAGCGTGTCCGCCAAATCAAGGAAAAGGCGATCCGAAGGCTCCGTCAGTCCTCGCGTTCGGAGCGACTAAAACTCTATCTCGGCTGATCCTTTCTAAAAGTTTCGGATCCTCATTGCATTTATTGATTTGATGTAAACTTTTTTCGATGGAAATTGTTCTACTATCAGTTTGACCTTGCGTTAAATTGCTAATTTTAAATCCGAAATTTTTAGGACACAGAACATGACAGAGGAGAAAGTAAAAGTATTGATTATAGGTTCAGGGCCTGCGGGCTATACAGCCGCCATTTATGCCTCCAGGGCAGGGTTGAACCCAGTGCTGTACACTGGAGGAGAGCCTGGTGGACAGCTTACCACCACCAATGATGTAGAAAATTTTCCGGGCTATCCGGAGGGCGTAAATGGTCCACAGATGATGACCGATCTGCAAAAGCAGGCCGAGCGGTTTGGTACCGACATTCGCTATGGTCTGGCCACTTCGGTTGATTTCTCTGGCTATCCGCACAAAGTGATTGTGGATGAAAAGCATGAGATTACTGCTGAGGCTGTGATCATCTCTACAGGAGCTAGTGCCCAGTATTTGGGACTTGAGTCAGAAAAGAGGTTAATGAACATGGGCGTGTCTGCTTGTGCTGTGTGTGATGGCTTTTTCTATAAAGGAAAAGAGGTGGCTGTAGTAGGTGGTGGAGATACCGCTGCTGAGGAGGCTACCTACCTGGCTAATATATGCCCCAAGGTTCACCTGATCGTAAGAAGGGATGAAATGCGTGCTTCTCAGATCATGCAGGAGCGCGTGAAGAATGCACCAAATATTGAGATCCACTGGAATACGTCTACCGAAGAGGTACTGGGCGAAAATGAAGTGGAAGGCATCAGAGTAGTCAACAACGTGACTGGAGAAAAGTCGGAGATTCCATTGAGTGGATTCTTTGTGGCGATTGGACACAAACCCAACACGGATATCTTCAAAGATTACCTGGAAACAGATGAGGCTGGCTACCTGATAGTAGAGCCGGGCACTTCGAAAACGAAAATCGAAGGAGTCTTTGTGACCGGTGATGCTGCTGACAAGGTGTATCGTCAGGCGGTGACCGCTGCAGGGTCAGGTTGTATGGGAGCCCTGGATGCAGAGCGATTCCTTGCAGCCAAGGAGTTTGAGATGGCTCAGTAAATTCTAAATTTATTGATTGGTAATAAACACCTAATGTATAAAGTAATCATGCTTGTCGGGCTATTCCTGGCAGGCTCAGGTATGGAATCGGAATCCTTCGGCCAGAAACAAAAGCGGTCGAAGGATTTTTTGTGGTTTAAATCTAAAGCACCGGAAATCCCCTACAACTACGACACCATAGATGTCATAGACGAGTCGTGGTTTTCCATTGATCAATCGCTGCTGGATAGCCTGGCGATGGAGGAGGAGCGCAGTTTGCTGTTTGAGGACGAGGATATGGATTCGCTGGTGCTGTTTTACAATGTACCTGTGGAGGTGTCTGAGCAGCTGATGATCGACTCGGTGTGGGTGACGATCCAGGAGTACTATAGCGTGTGGAGTGCCACCAAAGTCAATCCCTATGAAATGGACGGTGAGAAGTTTGCTGATACATTGGACATTCCATTGGTCTATGAAAAACAGAACCTGGAATGGTGCATGCCGATCTCTGGGTCGGAGGTGACCTCACCTTTTGGATTGCGCAGGTGGAAGTGGCACTATGGTGATGACATACGCGTCAAAATCGGAGACTCGATCCATGTAGCCTTTGATGGCATTGTCAGATTGGCTCGGTACGATCGCTACGGATATGGACACTATGTGTTGGTCAGACATTACAATGGCCTGGAGACGCTCTATGGTCATTTGAAGAAAAGACTGGTACAGGTAGGGGATGTAGTGAAAGCAGGCGATATCATCGGCCTTGGCGGCAATACCGGACGGAGCACCGGGCCGCACCTACATTTTGAGATGCGGTACGAGGGCAACGCAATTGATCCCAAGACGGTATTCGATTTTGAAAATGATACATTGAAAACTGACTCATTGCACATCACTCCGGAGACTTTTGCGTATCTTAAAGAAGCGAGAAAAATCCGCTATCATCGAGTCCGTAGTGGCGATACCCTGAGTCACATTAGCTATCGCTATGGGGTGTCGATCAGTAAAATCTGCCGACTCAACGGCATAAGAAGAACGTCCATTCTGAGGATTGGGCAAAGACTAAGAATTACATAAATATGAAATTAGACGTATTGGTTTTTACCGCGCACCCGGATGACGCGGAGTTGTCATGTAGTGGCACGATCATTTCGATGGTGGAGAAAGGAAAGAAAGTGGGGATTATCGACTTTACTAAAGGAGAAATGGGTACCCGGGGTACCCCTGAGATCAGAATGAAAGAATCTCAGCTTTCTGCTGAAATTCTCGGTCTGAGTGTACGGGAAAACCTTGGATTTCAGGATGTGTACTTCAAAGACGACCATGAGCACGTCCTTGAGGTGGTGAAGAAAATACGTCAGTACCAGCCGGACATTATTTTGGCGAATGCCATCAAAGACCGGCATCCTGATCACGCTAAGGCTGCCAGTATTGTCAAGAGTGCCTTGTTTCTTGCAGGACTGAAAAAAATCGAGACGGAACTTGACGGAAAGTCGCAGGATATATGGCGTGCCAAGAACCTATATCATTTTATCCAGACCGACTGGGTCGAGCCGGACTTTGTGGTGGATGTCTCCAAGTACTGGGACAAACGCATGCAGTCTGTGCACGCCTATAAGTCTCAGTTTTTTGATCCGGACGGGATGCGATCCAATACGCTGATCTCCTCGCTCGAGTTTATGCACTTTATCGAAGGTAGGGCCCGGGAGTTTGGCATGTCCATCAGGGTGCAGTTTGGCGAAGGGTTTGTCACCGACAGAAAAGTCGGGGTTTCTGACTTGTCTTCGTTGATCTGAGTTTTTTTGATTTCGTGCATTTGAAAAGGCCTTGGGCTAAAGGAAATCACAAAAACGAAAAGTGAAAACCAGCCCAATACCTTCCTTTTGGTATCCAAAGGTCGATCAATGATCACAGGCGGGTGATCAACCCCAATGAACCTACCCAAAACCAGGGCGAAAAGAAGTAGGGTGCCGTCTCCTTCGATCTGAGGAAAGATCATCACGGTCACCATTTGTAATGCATAAATAGCTAAAGCCATCATTAGACGAGTCTGAACACTGGGAGTCAGCTTATAAAAGCACAGGTAGAGGAATCCCAGATAAAGTATTTCTCCCATCATATAATCACTCGTCGAAAAGGGTGTGAAAATTCCAAGACCGGTGTAGTACAGAAATCCCAGGAACAATGTCCTGGCAATGATACGGTGCCACTTAGCCCCGACGAGACCGTAGAGAATGTGACCTCCGTCGAGTTGTCCAATAGGCAACAGGTTGAGCGAGGTAAAGAACAATGCCAGGAACCCTGCGAACAGGTATGGGTAATGCATGATCTCAAAATCATTGGGCACCAATGAAGGGTCTTCGGCCAGCCACTCCTTCATCCATTCAAATAACAAAGTCGTGCCCATGGAAAAAGACTCGTAGCTCTCATAGGGTTCAAACTCCTCAAGATACCAGCCATCAATCGAAGAATGTTCTTCTAAATACTGAAGCGAGTCTTGCACTCGATATTCCAGATAGGCTTGATGGTGCTTGAAAACATTGTACTCGTATGAATACACATCTTCTGCATAAGACGTCCCAAATTTCTCATAGTCCGGATGGATTCGGTAGATACTCTCGGGTTCCGGTAGGTTAGTAAAAGCATAGACAAGGACGACCAGCGCAATGGCAAAGCCAGCCAAAGGTCCCGCTATACCAATGTCAAAATATTTCTTGCGATCCTGTATTCTTTCCTTGATCCGAATAAGCGCACCCATGGTGCCAATGGATGGGCTGGCCATAAACCCAAGCCAAAGAGGAATGTAATAAGGTAGTGTAACCTTGACCTTGTGATATTGGGCCATGAAGTAGTGCCCAAACTCATGTACGGAGAGTATGAGCAAAAAGGGAATCGAGAACTCGAAGCCCATGACAAATTCGTCCCAGCTCATGGTCTCCTCACCAAAGAACAAGAGCTTGTTGGTCATCCACTCAGCCCCGGCCATCGTGGTAGAGAGAAGGGTGACGACAAACAATCCGGCATGAATGAGTCGTGTTTTATTGGGGTTGTTGAGGGGCTGTTCAGTCAATGTCTAAAATTTGATTTGGGTTCGTAATGAGTTTCGTCTGAATACCTACTGACTGGGCACCGTCCAGGTTTTCTTCTTTGTCATCAAAAAACAGAGATGTCGACGGATTGATAGCAGCATCGCTGATTACATATTCATAAATCTCTAGGTCGGGCTTTCGCATATGAATTTCATGGGAGTAGTACACCTTATTAGCATAGTTGTGTAGGGACTTTCCTCCGCTGGATTCTCTGAGTATTTCGCTGAATCGCTTTTCGTGTATCCCGTTGGTATTGCTCAGGATGAGGATTTGGTATTTTTCCTTGAGTTTCAATAGATGATCCAGCCGTTCTGAAGTGATGTTGCCCAGTATTGAGTTCCAGGCCGTGTCAATTTGTTCATCGGTGATGTCCGCTTCCATCATCTCTCTCATGGCTGCCCGAAAGTCGTCATTAGAGATGAGGCCTTTTTCGTGTTGCTGGAAGGCAGGATGCGTATGATAGTTTTGGATTACGCGCTCTGGAGTGTGGCCAGAGAGTCGTACAAAGTGCTGGACGATGGCTTCCTCATGGAGCTCCATAATGACCCCACCTAGATCGAAGATAAGCGTTTGGATATTCAATTGATGACTTGTGTAATAAGGGGCAAATATGTAACATTGCACTCCCAAATTCAAGCATGATTTTCGGATCTCTTGAAGGGCCTATAACTCAGTTGGTTAGAGTATCTGACTCATAATCAGAAAGTCCCTGGTTCGAGCCCAGGTGGGCCCACAATTGAAACCTCAGCGAGAGCTGGGGTTTTTTTGTTTCTTTAGTGAGTTTATTCTCTGCAGGCTTACTTCGCATTTTCTATAAAGTAGTGGGTCAAATCAAAATACGTCAAGTATTGGTCAAATATCCCGAAGATTTCAAGTCATAATAGGTCTAAGTTGAAGTTGTTAAATGCGCTCTTGTCTGAACTGCAGACGGATCGCTCTTTTTTCAACCAATAACTATTATATGACTAAATTAAACCACTTGATTTTGTCCGTAATTTATGTTGTCTGCTCATGGAGCCAACTGCACGGACAAACGAATGCGGCACTAAGTGCCACGGCTACTACATCCTATGTGTCTCCCTGGGAAACATTGGACGCAGTAAATGATGGTTTCACACCATCCAACTCAAATGACAAATCGCAGGGTGCCTATGGGAATTGGAATAATCCCAACTCGATTCAATGGGTGCAGTACGACTGGAGCGAGACCCAATCCATCGGCTCAGTAGAGGTTTACTGGTTTGATGACAATGGGGGCGTTTTGACTCCTACCACTGCCTATGTCGAACATTGGAATGGATCTTCATGGGTTCATTTAGCCGATGTTCCTTTGCAGAAGGATGCCTTCAATACGGCTAATTTTTCTGTGGTAAGCACCTCTCGTATTAGACTTTCGATGCTGAATCCCTCTCAATCTACAGGGATACTTGAATGGAGAGCATGGACTCAGGCGACTGGTGGAAATGAAACGAATCTGGCATTGACTGCCAGCGCTTCCACTTCGTATGTGTCTTCATGGGAGACGCTGACAGCTGTCAATGACGATTCCAGCCCGAGCAACTCCAATGACAAATCCAGCGGGGCCTATGGCAACTGGAATAACCCCAACTCTATCCAGTGGGTGCAGTATGATTGGTCATCAGCGGTAAATGTGACCTCAACTGAGGTCTACTGGTTTGATGATAATGGAGGGGTTTTAACTCCTAGCACTGCTTACCTTGAATATTGGAACGGATCGTCCTGGGTCAATGCGGGAAATGTTCCGACTAATAAGGATACCTGGAATACGCTTTCTATTACAGAAGTATCTACGACTCAGGTGCGATTGTCCATGCTCAATCCCAATCAGTCAACAGGAATCCTGGAATGGCGAGTCATGGGAACAGAAGGTGGTAGTGGTTGTAACCCAACGGCTTTGACTGCCTATTATCAGGTCAACGGAGGATCATGGGTTTCTGATGCTCAAGTAACTGTGACGCAAGGAGATGAGATTCAATTTGGGCCACATCCTTCCTCTGGTGGTTCGTGGAGTTGGACTGGGCCTGCCGGGTATTCTTCAGGAGTGAGGGAAGCGGTTGTTTCGAATGTGCAGACCAACCAGAGTGGAATCTATACCGCTACCCATATTAACAGCTGTGGCGCACAAAGCACACTCAATTTTGACGTAACAGTCAATACCGGTGGCGGAGGTGGTCAGGGCGATCCCTACATCTGGCCTTCGTACAACCCTAACATCAGCTACAATTTTGCCGATGAGTTTCCTAGCCTACCCATGCCTAATCAAATTCTTGATGATTGTCCCCAAGTTGTAGGGACTCAGTCTGATGACTGGTGGGCATTTCGTTGGGGGCCAAATGCCAATTCTCTTGTGACATCTGCTGCGATCACTCCTATGCTCGAGCGAATGAATACGGATTTTGAGTATTTCAGAGATGAAATGGGATGGCCGCCGGATCTTAGGGCCAAAAACGGATACAGAAGCAGTATCTACTTGTATGGTTCTGGGTTGTGCACGGACAATGCTTCCAATACAGACCTAGGAGGATGGCAGAGCGCGATCTACTATAATGGCCAGAATTGGCCAATGGTTCTGGCGTCCTATTATCCTGTGTACAGTTTTGATCCTGCCTGTACTTATTCCGACAAGGTCGCTCAGCAAGGAGCTATGGTGCATGAAGGAATTCATTCCGTCTTAGCCGATTTGCCGGGTGTGAAGCAGTCTGCATGGTTCCACGAAGGTGGCAACGTATGGCTGCAGCAAACCGCAGATGCACGCAGAACGAACGATTTTAGCACAATGGGTAGTCTCAACGGAACTGATTTCATTGCTCCCTTCATGCCGATAGAATGCTATTCGGGATGGCTGCAAGACGGAAGTTTTGGCGGGCCTTCTGCCGAAGGAGTCAACATGTTTGAAAACGGACAGCAGATTTGTACCTGGAGAACATACCTCGGTGGACATCAATACAGTAGTTCGTTCCCGACATTCCTGGGCAATACGCTGGGAGATGGAGCGGTGCCCTGGATATGGAGAAATTCACCTGACCGGGTGCTTGAAGGAATAGCCGATGGAATAGGCGAAACCCAGACCCGTAGATTGATTTCTGAATACCGGGCCAAACAGGCACTGGTTGATTTCGGGCCATGGAATTCAGCGATCATATCGTTGTTGGACGCCAACTTCCAGCTGAATGTTCAAGCCGAATGGCAGCCATCTTGGTTGAACCCCGCTCCCTGGAGTGCAACTCCTTATGTGAGCACAACCAATAATGGAGGAACGCTCACCCCCGAGTCTCGTACGACCCCCGGATGGTCTGGAGGAAACCAGATCCCATTACACGTCACAGGTAATATGGTTACAGTGAATTTCCAACCTATAGGAGCCAATATGACTTGTCAGCTCGCATATAGGGCGACGGATGGCACACCAATCTATAGTGAAGTCGTGTCGAGCGGGAATGTAAGTCTCCGTTTGGATCAGGCTCCTGCCAATGGCGTTGTGATCGCAATTGTGGCCAACACAGATTATATCTACGAGGGTGAAAGTACGCGTACTGCTCACTTTGACTACAGGATACAGTTGGTAGAAGGGGTGACCGGTGCTGCGGACATTTACACCAAGTGGTATTATTTCCAGAATTTGGGATCATCGGCCAGAAGTATTGCCTCTGAACCCAAGGTAGGTATCGATCATTCAAAGTATTGTTCGCACTCTTATCACCAAACCCATGAGGTTGCTGAGGTGACCAATACTATTCAGCCTACCTTTATCATGTATCCCAATCCAACGGATAAGGGGTCAGAATTGAGGCTGGCATTTACCAATCAGGAGGAACTGACTACCACAATCAAGATAGTCAACACCCTTGGTCAGGTGGTGTACAGTGAAAAAGTAAATGGAGCTGAGCTTAGAATTGATCCCTCTCAGATGCCTGGAAAGGGATTATATGTGGTGACAATCAAGAATAGTATCATGGAGCAAAACCAGAAGCTGGTGATTGATTAATCCGAGGTAATTTACGAGTCCGTCTCAAAAGCTAAATGACAAGTATTTGAGACGGACTCATTTTTTTAATAATTATCCACCACATCTGAATAGTTAGCCACCCGCACAGTGAGCCACGATTTTAACCTGGCGATTTCTTCATTGTAATCTTTATCGATGGGCCATCTTTCTTCATTTCTGGCCATGGCAGAGTCGCAGTTGACGATGTATTCGTCCAGCTTTTCAAAACAATAGGGTAGTAGGTCCGCTTCTATTTCATTCCATCGATCCTTGTACATAGCCAGGAATTGGTCATTGCCAAACATACTCACAAAGAAATCGGGGATGTAATTGTACGCATCCCATGGGTGAAACGAAGGATTGCTGCTGCCCATGAGCCAGGACTGACTGTCGAAGTAGCCATGCCCATGGGACATAGAGGCCCAGTTGAACGCAAATCCGCCATCAAAATCCCACACCGGCCCGAATCGATAAACATTGTCTGAATCCTTAAATAGGTACATGCTACGTGGCGAAACCAATTCTACATTTCGCGTAAGCTCCTGAATGATGAGGAAATCTATCAGGGTGCCAATATCCATTCTTGCACTCAGACCGACAAAATCCTGGTTCATGATGAGACGCTCTATCACGGCAAAGTCCTCTTTGATCGCTGCTATTTGTGTGGGAGAGGGGTCATTAGGGTGCTTGATGCCTATAGGCAGACCGTAAATGGTTGAATGAAAATTATCTGTTTCGAGGGGAGCCAGCCCAGGTCCGTCATCCAAATCCAGATTAAGCAATACTCCTTGATCTTCGTCTATATTGACCCGGTTTTCGTGCTGGTGGACGTGCTCAGTAATTTGGTACATACCGATGTATTCATCGTTTAGATACACTTCGACGAACTGGTTGGAATTGGTGTAGGGCATACCCATAAACCGCGCCATGTCAAAGGAAATAGCATTCATGAAATGGGAGGGGTCACGGTAATTGGCGAGCAATACCCAGCTTTTTCCTTCCTTCATACCCAGCAGTGGGAGTTTTTTGTCCAGTTTGATTTTATAGGGCTTTTTGTCATAATACTTCCAGGTGGAGTTTCCCCTTCCGCGAATTTTGGCACCCTCCTCTAGTTCGAGCTGCAGGTCTTCGAAATGTTGCTTGCCATTGATCCGGATGGCGCAATTGATGTACGTTTCTTTCGACGTGACCCCTTCTCCATTTTCAGTTTCAATGAATAGCTCTGGGATAGACGGTACAAGAGGAATGACCACTTCGGGTTCGTCCTCCTCGCATGAAACGAGGGTGAGAAATAGTGAGCAAACAAGAAGAACAGATAGAGTGAAAAGGGTTTTATTCATGATGCAAAAATATGATTAGGTGTTGAGTTATTTTGAGGTTGTTTCTAGGGTTTGATTTTCTCTGAGCATCTCCGGTGTTGCTGCAGTTCCATTGATTTTGAACTGATACGGCCATTGCTCATCATTTTCGTCCTTGCCATCCACTATGTGCTCCCAATGCTCGGTAGGGGCGCCCGTTACCACCAGCCAAAGATGCTGTGTTTCATCCGGAATGGTGAACTTTCCTTTACCCCTAGTGGCTGAATAGGTATCACCGTAGATCCTTTTTCCGTCTTTGGTCATTGCCAAAAAACCGTATCGCCATCCGGCCTTATCCAATTCTATAGATCTAAACCCTTCGGTACCCGCTATTCCCTGGAATTCCAGCTTGATCTTGGTACCGGGCTGGGGGACTTCAAGTTTGATGGCGTTGTATCCATAGTTTTGTGGACATTTCTCCGGGGTGATGCGATACCAGCCGTTTTCCAGAGTGTCCAAAGTGGTAAAATGTTGGTTGGCATAGGGCTTGGCTACTTCCCTGATCCTGTCCATGTCCCAGGTGACGAACCTCCGGGCTGCATCAAACATTTCGTCGTTGAAGCTGGATTGGTTGGTGTGGGTCAAGCGCTTGTAAGTCATTACAGGGTCTTCACCATCTTTCGCTTCTCTCCACAGCTTTCCAATGAATTTTTTGCCATGTTTGTTGGACCAATATTCCAGGACATAGGGTGAGTGGTACATATTGGTTTCATGCAAAAAAGCGTAGTGTGTCTTCTTCATAAAACTCACCAAATGGTAGTTTTCAAAGGTCATCCAATCCGGGTACACATGCCAGAGCATATACTGAGAAGTCATTTCATAAATCGAGCGTCCAAAGGCCCTATCGTGAACGGATGAATCCATGATTAACCTGTCTGCATTGAGCAAATATTGGAAAGAATGCCCTAGCTCATGTGCCAGTGCCCCATATGGAGTCTTATTCATTCGCACGGGAGGCGTCCACAGAATGCCGATTTTTTCTTCTTCACCTCCACCATAGGCTGTCCCATCTTCTTCTCCGAAAATGTACAATATCGTCTTAAAACTGTCCGTGACAGATTGTCCTTTTACCACAAACTGAAGCTTGTTGACATAATAGTCATAAAACCGTTCCAGTTCCTGCATGGCAAACTCCAGATCGATACGCTCTGTGGAATCAGCCGCTAGTGAGGGATCCTGACCTAGCCGCTTCGCCCAAAAGACGGCGAGGTTTTCGGTTTCGATCATTCGTATAAAGCTGTATTCACTGGTGCTGTCAGAGTAGTCGTTGTGTGGGGGAACTTTCCACACACTATCGGGTAGGTACAGTTCCTTGGTTTGACCCTGGGCAAAGGTGGCCATTACTGCGGGGCACAACAGGCAGAGGATTATGAAGCGTTTTTTCATGGACTGGTCGTTTGACTCTAAAGTTTGGAATCCGGTAAATGATTTACGGTCTCAAGGTAGGACGATCCCATAAGGGGGAATTGCACGGATGTTCAGGAAAGTGGGACTGGGGTTCGGGAATTGGAGAATACTATATTTATGACTTTTTGGAAGGTCATTTTAAATAAATAGAGAATTTCTATCCCTTATTTCCTTTCTTTGACAATGCTCGAACAAAAACTAGAAGACCGGAATATTAAGCCAACGTCTATGCGGCTATTGGTATTAAGGAAATTTGTGGAATCAGGTTCAGCGATCAGTCTGAGCGAATTAGATGCCAAATTCGAGCAAGCAGACAAAGCAACACTTTACAGAACGCTCAAAACCTTTGAAGACAAAAAGCTTATCCACAGTATAGAAGATGGCACAGGCTCAGTCAAATATGCCTTATGTGAAGAAGGATGTGAATGTGAGCCACAAGACCAGCACATTCATTTTCACTGTATCAAATGTGGAGAAACCTATTGCCTGACCCAATCTAAAATACCACAAACACAGATCCCGTCAGGGTTTAGAGCCGCAAGTGCCAGTATGGTATACAAAGGCACCTGCGCAAACTGCTCCTGAACTTTGCAAACAGGTTGCACTAGCCTATATCTAATATTGCGTTATGAGAAAAGCAATATTGGGATTATGCGTTTGCCTGTTTGGCTTTATTTCAAAAGGTCAAAATACTTTCGAAGCGCAGATACTTGATTCTGAAGATAACCAGCCCCTCATCGGAGCTTCTCTGAAAATTGATGCCAGCCAAGGGTCAATTAGTGACAATAATGGATATGTGAAAATCACAAATATCCAGGCTGATACCATTCAAGTTTCAGTTTCCTATGTTGGCTATGGCTCCTATCACGCGACTTATATTTTCCCCATCGAAGGCATTCAAATTATAAGCTTAGATCAAGGAGAAGAATTGGAAGAAGTGGTCATCACCTCTACACGCGGCAGCAGAACAATTGAGGAAATTCCCACTCGAATTGAGGCAATAAGTTCAGAAGAATTGGAAGAAAAAGCTGTCATGAGATCGTCAAATATCGCTATGGTTCTTCGTGAAAGCACAGGTATCCAAATGCAACAAACATCGGCAAGCTCTGCGAATCAAAGCATTCGTATTCAGGGCCTAGACGGTAGATATACCCAATTATTAAAAGATGGTTTTCCTTTGTTCGGAGGTTTTTCTAGTGGTCTAAGCATTATGCAAATTCCACCGCTAGACTTAAAACAAGTCGAAGTAATCAAAGGGAGTAACTCCACCCTATTTGGTGGTGGTGCAATTGCAGGACTCATCAATTTGGTGACCTATACTCCCCAGGAAGAAAGAAAATTACGACTGATGGTAGATCAGACGCATGCTTTGGGGACAACACTAAATGGATTCTATGCGGAACGGTTCAACAAATTTGGACTTAGTTTTTATGCTTCAGGAAATCGACAAGAAGCATATGACCCGAATAACGATGACTTTAGTGATATTCCAAGGATCAGGAGTTTAACCATTAATCCTTCTCTCTTTTATTATCCAAACGAAAAGTCAAGTTTGAGATTAGCACTCAATGCAACACTTGAAAATAGACTGGGTGGAGACATGCAGGTGATAAGTGAAAATCAAAATGGAATCCACCAGTTCACTGAAGAAAATGAGTCAGATCGATTGTCTTACCAACTCACCTATCAAAACAAATTGGATGACACTCGATCGATAACGATAAAGAATAGTCTCACTTATTTTGAAAGGAAAATCACGGAACCCGACTTTCAATTTAACGGTAAGCAATGGTCATCTTTTAGTGAGGTAGCCTACAACTATGGCTCGTCAAAATCGAACTGGATATCAGGACTGAATTTATACACTGATCTATTTGATGAAAACCCATTTGATTCTCTTGAGCGAGATTATAGTTACACCACTATTGGGGCATTTACTCAAAACACGATTGATTTTACGGAAAAACTTGTATTGGAAAGTGGACTAAGGTTTGACTATGATCTTGATTATGGGTTCTTTGCTCTACCTAGGCTGTCGTTTCTGGCACGATTTAACAAAGAATGGTTCGCTCGAATTGGTGGAGGGCTGGGCTATAAACTTCCAACCATTTTTACGGAGGATGCTGAAAACCTCACCTATCAAGGCATTCTGCCAATCAGTTCCGGTACAGAAGCGGAACGTTCGATTGGAGGTAATCTGGATTTCAATTATCAGACCCTACTTGGTGAGGAATTGACATTCTCTATCAATCAACTTTTCTTTTACACAAGTCTCAATGATGCTTTGGTATTTCGTGAAAACAATATGGGACAGTTCTATTATGAAAATGCCGACGGACCGGTAACCAGCCAGGGAACTGAAACTAACATCAAATTGGGATTTAGAGACTTCAAGCTCTTTGCAAACTATGCTTTCATCAACACAAGGCTGAGATATGATAATTTAAATGAACAAAAGCCCTTGACCCCAAAGCACAACATTGGGTCGGTACTGATGTACGAAGTAGAAAACAAATGGCGCATCGGATATGAAGCCTATTACACTGGAAGTCAATTCAGAAGTGATCGTACCCAAACGGCTGACTACTGGATGATGGGTTTTATGGTCATGCGAAAGATGAACAAGTTGAGCTTGTATATAAATTTTGAAAATTTCACGGACACCAGGCAGCACACATTGGAAGACTTCCAAATTGATACCCACTTTAAACCCGATTTCCCAGAACTATGGGCGCCAACTGATGGACGAATTATTAACGCAGGTCTCATACTAGAACTTTAAGACTATGACATTTTATCAAATTTTCTTACCCATTGCTACCTTACTCTACCTACTATTGGTTTTCGTGCTAAGGTCAGTTATTCTTTGGAAGCAGACCGGGGTTAACCCTTTCGTCTTTGGCAATACTGATAAGGCCCACGATTATATTGGTCGTGTATACAAAGTCATGGTTCTTGGCACTTGGATTTCAATCGGTATATATTCTTTCTATGCGCCCTGGTATCCATTCCTGATGCCCATTAACTATTTAGAAATTGAATGGCTCAGGATATCGGGGTTGGTGCTACTAATAGTTTCATTTTTATGGACAAGTGTAGCTCAATATCAAATGTCCAAGTCATGGAGAATCGGAATTGACTATGAAGAAAAAACAGATTTGATTATTCATGGTCTTTTCAAGTATTCTAGAAATCCGATTTTCCTGGGTGTATTGATATCCTATTTGGGTACGTTTCTGATTATTCCAAATATTCTTAGTTTTTCTATTCTGTTTGTGACATTTGTAACTATTCAGACACAAGTGCGACTGGAGGAAGAATATATGGAAAATGTGCAGGGGCAGAACTATAAGGATTATAAAATCAAAGTTCGAAGGTGGATTTGAATGCTTGAAGATTATCAGACAACTATTTACACGAGATTGACCAATTAAATTTTCAGAAAGCCCTCTGACCCTCAACCCCCTCAACCGTCCTGGGCACCTCATGACCCAGCAGCCTGGCACTGGATTCGGTGATGGCGAAGTTGTCCTCGATACGGATGCCACCGGAGTTTTTGAGGCTTTCGATGGCGGAGTAGTTGAGATACGACTCGTGCCTTTTTTCGGCTTTCCATTGGTCAATCAAGGTGGGGATAAAATAAAGGCCTGGCTCTACTGTGAGTACAAACCCCGGCTCAAGCTTTCTCCCCAGTCTCAGAGATTTCAAACCGAACTCTGTGGATTTTGAAGCTGTATGACCGACATACTGTTCGCCTAAGTTTTCCATGTCATGTACATCGAGACCCATCAGATGCCCCAACCCGCACTGAAAGAACAGGGCATGAGCACCCTCTGCTACGGCTTGCTTTGTGTCGCCTTTAGTGAGTCCGAGTGATTTGAGTCCTTCGAATAGCGCCTCACAGGCTTTGAGGTGGACTTCCTTAAATTCAATACCAGGTTTTAGTAGATCGATCGCAGTTTCATGGGCGTTTAGGACGATTTGGTAAAGTTCTTTTTGCTGAGCGCTGAACTGCTTCCCGGCTGGGAAGGTTCGTGTCATATCACCGCAGTAGCCCATGGACGTCTCAGCACCCGCATCACAAAGCACCATGTCGCCTTCCTGGATCGCATTTCCATGATAATGGTTGTGCAGGGTCTGTCCGTCACGGGTGAGGATGATGGGGAAGGCCAGTTGTCCTCCTCCAGATACGGCCGTTTGCTGAACGATGGAAGCAATTTCGTATTCCTTCATGCCTGGTCGGGTGACCCGCATGGCTGCCAGATGCATATCTCCGGTGAGTGTCACAGCTTTTTCTATTTCTGCGAGTTCTTCCCTGGATTTTATATTTCGTTGGGCGGCGATAGCTAGTATCAACTCCTTCGAGGCTCCGTTTTTGATCTGATACAAGGGCCGACCCAGCAATTCGGATAACTCAATTAGATGCTGATCGCGATAGGGAGGGCAGAAATGGATTGTTTGGCGGAGTGCGTTAGCTCTTGCAAGTGTATGTCCCAACTGATCATAGGGCAGGGTTTTGCGGATTCCGGTGGCGGAGGCTTGTTCGGCTATTGAGGGTTGCGGCCCGCACCAAACGATCTCATCCATGGTCAGGTCATCGCCAAACAGGATTTCCTCACCGCTATCACAGTCAAGTACCGTAACCATTCCAGGCTGCTTCAATCCGAGGTAGTAAAGGAAATTGCTGTCCTGCCGAAAAGGGTACCAGTTATCCGAAAAGTTGATCCCGGTTTCTTTGTTTCCTAAAAGCAAGATCAAACCACTGCCCATAGACTTCTTGAGCTCTTGTCTCCGCTGGATGTAGGTTTCCGGGCTAAACATTACAGATTTTTTTGAATGAAGTCCCACATCGTTTCATACAGGTGTCGACTAGTATTCTCCTCCTCATTGATACCGTGCGAACGGTTGGGGTAGGACATCAGCGAGAAAACCTTATTGTGTTTGATCAGGGCATTGATCAGTACTTCGGCATTTTGGTAGTGTACATTGTCATCACCTGTGCCATGGATAAGCAGTAGATCGCCTTCAAGATTTTGAGCAAAGTTGACGGGTGAGCTGTCGAAATACTCCTGCTGCTTCTCCGTAATCAGCCCACAGTACCGCTCCTGGTAGATGTTGTCGTACAAGCTAATGTCTGTGACGGGTGCCACACTGATCCCCATTTTATAGATCTCCGGATATCGAAAGAGCATATTGAGGGTCATGGCGCCACCACCACTCCAGCCCCAGATACCTACCCGGGTTTCGTCTATGAACGAGTATTCACCCAGGATCTTCTTTGTCACCATGGCCTGGTCTTCGGAGGAAATGATGCCCAACTTGGCATAAATGCTTTTGCGCCATTCCCGTCCCTTGGGGCCGGGCGTGCCTCGGTTGTCAATGCTCATGACCACATAGCCTTTGCTCGCCAGAAACTGATGGTAAAAATAGCGGCTGCCTCCCCATCGATCGGTTACGGTTTGGGCTGCAGGTTCTCCATAGACATGAAACAGTACCGGATATTTTTTAGTGGAATCAAAATCATGCGGCCTGATCATATAGCAATCGAAGGTCAAATCAGGATCGGTAGAAACGGTGAAAAACTCCACAGACTTCAAGTCAAACGCCTCTAGTTTCTCCTGTAGCTTTTGATTCTCCCCGATCACCTTTATGACCTTATGATCAGGTAAGGAAATCAGCTCGTGGCGAGGAGGTGTGTTGGCCTGCGACCAGGTATGAAAAGCCCATCGACCGTTGGGGCTGATGTCGTAGGAGTGAGTGCCAGGCTGATCCGTGGGTGTGAGCCGCTCGGCTTTGGGCTTTTTGTTCGAAAGGGGACTTCTATACAGATACCGCTGAGTGGCATTTTCGGGCGAGGCATAGTAATACACCCATCCACCTTTGGTATCAATCAATTCCGCGCTCATAAGATCAATGGTGCCTGAGGTGATCAGACTGGTTTTTTTACCCCATAGCGGAAGCTCATATAAACTTCTCCAACCTGATTTTTCGCTAACCCAGGTGATGGATTGACCTCCGTTCATGAAGTGTATGTTCTCTACCACGTCCAACCAGGCTTCGTCTGTTTCGGTGTAGATAATTTTGGATTCTCCCGTCTCTACATCGCAGAGCGTGAGGTTATTGGTGTTTTGATGTCGGTTGAGCTGCTGTACGAGTAACTTGTCGGAGTTGTTGGCCCACTGCATTCTGGGCAGGTAATTATTCTTCGTGTCATCTGTGATGTTCATCCAGGTGATGTTCTGGTTGTCAAGAGAAATCACACCAATCCGACAGGAGGAATTGTCCGTGCCTACTTTGGGGTATTGCACGGGGATGGTGTAAGAGTACACCGAGTCAGTGTTGTTGATCATCAGGAAGTTTCGGATACCCGAGGCATCCAGTTGCCAAAAGGCGATTTTCTTCCCATCCGGGCTCCACCGGAAGCCATCCCGACAAAAGAACTCCTCCTCGTACGCCCAGTCAAAAGTGCCATTGATGACCTTGTCCGTGCCGTCAAAGGTGAGCTGTTGAATTTCGTGGTTGGTTAGGTCTTCTACATAAATGTTATGCTTGCTCACATAAGCAACCCTGTCACCCTCAGGTGAGAATTTGGCAAACATCAGGCTACTTTCGGGCAAGCCACTGCCTAGCTGAAACAATTCGCCAGTATTGAGGTTTTTTACCCAGTAGTCCCCTCGGGTGTTATATCGCCAGACCCTTTTGGAATTGGTATAAACCAATAAATTAGACTTGTCACTTGACCATTCGTAATTTTCGATTCGGAGCGGGCTTTCGCTTCCCGTCGGAATCAGATCTCTAGCCGGAATGAGCACGTTTCTTTCTCCACTGGCCGTGGCATATCGGACGATATCCATTTGACCCTCTTCATTTCGCTCCAGCGTGGTATAACCATCTCCTTCATCAATCCACCTTTTTTGACTTACCCATTCGGTCGAAAATTCCCGATCGCTAAAGATGCGCTCCAGGGTGAGTTCTGATTGGGCAGTTGCGTATTGGTAGGAAATCAGGCAAATAGCTAAAGCCAGCATTCTTTTTATCATATTATTCATAGCGATTGACGTCCAGTAGTTTAAGATTGATTTTGGTCGGGTTTCCAGAGGTGATGTCCGAGACGATTTGTCCTGTGGCGGCTGCCAGCGTGAGTCCGAGCATGGCATGACCGGAAGCTACGATTAGGTTGCTGAGTTTTTTGGGTCGGCCCAAGTAGGGTAGGCCATCAGGGGAACATGGCCGCAGCCCTGCCCAGAGGTTGGGGCTTTCCAAATCCTTACGATCCATTTGCGGAAGGTATTTGAGAAGGGTGTCCTTGATCCCTTCAATGCGATTGGAATTAATGCTCGTATCAAAACCGTTGATTTCCATGGTGCCGGAGAAGCGCAATCCGTCCTGCATCGGGGACATAGATACTTTCCCTTCTACAAAAATGGTGGGGACTTTGGGTGTGATCGGAGCGTTTGGAAGCATGAAGCTGTAGCCCTTTCCTGCCTGCATGGGTAGATTCAAACCCAACTGTTTGGCGAACTGTCCAGTAACTGCCCCAGTGCCAATAACGAATTCATCGGCTTGCAATTCCTGATGCTGGGTCTCAATTCCTGTGATTTTATTTCTATGTATATGGAAGCTCGTGACCGAAGTATGGTCCAAAAAATCGACTCCTAATGCAATGAGCTTTTCTTTGAGTTGTTTCACCCAAAAATGAGGGGTCATCAACGCATCCTTAGGAAAGTACACAGCACCGAGCATGTCGATATCCACATCGGGATTGAGGGTGGTGGCTTCTTCTTTGGTAAGGATTTCTATCGGTTGCCCAAACGATGCGGCCTTCTGAGCAGCTTTTATTTCGTGCGCCAGGGCTTCTTCCGTTTGGCAAACCATCAACAATCCCGTTCGGTCATATCCTACCTCAAGCCCTTCCTCTACGATCATCTTTTCTGTGAGTTCCTGGCTCAAAGTGGTGAACTCATGCAACAGCGGACTGGCAGCCTCCACCCTTTTAGGAGTGGCTGCCTGGTTAAACTTCCATGCCCAGGACATCAGATCGCGGTTAAGGCGAGGTTTAATGTAGAACGGGCTTTTGTTGTTGAACATCCACTTGAGCCCCTGGGCAATCATGCCCGGAGCTGCCAGCGGGATCACATGGCTCGGACAGATGAATCCAGCATTTCCAATGGAACAGTTGTTGGTGCTATCTCCGGCATCCACTACCGTCACTTCATGGCCATTTTTTCTAAGGTAGTAAGCACTGCACAGCCCTATAATTCCTCCTCCAATGATGATGATTTTCTTCATATCCTAGATTACTTGAAAGCCATGTGCGTACGGATCATCATCGTCGATCAGGATGGTGTTGAACCCTGTGACCCGTGCCCACCCCTGAATGCTGGGGATGATGGCGGGTTTACCGTCCAGCGTGGTTTGTTCTACCACACGCCCGATGAACTGCGACCCAATGATGCTTTCGTGAATGAACTCATCTCCTTTTTTGAGCTTGCCTTTTGCGTGCCACTGCGCCATTCGAGCCGAAGTGCCGGTTCCACAGGGTGACCGGTCGATGGCTTTGTCTCCGTAAAAAACGGCATTTCGCGCATGTGCTTCCGGGCTCAGTGTCGCTCCGGTCCATTCGACGTGGCTGCAGCCATGAATGGTCGGGTTCTCGGGATGTTCGAAGGTGTATTGTTCGTTGATTCGCTCCCGGACGTCTTTGCTCCACCGTATCAAATCCCCGGCTGTATAGTGTTCAATGCCCTTGAAGTTAGCCTGTGGGTCAATGATCGCATAGAAATTACCACCATAGGCCACATCAAACGTGAGTGTTCCCAAATCCGGACATTCTACTGAGAGCCCCGTAGAATGAACAAACGATGCTACATTGGTCAGGCGTACCCAATCGACTTTTTCACCCGTCTGTTGGTATTCCACCAAAACCAATCCGGCAGGGGTTTCCAACCTTAGTTTTCCAGGCGTCTTTGGGGAAATGAGCTTTTGCTCAATGGCGATAGTCACCGTGCCAATGGTGCCATGTCCACACATGGGCAGGCAGCCGCTGGTTTCAATGAACAGCACGCCTGTGTCATTGGCCGGGTCGGAGGGAGGATAGAGGATGCTCCCCGACATCATATCATGGCCCCTGGGCTCAAACATCAGCCCTTTGCGAATCCAGTCAAACTCCCGAAGGAAATGCTGTCGTCGTTCACTCATATTGGCGCCTGATAATTCCGGTCCACCGGATTTGACCACCCTGACAGGATTGCCGCAGGTGTGGGCGTCGATACAGGTAAAAGTGCTTATGCCCATAGTTTAGGGTTTGTGTTGTAAAGTTTCAAATGCTAGTGACGCTGCCGCCAAGTCCTCCAGGGCATGGCCTACGGATTTGAAGCAGGTGATTTCTTCCGGGCTTTGTCTTCCTGATATAGTCCCGATACAAAGTTCTGATAGCTGGCTTTTGATGTTCTCTTTTTGGAGGACTCCATTTTTCAGGGGAATAGCCAAATCGCCCGTTTCGGTCGTGGCACCCTCAAAGGTGTCTACGTGGATAGATACTTGCGTGATGAACGAATCATCCGCTTCGCGCATATCAGGCTTGTACGCCCCGATCATATCATAATGCTGACCGGGTACCAGATGTTTTCCTTCTATGAGGGGCGTCGGGCTCAAGGTAGCCACAGTAACGATATCCACTTTGTGAATAATGTCTTCAATGCTTTTTACAGGAGTGACAGAGAAGCCTTCTCCGGAGCACTCCACGGCCTTGCTGATGGCTCTGTCGAAATTTCTGCCCCAGATGAACACCTGTTGGATCGGCCTAACTGCCCGGTGCGCCTGGATGAGCTCAGAACACAGTGATCCCGTACCGACGACCAGAAGTGAAGTACTGTCTGACCGGGAAAGTAAGGACGATGCCAAAGCAGAAGTGGCGGCTGTGCGTTTGTTGGTTAGGATCTTGGCGTCCATTTGTGCTTTGGGGCTGCCCGTAGGCAGGTCGTACAGCAAATAGGTACCCTGAATGGTGGGCAGGCCGTGGCGGCTGTTGTTGGGGGATACGTTCACCACCTTTACCCCCAAATGGTCACCGTCATCCCAGGCCGGCATGAGCAGCAAGGTGGATTCATTGCCCTCTGCCGGATTGGGATATTGATGATGGTGACGCTTGGGTATGTTGTATTCCTTTTGGAAAGCTTCCTTGATCCTGGGAATCAGTAGTTCATACGAAAGGAGTTGCTCTAATGTATCATCGCTGATTTGGATCATGGTTAACGGCTTTATTGACCCTGTAAATGATTTTCTCAGTTTCTATAAATGCCCCCAACCCCTAAAGGGGAGTTCGTAAGTCCCCTTTAGGGGATTTAGGGGTAAATACAGTGCTTGTTTTTCATTGCAAAATCATTTGGTCGTACTTAGATAATCCCTATAAGTTCTTGTAATCAGGAAGCGCAGGTCTTGTGGCCAGGCTGTCCTCGATGATTTTGATCACTTCATTTCGTCTGGCACCCATCAACGGCAACCTCGGGGCTCTTACATACTCTGATCCCAAGTCCACATAGGTTTCTGCCAATTTGATGTTTTGTACCAATTGAGGGTCAATATCCAATTCTGAAAGAGGCATAAACCATCGGTAAATCTTGAGTGCCTCATCAATCTTTCCGGCTTTGGATAGATTAAAGATGGCTACGGTCTCCGCAGGGAAGGCACATACCAACCCGGCAACCAAACCGTCTGCTCCCATCAGAATAGACTCCATGGCGAGGGTATCCACGCCGCCCAGGATTCTAAACCGATCTCCAAACTTATTGCGCATCCGCGTAATGTTTGTCAGGTCACGGGTCGACTCTTTGACAGCTACGATGTTCTCACAAGATTTTAATTCATCCAGCATGTCCAGTGAGATAAGGATTTTGTAGTCCACAGGGTTGTTGTACAGCAGTATGGGCAGCTTAGTCGCAATTGCCACAGCCTTGAAGTACTCCACAGTCTCACGATCCGTGGCATAATACCTCATAGGAGGGAGGAGCATCAGGGCATGGGCACCGTATTCTTCCGCCAATTGGGCTTGTCTTACAGCCTCTTTGGTGGTTTGTTCGGCGATGTTTAATACCACAGGGATTTCGTGACCAACAGTCTTCAGCGCTGAGTCAACAAGTTGTTTTTTTTCACCATCCGTAAGTGCGGTTGCTTCACCGAGTGTTCCGCCAATGATGACACCACTGATGCCAGATTCCAGCTGGAATTTTAGGTTCTTTTCGAATAACGGCAAATCGAGCTTATCGTCTGCGGTGAATTTTGTGGTGATTGCGGGGTATACTCCCTGCCATGTAACTTTCATAATCTTTGATTTTATTGGTTAAGCAAAAGTAGGAGCGCAGGCAGGTTGATATTTAGGTTATCTTGACTAGAAGTAGTACTATATTAACATCAATTAATGTGATATGATTTTTGACAGGTATATATCGGACATATTTTTGATGGCTTAAATCCCCTCCAACTCTAACACCGTCACAGTTTCCCCAAGAGTCACCTGTAGGTTTTGCAAGTCCTGATTCGGTTTGCCTACCAACTGATACTGTTGATCCGGGCTATTTGAATTGATATTCAAATAAGCAGTAGGAGTATTTTGATCCGAAGGAGCTAAACCAATTCGAATTTTGCCGGAGTTTTTATTGAAAGAGACGTATTTGATGTCTCCTGCAAAAAGAGAGACCTCAACCTGGGCCGGGCTGATCAAAACTTTCGATCGCGTGGCACTGGTCAGTTCAAGGGTCACCCAGTCCCCGGAGGTTGAGACGTTCCCTCCGAATCCGAGCCACCCAAACGTAGGGTCATTGATCAGAAATGAACTATTGTTGATGGCATAGCCAAAGAACCCCGTCCCATAGTCCCCTGAGATACCATCAATCGCTAGGGTAGAAGGGTAGGAGTGAAAGGCTGCTGATCCGAATCCGTCCGAAGTGACATTGGCGATACCCCCCAGCATACCCGCATAGCCTACCCGGAGCAGGTACAGGTCATCAGGTGTATCGGAATACGCATCCAATACAGGGATGGCATTGAGGGCAGAGCCATAGTGATGTAGCTGCCGCTCGACACGCGAGAGCTTACCCCCATAGAGAAAATCCCAATACCGCCGTGCGCTACCGTTGTATCCCCAATGTGGTACGGTGGGCATGTAAGCCAGGATGGCGTTGAGCGTGACCTGGGCCTTGTCATCAAAACCGAAGTATTTAGACCACATGTACACTTCTTCCTGTCCGGTAGAGTCCCATGGCATTTCACTGCCGAAGGGATACGCCAGGGACTTCCAGAGGTCGGCTCGTTTTTTCATGGTAGCTTCTAGCTGTGTAGCCATTTCGTTTAACCCTTCTCTTTGCAAATCTTTGAGGAGTAGAACGAAAACCGTTCCCTCCATCTGCCCAAACTGCGCATAATGCGGCGCCTGCTCGATCATGGCCTGTGCTGTGTGATAGGCATTCTCCAGGTACCACTCCCAGCTATGGTTGCTCACCAACCGCTGGCGATAGCGCGCCAATCGGTACATCACCCAATGTGCGGCGGTGACATGTGGGTAATTGTACGACCGCTCGGTGGTTTCCGCATGCTCTTTGTTCCACGCAGCCCAGGTTTTGTAATTGACCGAATCGCTGTAAGTACCCGCAGGCATCGAATCAGGTTCGTAGTAAAACAGGCTCTTTCGCACGCCATATTTTTTAGGACCTTCGTTGTATTGGATGCCACCCCATAGGGTCTCATCTACAAATCGGCTCAACTGCTCTATTTCTTTCTGATCGGGGTAGACAAGCTGCTTCATGAATGCTGCCAGGTAAGGACCCGAACCTCCTTCGTCTCCCATGCCTACGATCCATGCCCGACTGTCCTCGGTGAGTATTTTCTTGTCTTCATAGTCATAGGTCATGATGCCCGGGCTACGTCCAAACGGGTCGTTTTTATCGTCGTACCATTGTTGGTTGAAAAAGAAACTGCCCATGTTTTTGACGGTCTGTCGCTCGCTGTGTATGCCTTTGTACTGGATCGTCTGGGTTGTTTTGTCTTCGTAGGTGATCGTAACCCTGGATCGACCATAGCTGTTGGCCGACACTTCGTAGGCTGTCCATTCTCCCTGGGGTTTGGTAGATTCTATGGTCAGGGCATCTTCAGGGTAGATGTCAATTTTGGCAATTTTCTCAGGGTATTTGATGAATAGTTTGCCTTTAGCATCCGTGGGCAACACATAGCCCGGCACACCAACTGCCACAGGTTTCTGAATTTTCTGTAAAGTGGCTTCAATATCCTTGACTGAGGGAGCGAGGACAAATTTCAACCCGTAGACCATGGATTCACCGGGGGTTAATATCCTGCTGGTAGGTTCGTTCCATGGCTCGGCATCCTTCCATTCATTTTCTGCATGGCTTTTGGAATGCACCATCCACTCATGGAAACCTTCGAAGGTGATGCCCCGAGGGGTCGGGTCATCGTTGAGGGGATTGTATGCTTCAAACCCCGCTCCCTTTTCGGGCACGACCAACAGGACAGAACCTTTTCCATGCAAGCGAACGACCTGTAGATAGCCGGCATCTTTGCCGATGTACGGGTCATAGAAAACATTTTCTACATGCGTCTCCTCCAGGGACTTACCCGAAAGGATGTTGTTGAAAATCATGGGTATGCCCAAAGAGCCTATTTCCACCAAATCCATCGAGGTATTGGTGAAGGTAAACCTGAGGTTGAGTGTTCCGTCATTGTTTTCCCACGAACGAATGACCTTCACAGGAAGGTCTTCACCTAAAGTGGGTTGCAAATCGGCCATGGCTATCTGATGAGGCCTAACCGACATGGGAGCGATGTTTTTTCTTTTACCCGCACAGGAATAATCCTTCCATCCCTCTTGGGTTTTGAGTGTGAAGTTGATGTCTCCCAGGTGGTAGCAGCTATCGATATCTCTATATTCCAATCGATCACCGGGCGTAAAATCAAAGGTAGTTTCCTCCAGCGGTGACAATCGGGTAATTGTTTGTGAGCTGTTGGCTAGCTCCAGTTGCAGATCACCGATATTGAACGAGCGGGTACCGGCATCCAGGTCAAGGCTCGCAGGTTGGCTGGCCATTTTGTCCCAGGGGTTCTGTCTTTGTGGGCTATTTTGACAAGCAGGAAGCAGGTATGTTAGGATCGAAAGAACCAAAAACAAATTAGCGGATTTGAACATATTAGAAGGCCTCATGATATTGAATGCTTTAAGAAGGATACAATCTATTTTGTAGGAGTAAAGCTATGATGAATTGGTAAGGTATGCCGATTTGATCTTGACGTGACATGGTACTATTTTAACATCAAATAGTTAAAAGTGGGGAAGTGCTTGATAAAACAGGCGAAATTTTGAGCAGATAGGATAAAATAGAACTAACTATCGTCAATATAGTAACATCCTGAGGTGGCCATGTTGCGTAGCTTTATCCAACCATTTAGGATGGGGTTTAATTATGTTTTTAAAACGCTTATGAGACGCAAACGAATTTCAGATTTTCAGTGGTTAATGTTGATTGTGCTTACGATTGGTTTTACTAGTGCTTATTCACAAGGCACTGTAGAAGACTACAAACAGGCCATTTCTTTGCGCAAGACGTATGAGGGTAAAGTCTATCACACACCGGAAAGGTTTAATTGGATTGACAGCACGCAATTTTGCTGGTATGTAAACAATACGAGGGAAGGGGATCGGTACATGATTGTGAATGCAGGGAATTCGTCTCAGGAACTACTTTTCGATCACAGTAGGCTGGCCGATTCGCTTTCGAGCGTTTTAAACAAACTTGTTTCCCCTGATGCCACGAAGCTTCAAGGGCTAGAAGTAAATCTTGCAAAGGACAGCTTGATATTTCAGGTTGATTCTGCCCGTATTGGACTATCTAAGGCGAACTATCGGTGCAAGATTATTGAAATTGTGGAGAAGCCTGAGCGACCCGATTGGGGGTACTGGGGTAATAGCCGGGACGAGCTGGGAAATGATCCTGTCGCGTCGCCCGATAAGCGATGGACGGCCTATGTCAGGGAGTACAACATCTGGCTCAAGCAGAATGAATCGGGGGAGCAGTTTCAGTTGAGCTATGACGGCTCGGAAGGCGATTTCTACTCTTCTTATATAGAGTGGTCGCCGGATAGTCGCCATTTCGTTTCGTGTAAAATAGATCTGGCAGAAAAGAAATTCATCCATTTTGTAGAGTCATCACCGGACGACCAATTACAACCCAAACTTCAGAAAAGGGAATACCTAAAGCCCGGAGATGCATTGACTCAAAAGTACCCACAGCTATTTTCGGTGAGCAATAAACGTCACGTTTCTATTCCAGTAGATGGGATCAGGGATCAATTCTATGTGGATAATGTTACATGGAGGAATGATGGAGCGGCTTTTACCTTTGAATACAATCAAAGGGGGCATCAGAAGTTCGATATAGTACGTGTGGATACTACCGGAGCCTTGGTTCCGGTTATTTCTGAAACCAGTGATACGTTTATCGATTATAGTGGTAAGAGGTTTCGAAAAGATATAGAAAAGACGGACGAGATCATTTGGGCCTCGGAGCGGGACGGGTGGAACCACCTCTACCTCTATGATGGCAAGACTGGAAAGGTCAAAAACCAGATCACAAAAGGAAAGTGGGTAGTTAGAAGCGTCGTTCATGTAGATGAAGCAAAGCGCCAGATCATCTTCACAGCGAGCGGCCTAGATAAGGACATGGATCCCTATTATATTCATTACTGCAAGATCGGTTTTGATGGGAAAAATTTAGTTCGCTTAACCAGGGAGGACGGAAACCACAAGGCCTTCTTCTCTTCGGATTATAGCTATTTCATTGATCAATACTCAAGGGTCGATTTACCGCCTGTTTCCCTTCTCAAAAACTCCAATGATGGTAAAGTACTCATGACCCTACAAAGCGGTGACGACACTGAGTTGAAGAAAGTAGGATGGGTCGCACCGGAGATTTTCACCGCCAAAGCCAGGGACGGAAAAACCGATATCTGGGGGTTGATCTTTCGTCCTTCCAATTTTGATCCGGCCAAAAAGTACCCTGTCATCGAAAGTATTTATGCAGGGCCGCACAGTGCATTTGTTCCAAAGGATTTTTATAGTCGTTACCTTTCATACATGCAGGAGTTGGCCGAGCTGGGATTTATTGTGGTCAAAATGGACGGCATGGGTACTTCGCTTCGTTCCAAGAAATTTCATGATGTATGTTATCAGAACATCGGCGATGCGGGTTTTCCCGATCGAAAACTTTGGATCAAATCCGCAGCTAAGAAGTACCCCTACATGGATATTGAAAAGGTGGGGGTTTTTGGCACGTCAGCCGGTGGGCAAAGTGCAGCGGGGGCATTGATTTTTCATTCCGATTTCTATGATGTGGCCGTTTCATCCTGCGGATGCCACGACAACAGGATGGATAAAATCTGGTGGAACGAACAGTGGATGGGGAAAATAGGTCCGCACTATGAGGCCTCCTCCAACGTGGTGAATGCCCAACAAATGGAAGGCAAGCTAATGCTCATATTAGGAGAAGTGGATGACAATGTAGATCCCGCCAGCACCATGCAGTTGGCCAATGCCCTGGTGAAGTCAAACAAAGATTTTGAATTGGTAGTGATCCCTGGTGCCAATCATACCAGCGGCGGTGAATACGGCGAACGAAAACGCAAGGACTTCTTTGTCAGGCACCTGATGGGAGTAGAGCCACCGGATTGGTCAGAGGTTTATACGGAGGAGTAGGCTCATTTAACACGTTTTTTTCTTCAATCTTGAATGAAAGAGGAGGCGACCCAAGCACTTTGCAATAGATTTTATTCATGAAGACCGTTACGAGTCAATCGTTCAATTTTTAGAACATATGTGCAGGAGTATTGATCAAATACTAGGAAGTTTAGTACTTTGATTCTTCTTAAGATTCAATCTATTGTCTAAAGTTGAAAGTACTACCCTTTAAAATACCGCGCACCGTCGGGCAACCAGTATTGTTGCAGCACGACCGACAAAAGCATATCTACCACACCCTGCACCAGCATCCTGAGCTGCAGATCATGGTCGTGCGGGAGAGCAGTGGCACTTCGATCATTGGGGGACATATTGGGGAGTTTCATCCAGGGGATGTTTTTGTTATTGGGTCGAATGTTCCACATGTGTTTAAGAATGAAGAGGTTTATTATGATGAATCCTCGGAGCTCATTGCGGATGTTGTTTACGTGTTTCTGGATGAGAAACTACCGGAAAACAACCTGCTCAATTTTGAAGAGATCAGGCAGTTCTTTCAGTTGGCCCGGCATGGGATCAGGTTGGGGAAAAGCATCTCTCATGAAATCAGGGATAAGATCGATGCCTTGCTGGAGATGACCTCTTTCGAGCGACAGCTGGCGATCATGAACCTGGTGTATCTAATCAGCAAGTCCGCCGATGTAGAAACCCTCAACAATGAAATCAATACCCGGCAAATAGACGAAAACGAAGGCAAAAGGCTCAACGATGTGATGCAATACACCTTCGAGAATTATTCGAAAAGGATCACTCTGGAGGAGGTGTCAGGAGTAGCCCATATGGTTCCGTCTGCCTTCTGTCGGTTTTTTAAACAACGAACCCGAAAAACCTATTTTGACTTTTTGAACGAAATCCGTGTGCGCAATGCATGCAAGCTTCTGCTCAACAAAGATTTCACTGTGCTGGAAATTTGCTTCAAATCCGGCTTCAACAACCTGTCCTATTTCAACCGCAAGTTCAAAGAGATCACAGGATATTCACCACTGAAATACTATAAGGAGATCAAGGGCGTTTAGGAATCAATAATCCGTAATCTTCAATACCGCCACATAGAGATTCGGATCAACGGTGAAGCAGTTTAGGCCTCCCTCATTTGGAATTGAATTCCATTCCTGAGTCACATCGAGCCAAATGTCGTTTTCGTTGAGTGTTGCCTTGACAGGCATATCAAATCCCTCCACTGCATTGTTCCATCGGTAGTAAAAGGCTTCGTCTTTTTGATAATATTCCAAAACAGGAATTCGCACATTGCGCAGGTACTGATCAAAGAAGGGATTGAGGTTTCTTCCTGCTCTTTCAGATATAAAGTCTTCAATTTCTTTGGTCGTGACCGTTTGGTGATAGAAAGTCTCGTTGAGGCCTCGTAGGATGGATCGCCATAAAGAATCGCTGTCCACAACGGTGCGCAGGGTGTTGAGTAGGTTGCCGCCCTTGACATACATATCGCCGCTCCCGGAGTTGTTTACGTCATAGTCGCCAATGATCGGTTTGTCATTTCGGATCATGCGACGGTTACCTCGTACATAGGCCTGTCCGGCCTCTTTGCCCCAGTAGTATTCGATGAAAAGGCTCTCGGAGTAGTTGGTAAAACTCTCATGAATCCACATATCGGCCATGTCCTTGTAGGTGATGTTGTTGGCAAACCACTCATGCCCGGACTCATGGATGATGATGAAGTCAAACTTCATTCCCCATCCGGTACCACTGCCGTCACGTCCCCGATATCCATTGGCAAACTTGTTTCCATAGGTCACAGAACTCTGATGCTCCATCCCCGTGCTGGGCACTTCTACCAGTTTGTACCCGTCTTCGTAAAAAGGGTAGGGGCCAAACCAATGCTCAAAAGCTTTCATCATTTTTGGCGCATCCTGAAATTGTTTTTTGGCCTTTTCCAGATTGTAGGGTAGGACATAGTAGTCCATGGTGAGGTCGCCTTTTTCCCCTTGATACACCTCAGAGAACTTCACGTAGTTGGCAATGTTGATATTAATCACGTAGTTGCTGATGGGGTTGTTGACAAACCAATGCCATGTTTTGGTGCCATCGGGCAAGTTGTCCACTTTTCTCAATCTTCCGTTGCTCACGTCCATCAGGTCACCGGGGGTATTGACGCTGATCAACATACTGTCAGGTTCGTCATAGAGATGGTCTTTGTTGGGCCACCAGATGCTGGCGCCGATGCCCTGGCAGTTGGTATGGATGAAAAGATTGCCGTCCTCGTCCTTGTCCCACGAAAAGCCCCCATCCCAGGGTGGTCGAATTGCCACTTTGGGCTGCCCGCCATAGCTTACTGTTATACTCTCTAGTTTTCCTGGTTTTTGCTTTTTCTTCAAGGTAATGAAATGGGCATTGCCCTCAGATCGTACGGCTAGCTCCTGTCCTTTGCTGTCGACCACCTTACTTATTTTCAAAGGAGGTTGTAAGTCTATTTGTAATGTTTGATGAGCATTCAAAACCTCATACAGAACCTGCACTTTTCCCTGAAGGCTGCTGTCCTTCGGGTTGACTTTCACATCCAAATGATAATATTTTAAATCCCACCACGCCCGTTCCTGGGTGATAGATCCTCTGAGGGAGTCCTGTCGGGTGTATTGCTGGGCAAACAGGAGGACAGGGGCAAATAGCAGAAAAAGGATTGTTGAATATTTCATGTTCATCAAGGTTTGATGTTGCGGTTGAGTTTTTTGTTGAGCAATATAAATATACCCAGGGCCAGTGACCATTGCACCAGGCATGTCATCAGGCTATAGGCGCGGAAGGGCTGGAACCAGTCATTTACTTTGGCAGAATCTATGAGAAACCATAGGACAAGCACCGTACCCGCCAGTGGGATGAAATACTTCATGATGATTGCCCAAATTTTGTTGAGCGACCAATCACCGTTCGGCACCTGGTTTTCGTCATTTCTGATTTTTTCCAGTCCGAAACGAGCCAAAACGATCGAAAACAACACACCGGATAACATCAACGCCACGCCCCACACAAAGTCCTGATTGCTCAGAATGTCCAGGTTAACCGCCGAGGGGATGCCCAAAACAAAGCTCAAAAGGGCAACGATTACAATGGATTTTTTACGATCAAATCCAAAATCGATGCAAATTCTGGTGGGTAGCTCCAGCTGGGCGATCAGGGAAGAAAGCCCTGCAAAGGAAAGCCCAATAAAAAAGAGTACCGCCAGCACATTGCCTCCGAGCATTTTGGTGAAAAGCTGCGGCATCCATATGAACGTGAGCCCTGTGGAGGCCGGCCCGCTCGTTTTGATGACCTCTAATATCTCCGGCCGGCTGAGATTAGATGAATTTCCTAAAATGGCGAATACCGTTCCGAATATGATGATGGCTGAGATGAGCGAGATGACGTTGTTGCCAATCCCGGTGATGAAGGCGTTTTTTACAATCCCCTGTGAGGTGCTCATGTATGCGGCATAGGTGAGGAACAAACCCCATCCCGCTCCGGTATCCCAGGCGTTTTGTGTGAGGGCTTCTACCCAGATTTTGGGATTGGAGAGCAGCGACCAATCAGGCGTGAATAAGTAGGTGATTCCTTCTAATGCTCCGGGTAGAGTAAGTGCCCGCACGATACTCCCCAAAAGAATAAACAGCAGGCCGGGAATGAGGATTCGGTTGATTTTTTCTATGGATTTGACGCCCCAGAGAATGGAGAAACAACCCGCTCCTAAGGCAATCGCATGTGTCACTACCGGCCAGTAGCTGGACTGATAGCTATTCCAAATGGCCAGGGCACTTTCCGCTGTTTCCGGTAGTGGATGGATCAGCATGTACACGAAGTAATAAATGCACCAGCCGACAACCACAGAATAAAAAAAGGTAATGGCCGTAGCGACCAGAGCCATAAATGCTCCGATCCAGGTAAACCTTCCTGAGGTAGCTTCTTTGATTGAACCGACTAGTCCCAGTCTAAACCTTCTCCCTATGGCGTACTCCCCGATGATCAACGGTATGCTCCATGCAAATAGAAACACGATCCACACCAGTATGAATGCTCCTGCACCTTCCTCCGTACCGTTCTGTGCCACGATGCGAGGAAACCGCCAGATATTTCCTGTGCCAATAGCGATGCCCAGTACACTTAGAAGAAAGGTCAGTCGGGATGAAAATCGTTGCGTTGTGCGTTGTTCCATATACTTGAGGGATCGGTTAAACCAACAAAACTAAGAGGAACAGCAGGGCAATCCCCCAAGGATATATACCATAACTGGTACCATATTAACATGGCACGTACCAAAAATGCCATTTGGCAGGATAATATAATAGCGGAATCGGGCAATTAGAAGTGTGATTCAAAGTAGAGAACTTAATTTCATTTCTCAAAATGGTACAATATTGATTAATGACTTATCTATTTTGACATAGACAAATCAATATTATGCAATGTCTGCTAGATTTACTTTGATAGATCTGACCTCTACGCAAATCAAAACTTCTTGTCATCGCTAAAAAAGTTGTTATGCATCGTTCTTTATTTATACCCATCCTCCTTTTATTCATTACCGCATTTAAACTTTCTGCGCAGGAAACAGGAGCGAGTGAACTATACCCGGTAATCACCAGGTTTTTCGAAGATGAGAATGCGTTGAAAAGGAAATATCGACTGGTTTATTCTGATGAATACTACAATCGTTTTACCAGCTTGTACGAAAGCTGGAAAGAGGAAATTGATCAACTGGACTTTGAATCACTTTCTGTTCAAGGGAAAGTGGATTTTGTATTGCTGAGGAATAAGATAGAAAGCAGGTCCTACTTTTTGGGTAAGGACCAGGAGGAATTCGAAAAGATATCTTTCACCCTGGATGGCCTTGATTCCCTGTATGAGTTTGTGAAAACGAGCAGCAAAGGCAAGTCGCCAAATTATCAAACCTTGTCGGCCTCGTTTAGTGAGATTTCTACTTTACTAGAAAAACGGCAGGAGGATCTGAAGAGCAAGCCTTTTGACAACTGGATGGAGGCGGATAAGGCAAAGGAGGCGGTTTTGTCCTGGTCTGAAAATGTCAGCAAAGCCTATAAGTTTTACTATGGATACGACCCGGAGTTTAACTGGTGGATGGAAAAGCCCCACACCCAACTACAAGGAGCACTGAAATCTTATTCAGAATTTCTGGCTAAAAATTACTCATCAGAATCCTTGAAGGATGATGGTAGCGGAATCATCGGAAAGCCCCTAGGCAAAAAGGCTATCAGAGAAGACCTGAAATTTTCCTTTATACCCTACAGTCCGGAAGAGATGATTGAGGCGGCTGAAGAGCAATTCAAATACTGCGAATCCGAGATGCTCAAGGCGTCAGCGGAGCTGGGATTTGGTAAGGACTGGAAGGCCGCCATGGAGCATGTAAAGAACACCTATGTGCCGCCCGGAGAGCAGCCTCAGATGATCCAGGACAAGGCACAGCAAGCCATTGACTTTCTGGAAGAGAGGGATCTGATCACCATCCCTGAACTGTCAAAGGAAACCTGGAGGATGGAAATGATGACTGCTGAGCGGCAGCTCATCAATCCGTTTTTTACCGGAGGGGAGGTGATCAGTATTTCTTATCCCACCCATGAGATGACCCACGACCAAAAGATGATGAGCATGCGTGGCAACAATCCCAATTTTTCCCATGCGACGGTTCATCACGAACTCATCCCTGGTCACCATCTCCAGCAGTACATGAGGAGCCGCTACAAACCCTATCGTCAGCGGTTTTGGACACCTTTTTGGGTAGAGGGCTGGGCGCTTTATTGGGAGATCAATCTGTGGAACAAGGGTTTTGCGGAAACGCCCGAGCAACGAATCGGAATGCTGTTTTGGCGGATGCACCGCTGCGCCCGGATCATATTCTCTTTGAGCTATCATCTGGAGAAAATGGCCCCACAGGAGTGTATTGATCTACTGGTGGATCGGGTTGGGCATGAGTACGCCAATGCTGAAGCGGAAGTGCGAAGGTCTTTTACCGCTGGATATGAGCCTCTTTATCAGATAGCCTATATGATTGGCGGGTTACAGTTTTTTGCCCTTCAGAAAGAAATGATCGGTCTGGGATGGACCGAAAAGCAATACCATGATGCGGTGCTGCGGGAGGGGTCGATTCCTGTGGAGCTACTTCGGGTACTGCTCAAAAAGGAGTCAATTGATAAGGATTATGAAACTCAGTGGAAGTTTTCCATGGATTTTCGCTAGCATCATGCTTTATTTAGCGAGTCCAAATTAAGAGAGATGCAGAGGAGGAAAATTGGATATGGCGTGTTATGGCTATGGGCCTTATTGTTGTCTTATATAGGGCATGGTCAGTCACCTAATACGCTGAAATTTGAGCACTATACCAGTCAGGACGGCCTGCCCTCCTCGTATGTCAAGGGTATGGTGCAGGATCATTTGGGTTTCGTCTGGCTCGCCAATCGCGAAAATATCTGTCGGTTTGATGGCTACAATTTCCAGAGTTTTCCGGCTTACACTGAGGATAGTGAGGCATTGAACCTTCGACCTGATTTTGTCTACAATGTGGCTGATACACTATTACTGGTTCGGAATGTTGATACACAATTCTATGGGTTTGACTATCGATCAGAAAATTTCCGTGCTTTTGATCCCTTGAATCAAATCGAAGGAGTGGGGCAACTCATTGAGAGCGACTCAGGTGTATGGTTTTTGAAAGACTCCACGCTGTGGTTTAGCGATTTGGTCACACCGGCCCGGTCAAACTTGAGGTTAGGCCAAACGGAGTTGAATTGGAGTAGCGTTTCGGATTTTTCCTTACAAGACAATCAACTGGTGCTCGTGGATTGGTCTGGATCGAACGGTGCCGTTCATTTCGTCGATAGCCAGGGACACCGGAGTTTTCGATTGCCTTTCCCGACGGTTGAGTTGCTTTATCTCGATTCGCACGGAGGTATCTGGATATGTGATCATACCCAGGGCCTATGCAGGATCAACACAGAGACCAATAAATACGAATATTACAGCAGTAGCAAAAAAGGCCGTTTTCGGTTGAGCCACAATTATGCCTATGTGATCAACGAGGATCAGGACGGTACCCTGTGGATTGGTACGGAGGGAGGAGTTTCCCTTTGGTCGACACGGGATCGGATATTTTCTATCAATCAATTTGACTTGTCGAACCCACAGGGGTTAAGCTCCAATCCGATCTACTCTATGCTCTGCGATCAGCAGGGCAATATGTGGTTGGGCACGTACTTTAGCGGGATCAACCTGTGGAAAAACCGGGAGACTTTCTTCAAAACAATCACGGCGGGTAGTGGTGATTATTATCTAGGAGGGAGTGCAGTGAGTGCCTTTACCGAGGATCATCAGGGGAACCTCTGGGTGGGGCTGGAGGATATGGGACTCAACAAAATCAACCGAAGAACCGGCAAAATCACCAAATTTCCGATGGGAAGGGAGCAGGGAGGGTTGAGCTCCGGGAACATTCACGACTTACATTTCATCGATGAAAACCATCTGTGGATCGCCACTTATACCGGAGGCATCAATGTGCTAAATGTGCAGTCTGGAAAATTAGAATTTATTCATACTGAAAATACCCCGGGATTGAAATCCAATGACATCTATTCCTTGTGTGTTGCCGGGGATTCGATTTTTATCTGCACGACCAATGGCATTTCCATCTTCAATAAAAAGAACCGAAGCATTCAACCCTTTTACCCGGATTTATTTGAAAATGTCCTGATCGAGAGTTCGTCTTTCACCGGGCACAAGGTTTGGTTTTCATCCAGGACAGACATCTATTCTTACGATCTCAAAAGCGCTAAATTGAACCAACTGGAAAACCCATTCAAAATCAATGGGATCAATTTCGTAAAGGGTGACAGCAAAGGGCGTCTTTGGGCTGGTGATAGCTACAAAGGCCTGTTTTGTTATATCCCATCCTCAGGAGAATGGAAGCATTACAGCGAAGAAAAGGGTTTTCAGGGGAGTTGGGTGTACAGCATTCAAGAGGGAGCCAATGACTGGTTTTGGGTATGCACCAATAAGGGTGTGGTGAAGCTGGACCCCGTAACAGGGAAATCATTTTTGTTTGATCGGGACTCAGGCATGCCCTTCAATCAATTCAACTATCGCTCTGCCTATAAGGATCGAAATGGGATCGTATATCTCGGTAGCAATGAGGGCCTTTTGTATTTCGATGAAAATCGCCAGCCGCTGGTGGAGCATTCTACGAATGTTGTTTTGACTTCATTGAAACTCTTTAACCAACCTGTTGCTCCCAATGACGAAAATGAAGTACTATCGAATGCACTGGCTGAAACCAAAGCGATAGAACTGGCTTACCAGCAAAATGTATTTACGGTAGAGTTTTCCGCCCTCAACTATCAAAACAAGGGGAAATGCAACTACGCCTATTACCTGGAGGGATTTGAATCGGATTACAACTTTGTGGGGAATCAAAGCTTCGCTACCTATACGAACCTCAGCCCCGGCACCTATACGTTCAAAGTAAAGGCTTCTCTGGACAACTCCTCCTGGTCCGGGAATGTAACAGAATTGAAGGTGACCGTACTGCCTCCTTTTTGGTCTTCTGTATGGGGATATTTACTTTATGCTGTTTTGATTTTGGGCATATTGGTTCTGATCGCCATGGTTTCTTCCAGGATTCAAAAATCCAAATCCCAGGCGCACATAGAACGAAACGAACGTATTCATGCGATTCAACTCAATCAGATGAAGCTTGAGTTTTTCACCAATATCTCGCATGAATTGAGGACTCCGCTTACGCTAATCGTAGGCCCATTGACTGCCTTGATTGCTAATGAAAAGGTGAGCCCCTTTGTCAAGGATAAGCTTAACTCCATTAACCTCAATGCCCAGAGGTTGCTACAGCTATTGAACCAGTTACTGGAATTTAGAAAAATCGAACAGGGCAAAGAAGGTCTTAGGATATCTGAGACTGAAATTGGATTGCTCTTCGAGAATCTGGAACAATCCTTTGGCAGTGCAGCAGAGCAGAGTGGGCTAACCCTTGATTTTAATCACGTTCAGGCGGAAGGCAAGATTTATATGGATGCCTCCAAGGTGGAGAAGATCCTGATTAACCTTATTTCCAACGCCTTCAAGTTTACGGAAGCCGGTGGGTCGATCGAGGTTTCTGCCAAATTGGGTTCAGATGAGATGGGTGAACGAACCTTGCGTCTGACCGTTCGGGATACCGGCAAGGGAATGGAGTCGAGTGTGATCGATAAGATATTCGACCGTTTTTATCAGTCTGAGGAAAAATCAGATCATACCAAGTCCGGCGTGGGCTCAGGTATTGGACTCTCGTTCGTCAACAGCCTGGTGTCGTTGCACAAAGGGAAAATACGAGTAAAAAGTCGCTTGAATATAGGAACCATTTTCAAAGTGGAAATTCCCGTTTCCAAGGAGAGTTATTCTGTGGAGGAGTTGGTCGAGGCAGAGTTTGTGAGCACTTTGGGTGCTAGCCCTGTACTGCCCATTCGATCGCAGAAGCCCATTGATCCAGTTCCTGCGGATGCTAAAACTGGCAGCCCAACCATCATGCTTGTGGAGGACAACCAGGAATTGCTTGACTTTATATCAGGATCCTTGTCGGAAAATTATAAAATCGTCACGGCTTCTAACGGGCAGGAAGGCCTGGATCAGTTAAAGGAAAATCAGGTCGATTTGATCCTAAGCGATGTGATGATGCCCGTGATGGATGGGTTTGAGTTTACCCATCGGGTAAAACATGACATAGAAACGTCCCATATTCCGGTGATCCTCCTTACTGCCAAGAGCGGCCCGGAAAATAAATACGAAGGTTTGAGGACAGGAGCGGATATTTATGTTGAAAAGCCATTTTTAGCGCACATCCTTGAGCAAAATATTCGAAATGTACTCCACACGCGTAGACACTTGATCAAAAAATACAAACGAGATGCCTACATGCCGGCTACCGAACTGACGCACTCTGAGTCGGACAAGAAGTTTCTGGACAACCTGACCTCCATCATCAAAGAAAATATGGCCAAGCCGGAGCTCGATGTATCGTTCCTGATCAACGAAGCGGGAGTGAGCCGAACCATGCTACACCTAAAGCTGAAAAAGCTGGCAGATTGCTCTGCCACCGAGTTTATCAACATCATCCGTCTCAAAGAAGCAGTGACCCTGATGTCTGAGGAGGAATGCAACGTGTCCGAGGCAGCCTATCGTACAGGCTTTTCAAGTCCTACTTATTTCACCCGACGGTTCAAACAGCACTACGGCCAGTCACCCAGGGATTTTATCCAACAGGAATCAAATAGGGTTTGATATGGGTCGACAGTTGATTGTCAACCGTTGACAGTCGACTGTGGACAAAAGACGAATTACGCTAGAAAGAATAATTAATTTGACAAAGGACGTTTGCCTAACTTGGCAATCTACAAAAAAGGCCCCCATTCAATATATGTTCATGTTTTATGAACATATGTTATGCTTCTCGCTAACGGTTATTTGTTGTTTTACCGAAAATAACAGGACAAATTGTGTTTTGTGATGAGCAAAGTCCGGTTATTGTTATTCTTTGGATTATATAAACAATAGTACATGAAGACATGTTTTCGATTTACCGGATGCTGGGTTTGGGTATTGCTACTGACCTTCTCATGCAGCATGAAAAGCTACCATGAAGAGGAAGCTGCATCACCGGTAGTACCTTTTGACATTACAGAAGTCAAGCTGCTTGACGGCCCTTTCAAGAATGCCACTGACCTCAACCAAAAAATGCTTTTGGAGACCTTCGAACCTGACAGGTTGCTCGCCAGATTTCGAATCGAAGCGGGACTCGAACCCAAAGCTGAACCTTACGAAGGTTGGGAGGCGGAGACCATAGCCGGCCATAGCCTCGGACATTACCTCAGGGCATGTGCCCTCATGTACAGCACCACAGGTGATGAGCAATATAAGGAGCGGGTCATACACATCGTCGACGAGTTGGCAGAGTGTCAGGAGGCCGATCCCGATGGCTACATTGGGGCGTTCGCCAATGGTAAGAAAATATTTACTGAAGAAGTAGCCAAAGGAAACATACGTTCCCAGGGCTTTGACCTCAATGGCATCTGGGCACCATTTTACACACAACATAAAATCCTGGCCGGGTTACTGGCTGCAGATGAACTGTGCGGTTATGAAAAAGGGGTGGCTGTTGCGGCCAAATTCGCCGATTGGATCGAAACCATTGTCGCTGACCTGAACGATGAACAAATTCAGAAAATGCTGCACTGCGAGCATGGCGGGATCAATGAATCTTTTGTGGAATTGTATGCTCTGACCAAGGACAAAAGATATTTGGATCTCAGTGACGTGTTTTACCACAAAGCCATATTGGATTCCATGGCCAGTGGGGTGGACAACCTGCCCGGAAAGCACGCCAATACACAAATACCTAAGTTGATAGGCTTGGCCAGAAGGTATGAAATCACCGGGCAGGAAAAAGACAAAGAAGCTGCCTTGTTCTTTTGGGATCGGGTAGTCAACCATCATTCATATGTGACTGGTGGGCATTGCAACCATGAGTATTTCGGCAGGCCGGACGAGCTCAACTTTAGATTGAGCAGCAATACCACAGAGACCTGTAACGTGTACAACATGCTTATACTTTCTAGTCACTTGTTCGAGTGGGAACCTAGCGTGGAAGTAGCGGACTTTTATGAGCGAGCACTTTTCAACCATATCCTCGCCTCTCAGCATCCTGAGACGGGCAAGGTGATATATAATTTGTCCCTGGAAATGGGAGGTTTCAAAGTCTATCAAGATCCCTACTGGTTTACCTGCTGTGTCGGAACTGGTATGGAGACCCATTCCAAGTATGGAGCCAATATTTATTATCACAACGATGAGGATCTTTACGTGTCACAGTTGATCGCCTCACAGCTCTCTTGGGAAGAAAAAGGTCTAAGGTTGACACAAAAAACAAATTTCCCGGAGGAGCAGGGTACTACGCTGATCATGGAGCTTGAAAAGCCCAACCAATTTGCATTGAAGCTTAGGTATTCCTACTGGGCAGAAAAGGGAATAGAAGTGTTGGTAAATGATGAATTGGTAAAGATCGATCAGCAACCGGGAAGTTTTGTAACGATTGACCGCAAGTGGAAAAACGGGGATGTAATTCGAATGAATTTGCCATTCTCGCTTCGATTGGAGACCATGCCGGACAATGAAGATCGTGTGGCTGTGATGCACGGACCTCTGGTATTGGCAGGTGATCTGGGTGAAGTAGAAGACTCTACTGCAACCAGCCCGGAGTATGTACCGGTAATCATGACCGACAACCGAGATCCTAATGGCTGGCTCAAAACAGCAGTAGGTAAATACAACGTCTTCCAGACAGTAGAAGTGGGTACCCCAAGAAACTTTATCCTTAAGCCATTTTATGAGACGCATGATCGACGGTACTCAGTGTATTTCGATCTGTTCAATGAAGAAAAGTGGCTGGCCTATCAAGCAGAGTACAAAGCCAAATTGGAAGCCAAGAAACAGCTTGAGTTGAAAACCATTGACTTCTTCCAAATGGGTGAAATGCAGCCGGAGCGGGACCACAGCTTTGACGGAGACAGTGTATATGTCAGCGAAATGAAAGGAAAAAAAGCCCGTGTGGCTAGCCGGGGAGGGCACTTCAAATTCAAAATGGACGTAATTCCAAATCAAATCAATACCCTGGTGGCAGAGTACTGGGGTGGATACACCGGGTCAAAGACTTTTGATATACAGGTAGAAGGCCAGACCATTGCCACTGAAAATATTTCGGACAAACAACCGGGTGAATTCATTGATGTGTTATACGAAATACCGGAGAGCTTAACGAAAGGTAAGAAGGAAGTCATAGTAGCCTTTATGCCTCATGTGGGGCACCGGGCCGGACCGGTTTTTTCTGTAAGGACGATTAAGTAGTTATAGATTTTCTAGGTTTTAGTTTACAGTAATTAGTTAGTAGGAGGATGGTTTGATCCTCCTTCTTTTCATTTTCCGGCTATGGTGAAGACCTTAATAGAGTCCGGGATATTCGGGCATTAAAGAAAATGCGTTAAGAAATCTTATTGATTTGAGGAAATGAAAATTATACTGTTTGAGGAGCGAGGAACGAGTGACGAGTTTATAATTTTCCCTCAAAGCGATAAGGTTTTAGCAATTTTCTTTACAGTCCTAGATTTTTGCCTACTTTTTATCAATGAAAAAGTAGGGGCCTGTCCGGCCTGAGGACAGAGGTTTTGAGAACGCCACAAAGTTTCTTCCTTTGGGGTGTTCCGCTCGATTTCATTTAGCGTCTATTTTACTCTATGAGATATTTTCTATTCTCCTTTCTTCTGATTGTTTTGACCTACTTGAGTTCTTGTGTACCAGGTGATAAGGAACGCTCACAAGGATCTCCAACTGTCGGCAACCCTGTTTTACCGGGTTACTTTGCGGACCCTACGATCAAGAAGTTTGGAGATATCTACTACATCTATGCTACTACGGACAACGAAATGCTGGCCTCAGGAGCTCCTACGGTCTGGTACAGCAGGGACTTTCGTCAATGGTACAATTACATCATGGACGTGCCCTCGCTCAATAGCGTCAACCTTCGGAACTTTTGGGCGCCGGATATATTGGCGGGGGATGACGGAAAGTACTACCTGTATTTTGGTAACTGCCAGGCTGGGTGCAATATCTACGGATATGTGTCCGATAGTCCGGTGGGCCCATGGACAAAACTCAATGAAGATGACACTCCGGTGATTGCCCATCATTTCCCACGTGAGGGATTTCCTTCTTTGGATGCGCAGTTTTTTCAGGATACGGATGGCAAGATCTATGCCCACTGGGGGACATGGGTGCATTACAATAATGGATATGCCGTAGGACAATTGGATGGTGCGGCTATGAAAGAAGTGTTCAATGCCAAAAACATCCCGCTAGCCGAAACCCCCGAACCGTTCGAGGCTGCCTACATGATGAAAAAGGGTGATAAGTACATTCTGATGTACTCAGGGGCTTCCTGCCATGACGAAACTTATAACGTGCGGTATTCCTATGCCGATTCTCCTTACGGGCCGTTTACCCCTGGGGAAAATAACCCAATCCTAAGTACCAACGAAGATCAAACAGTACACGGTCCTGGCCATCATTCGGTGCTGCAAGAGGGGGACGAACAGTATATCGTCTACCACAAGCACGACTATCCCATGACACGAGGAGGGTTGTCGCGACAAGTGTGCGTGGATCGAATGGAATTTGAAAATGACTCCACAATTCGAAAGGTAACTGGCACGCTCACAGGCATACCGGATTGGATTGAGTCCGAGGCACCGAAGGATTTGGCTTATGGTGCCGAGGTAAGTGCTTCTTCGATTTATCAACTTCAAACCCTCGATTTGAATTATACCTACCAACCATCTCATGTCACGGATCAAAACAATGCGACCTTGTGGATGGCAGGTGATAATACCTTTCCACAAGACCTGACTATAGATTTGGGTGAGGAACAAAGTGTAGCCCGGATCATGACGGAGTTCGAATTTGCTACCTATTATTATCAATATCGCTGGGAATATTCGGTGGACGGAAAGGAATGGGAGGTTTTTGCAGATCGATCTGAGAATCGTATTCCGGGTAGCCCAATGATTGATGACAATCAAGTCAAGGCGCGCTACTTGAAGCTCACCATTCTGGGAGCGGAGAAAACGGGAATATATGCTGCAGTGTGGAATGTGAAGGTCTACGGAAGTCTGTTTGACCTGCCTCTTAATCTGAGAAACGAACCTTCAGCCGAAGGGCCGGGCATGGCCAGTACAGGCGAGCAGTTGTTCTTATTGGATGCTGCAAAGTTTGGTGCCAACTCCGACATAATTACTAACCCGGGATCGCTGGGCGGAAACTTTGAAAAAACCGGGGCGGTTGAAATCACACAGGAGGAGGGAGTACCGGTATTTAAATTCGAAAAAGGAGCCTTGACATTGGATCAACCTGTACCCAAAAGCCTGGAATGGAACGGCTCCTACACAGTGGCCGCCTGGGTCAAAAATCCTGAAATCGCTAAGGACAGCGAATGCCTTGTCTCTTGGTGCGACAGGTTTCAGTTTCAACTTGCCAACTCCTACAACGCTATGCATTACAACAGCAGTAACTTCGGCGCGGCGGCACATCTGGATTATCATTTTGATATGAGATATCAGACAGTGCCCCCTGCCGATACCTGGCATCATATTGTGCTTACCTTCGACGGTGTGGTGGAGAAGGTTTATGTTGATGGAGTGCTCGACAATGCACAGAAAATGACCCTTGCGTCGGCCATTGACAATGCTAAAATCCGTGTGGGATCATCAGATATTGGTGAGCACTACACTGGCTACATGGCGTCAGTCGCTATGTACGATGTGGCACTCGATCCACAGGAAATCATTACCTTGATGAACGAAACCAATCCGTCAGCAAAATCTGTAACACAGTAGAATCATGAAGAAATTCCTTTTTGCCTTTTCCGCATTGTTGATTGTCCATTTAGCGAACGCTCAGACCTATGAGCTGTCGGCTCCTAATGGTCGTCTGGTCGCTAAGATCGAAAGCGCTGATTCGCTGACTTTTGCTTTGTCGTTCGACAGCAAGCCTGTGATTGAAAAAGCAGAAATTGGGATGGATCTGGGTAAAGGAACGCTACCTGCTGGCAAGGTGAAAAAGGCCACAGGCCCAAATGAACGAACGGAGTCCCGTGACCTCATCGTGCCCAACAAGGATCGTTCGGTTTCTTATACTTTCAACGAATTGGTATTGTCTTACAAAGGGATAGAAGTTCAGTTTCGAATGTACGATGTGGGCTTCTCCTATCGTTTCGTGACCACCTCAGGTGGAAAGGAAGTGAAGGTGATGAGTGAACAATTTGACATTCGGTTTCCTGAAAATAGCTGGTCTTATTTCCCTCCAGAAAAGAGCCTGTACTCTCACTACGAACAGCAATACCATTTTCAACCGTTGGATTCGGTAGTGGTGGGTGACTTTTGTGCGCTTCCCGTGCGTATGGATGTACCCGGTGATGTAGGGGTGCTCATCACAGAAGCGGATCATTTTGACTACCCTGGGCTATTCTTATCAAAAAAGAGCAATTATGGATTTGAGTCCAAATTCCCTCATTACATATTGAAATCCAGTATGTTGGAAAGTAGGCCGGACCGGTATGAAGTGATCGAAGAGGAGGCCGAATACATAGCCAAAACTACAGGTAAGCGATCCTATCCGTGGCGGGTGTTTATGGTCAGTGATGACGACAGGGATTTTGTGGAGAATGATTTGGTAATGGCGCTTTCTCGCCCTTCACAGATTCAAAATACCGATTGGATCAAGCCGGGCAAAATAGCCTGGGACTGGTACAACGCCAACAATGTCTATGGAGTAGATTTTGAGTCCGGAATCAACAACGATACCTACAAGTATTACATAGACTTTGCTTCGAAGTTTGGTTTGGAATATGTAATACTCGATGAGGGGTGGACCCGTACGACCACTGATGTAATGGCCTCTACTGAGGTGATTGATGTACCCGAATTGGTGGCTTATGCTAAAGAACGAAATGTGAGTCTGATCCTTTGGCTCCTTTGGCATCCGCTGGATAAAAAAATGGACGAAATATTGAAGCTCTACAATAGCTGGGGAGTGAAGGGCATCAAGGTGGACTTTATGCAGCGGGCCGACCAGTACATGGTCAAATCCTATGAGGAAATAGCCAAAACTGCTGCTAAGTATGAGCTACTGGTAGATTTTCATGGCGCATTCAAACCTGCAGGATTACGAAGTGCTTATCCCAACGTCATGACCTACGAAGGGGTCATGGGAAATGAAAACAATAAATGGGGCGAGCTGATCACACCGGAGCACAACGTCACCCTGCCCTTTACCCGTATGGTGGCTGGGCCAATGGATTACACGCCGGGCGCCATGGCCAATGCCCAAAAGCTCAATTTCAATATTTCATTTTACCGCCCGATGAGCCAGGGTACGCGATGCCATCAGGCTGCTATGTATGTGGTGTATGAGAGTCCACTGCAAATGCTCTGCGATGCGCCATCGGCATATCTAAAGGATGAACCTACTACAAAATTCATTTCAGAAATCCCAGCCGTATGGGATGAGACTCGGGTGCTTCATGGAAAAATCGCCGATTACATAGTTGTGGCTCGCAGAAGCGGCGACAAATGGTACATCGGTGGAATGACTGACTGGACACCACGCAGTTTGGAAATTGATCTGTCATTTTTAGGAGAGGGAACTTATTCCATGAAAGTGATGAAGGATGGAATCAATGCCTCCAAATTCGCAGAAGACTACCAGATCGAAACCAAAGAAGTCAACCGAGATTCAAAAGTCAAACTGAATATGGCTCCAGGAGGTGGCTGGACTGCGGTTCTGAGTTTGAAGTAGGAGAGACTCATGTTGTCTTCGCATTTGACAGAATACCTCGCAGGTTAATTGGCGTCGTATTGAATCAAATAACGAATATTTCACCAAAAGCAATTGGAGTAATGCCTGATTCGGGCTTAATAGTTACTCCTTTTTGAGTTTTTCGACTGATTGCAACTGTTTGTAATAGTCAGCTATTCTAGCATGTGCCGTGCCGTCTACCAATAAAATAACGATCATCATGGCTATAGTCGTGATGCCAATGGCCCGCCAAATTGGTGTGTTGATAAAAAATATAAGCAAGGCAGCAACTACGATTATTATTGGGATCACCTTGAACACGATTTTGTATTCATTCAAGGTTCTTTCGGCCCTGTCAATTTCTGAAGCCAGAAAAGCCGGGGCATCACTGTTGTAGGCAGTTTCAAATTGGGTAATTCTTGATTTGTTGGTATAAAACAACCCAAGCCCTATAGTCAAAAGCAGTGTACCGGCTACCAGCATTGGGATGATATAGGCCTTGGCAAGATCAGTTTTGCCAAGCTGCCAAAAACCGATGCCCGCAGCTATGAACAAAATCGCAAAAATGATAAAGAATCGTGTGGAGAAAACTTCTGCTTTTGCCCACTCAGAGGCAATTTTTAATATTTCCATGTCTTTGTAGTTTTTTTAAATGTCAGTTGTAGCTTATGGTGCTACGAGCTCTTCTGATTTTTTCGCATTGCAGTCTAGCATAAGTACTTAATCACCCATGGGCAGCAGTATTCGTGATGCTTCATACCCAGTGCCGCTTGTCATACTCGTTATAACGAAAGTTTCCGCTTCAATTCTTAGATCCTTTCAGGTGTCCATCCTTGCTTTCAAAATTGATTCTTAATGTTCATGTCTGAGTTGTTTAATTTATATGAAACAAATATCAAAAGAAACCGAGCATGTGGTTTTGTTCAAAAGTTTCAGATGATAATATTAATAGGAAAATAATAGGCTATAAACATCTGTTCCAGTTCTTTGAACATTGGTGAGACGATATTTACAATAAGATAGCCTTCTTTGTCTTACTTCAAGTGCCAGGACTAAGGTCAGGAGTTTTAAGTATATGGATTAACCCAATAACTTATTAACCAATAACTCCTTAACGGATAAGGAAATCGAAAAAGTGAAACAATAAGTTTGATACAAAATTGACCAAGTGAGAAAACCAGTTTTAAAAATCACAACATGGCTTGTACTTGCACTATCCTGTGTAGCATGCCAAACCCAAGATGAAGAGAAAGAATTAATAGAGGCAGTGCCGTTTACCTCTGTGCGGTTGACCGATGAGTTTTGGTCAAAGAAAATACAGACCAACCGGGAAGTCACCATCCCTATTGCCATCGAGCAGTGCTATTCGACCGGACGGGTGAATAACTTCAAAATCGCCGGAGGACTGATGGAGGGCAAGTACCAGACACAAATGCCTTTTGATGATACAGATATTTACAAATTGATCGAAGCGGCCAGCTATTCCCTGCAAAACATCCCGGATGCAGCGCTAGAGGCTAAAATTGATACCTTGATTTATTATGTAGGACTGGCTCAGGAGGAGGATGGCTACCTGTACACCGGACGTACGATTGATCCGGCCAACCCACACCCGTGGGCGGATTCCGTTCGATGGTTGGGTGCCAAAAAAGGCTGGTATGGCAGTCACGAATTGTACAACTGCGGCCACTTGTTGGAAGCGGCAGTCGCACACCATGCCGCTACAGGCAAAGAATCCCTGCTCAATATTGCCATCAAAAACGCGGATCTTTTGGTGAAGGATTTTGGTCCGAGAAAGCTGGAGTTTGGACCAGGTCATCAGGTGGTGGAGATGGGTTTGATCAAACTGTACCATGCCACCGGAAATAAAGCATATCTGGATCTGGCGAAGTTCTTTTTGGATGTACGAGGCCCGGATGGCGAGGAGTACGAACAAGCTCATGCCAAAGTGATTGATCAAACCGAACCTGTAGGCCATGCGGTGCGTGCCACCTACATGTACTCAGCCATGGCGGATGTGGCCAAGTTGTATCAGGATACGGCCTATTCCAGTGCACTGGATGCGATTTGGACAGATTTGGTTGAGAAGAAAATTTACGTAACGGGAGGAATTGGTGCCGGAGGAGGCAACGAAGGGTTCGATGTGCCCTACAAACTTCCCAACATGGCGGCCTACTGCGAGACGTGTGCTTCGGTTGGGAATATCTACTGGAACCATCGGATGTTTATGAACCACGGTTCATCCAAATACATCGACATCCTGGAGCGAACGCTTTACAACAGCTTCCTGTCTGGCGTGTCCCTGTCAGGTGATCGGTTTTTCTACCCCAATGTGCTGGAATCACTCGGCCAGCATGACCGGGGCAAATGGTTTGGAACCGCCTGCTGTCCGCCGAATGTGGCTCGAACCCTGCCATCTGTACCGGGATATATTTACGCCCGAAGTGAAAAGGGTATTTATGTCAACTTGTACATCGCCAATGAAGCGGATATTGAATTCGGAGGGGAGAAAATAGGTTTGGTTCAGGCAACTGAATATCCCTGGCAAGGCGAAGTGGAAATCACAGTGAATCCATCGAATACCACTGATTTTGATTTGAACCTTCGAATCCCCGGATGGGCTCGAAATGAGGTGGTCCCTGGCAATCTGTATTCTTTCGCCAATCAGCCTGAGACAAAGTTGAAGGTAAGTATCAATGGTAGGGAAGTGGACTATGATGAAAAGAACGGCTATATCGCCCTTTCCAAAACATGGAAAAAAGGAGACGTGGTGTCCCTTGAGATGGATATGTCTCCAAAACTCGTTCAGGCGCTTGACAGTGTTAAGGACGATCGGGGGAAAATAGCGGTTCAAAGAGGTCCGATGATCTATGCGGCAGAATGGCCGGATGTAGAAAACGGGCAGGTGCTCAGCCTGATGTTTAATGAAGATGAAAAATTTGAGGCGGTATATGATGCTGATAAGTTGGGGGGAGTGACCGTTGTAAAAGGAAAAGCCCGAAACGTCCGAATGACCAAGGAAGGTGGACTGGTATATAGCGACCCTCAAACCATTGATTTGATCCCGTACCATGCATGGAATAACCGCGGAGCTGGAGAGATGATGGTGTGGCTGCCGGTGAATGAGGAAAATGTTAGACCACTCCCGCACCCAACGATTGCCAGTACGAGCAAGGTGACAGGATCGAGAAAGGGCAAGACCATCATAGCCGTAAATGATCTCTTGCTGCCCGAAAGTTCAATAGATCGCAGTTGGCCCTTCTACCACTGGTGGCCGATCAACGATTCGTGGCAGTGGATACAATATGATTTTGAAGGGAAAAAAACGATTTCTTCGAGCAAAGTGTATTGGTTTGATGACCAGCCTTTTGGTGGGTGTGCCATCCCAGATGCCTGGCAGCTAGAGTATAAAAAAGGAAACCAATGGATTCCTGTAAAGACAAAATATCCTGTGGTGAAGGACGGATGGAGTGAGACAGAATTTGAACCGGTTACAACTTCTGCGATGAGGTTGAAAGTCCGGCTCAATGAAAAGCTCTCCGCCGGAGTCCATGAATGGATGTTAGATTAAATTTTTAAGTTTTCCTCATAATACTAGTCGAGGCTGTCTTAAAAGCGTAATTATTTGTCTTTCCGAAGAAATGAGGAATCTTATTGTGCTGATTGTTAGAATCTTTGATAATAAGACTTCTCGCTATCGCTCGAAATGACAAGCTTTTAAGACAGCCTCTTTTTTTCAACCCTCAATACTATGCGTACACGCAGTTTAATTCTATTGCTGTTCATCACCTTGAGTCTGGTTTCATGTGAAAGCACTCATGAACCCATTTCCTACAAGGTCACCATCGATGATCCCACTTCCGGGAAATACCGGGTACTCATGAAACTACCCGTCCAACCAAATAATTCTATCAAACTCGTGATGCCAGTCTGGACACCAGGGTATTATCAGCGGATGAATTATGCGCAATCTGTACATGATCTCGTCATAACCGATGCTGATGGAAGTGAGGTGGGTTATAATAAAGCGGAACCAAACGTCTGGCTTATCGCAAATTCAGGAGAAGAACCCTTAAAAATTTCCTATTCGATTCAGACCGATAAAAAGTTTGTAGCCAACAGCTACGTGGACAGTACACACGCTTATGTGATCGGGGCTCAAAGCTTTCTCTATCCCAAAGACCGATTATCCGATCCTGTAGAAATTGAACTTGAATATGCTAGACCATGGCAGGTGGTGACCGGACTGGAAAAAGCGAACGGCCCAAATCAATTTCGCGCCTCGGATTATGATATTTTGTACGATTGTCCCATCCTCATCGGGGAGATTGAGCGATTGGAACCCTTCAAAGTAGGAACTGCAGTACATCATTTTACAGGGATTGAATTGGGGGACTTTGACCGGGTGGCGTTTATGAATGACTTACAGAAAATATGCCAGGCGTCTTCCGAGATCATCGGTGATGTGCCATTTGATGAATACACTTTTATCGCAATAGGCTCAGGAAGGGGAGGTATTGAGCACCTCAATAATACCACCGTGAGTTTTGATGGAAGCTCTTTAAATACTGAGGAAGGCCGCATAAGAATGCTGAGCTTTCTGACTCACGAGTATTTTCACCATTACAATGTAAAGAGAATCCGACCCCACGAACTAGGTCCTTTTGATTATCAGCATGGGAGTAGAACCAATCAGCTCTGGATCAGCGAAGGGATTACGGTTTACTACGAAAGCCTGATTTTGCAGCTAGCGGGATTGATCAGTAGCGAAGAAGCGTTGCGTGTCATGGCTTCTCAAATCAATAGATTACAATCCAACCCCGGAAGAAAATATCAAACCCTCAAAGAAGCAAGCTACAACACCTGGAAGGATGGACCCTTTGGGGAAGTAAATCCGGACGAAACCGTTTCAGTTTACAACAAAGGAGCGGTAGTGGGCATGATCCTGGATCTGGCGATCAGGCACTATTCTCAAAACAAACATTCATTGGATGATGTAATGAGACAATTGTATTTCGAATACGATCTCAAGTTAAAACGTGGATTCACAGAGTCCGAGTTTCAGCAGCTTTGTGAAGAACTGGCCGGAACTTCATTGACCGAGGTATTTCGATATGTATATACCACAGAGGAGGTTGATTATGAAAAATATCTGGAATATGCCGGTCTGAAACTGGTGTCAGATTCTGGTGGCTTTCAAATGGTGCTTAAGGAAAATTCCAATGATGTAGAACGGAAATTGCTTGACTTATGGGTGGCGCAATAGCGGGGTGAGTGTTTGTAGAAACTTGATTAATTATTGAATATAATAGGCGGGAGGTACAGTATTGCTTCCCGCTTTTTTGTATCTATTATTGGCCCGTGCTTATATGATTTATGAAGATGATGTTTCCGGTTTCAATAGCGCATTATTGAATAATCACGGCAAAGGTTGAGAAATTATGATTGAACCACCGTTTTCTTTTAAAAACAGGCCTCTGGCTTCATATTTCAAACATCCGTGTAGGCTTATAGAACATTTGTGCGCTCTATAATAGCTTGTAGTATTAAAATTTGGTTAAAAATTCTAAGATTATTAATTCTAATCCGAATCATATGAAACAGTTTTTACAAAAGCTTTTTACATGGCTCAATCCGCACCATTATTTGAATGGAGCTGGCAAGCCAGAGGCTACTTACGGTATGGTCATAAAATACCGTTCTCCAAAAGCAATACTTACGATACTGATGCTTTTGTGTACGCAAATAACCTTTGCACAGAGCAAGGTTTCCGGGAAAGTCACCTCTCCTGATGGGGAAGTGCTGCCGGGTGTCACCATTCTAGTCAAAGGAACCAATAACGGTACCGTCTCTGATGTAGACGGAAAATACGAGCTGGCAGTTAATGATCCAGCCGAGGCTGTTTTGGTTTTCAGCTTTGTTGGCTTTGCTACTCAGGAAGTGTCCGTGGGCAATCGATCATCAATTGATTTGCAAATGGAATATGATGTGGAGCAGCTCAATGAAGTAGTCGTGATTGGTTACGGCAGTCAGAAAAAAGAAGACCTTACGGGCGCGGTGGTCAACATCACGCAAGAAGACTTCCTTGTGGGAAGGATACAAAATGCCTCAGACCTGATCAAAGGTAAGGTCGCAGGTCTTGTGATCAGCAATGGAACCGGCGATCCCAACGGGAGTGCGTCAGTTATGCTGCGTGGTGTCAACTCATTTGAAGGAGGTCATACTCCTCTTGTACTTATTGATGGAGTTGTAGGTGACATGAGTACGGTAAACCCTGAAAGTATCGAATCGATCAGTGTGTTGAAAGATGCATCTGCTTCAGCGATATATGGTACGAGAGGAGCCAATGGTGTTATCTTGATTACCACGAAAGGCGGTATGAGGGACACCCAGGCTAAAGTTACCTTTAATAGCTATGTCTCTACCTCAGATTTCTATAAGACGGCAGATTTTATGGGGCCTGAGCAGGTACGCCAGGGTCTGACGGCCTTTGATCCGGCAGGTGACTGGGATACCGATTGGTTGAAAGCCATTACTCAGCGTGGCTTTACTCAAAAGCACATAGTCAATGTGGACGGCGGTACTGAGAATACTTCTTACAATATCAATATGTCTTACAGGGATGTTGATGGTACGATCAAGGGATCAGACAGCGAGGACATACGTCTTCAGTTGGGCATCGATCAGTATTTTATGGAAGATAAGATTAAGGTAGGTGCAAAGTTGTGGAAAGAATATCACACCAATTCAGCCAATAATTCGGTAGAGCAAAATCCTAACAATTTGTACCGACAGGCCGTAATCAGAAACCCCACAGCTCCAATCTACAATGAAGATGGTAGCTATCATGAAAACTTCAACAGGTTTCAGTATTTCAACCCGGTTGCGATGATTAATGAGCTCATTGGTACGGATGAAATAGAAAATACGACCATGATTGGTACGTTGGGTATCGAGCCCATAAAAAACTGGAATACAGATCTTTTACTATCGCAGAGTACGTTCAATAGAAATTTTGCGCGGTACACGACCAAAGATTATTACGCTTCGACCACATCGGGATTCGTAGGTGCCGCATCGCAGGCTTATGAAAACTCAAAGCAAACCACGCTGGAACTGACTTCACGATATGAGTTTAACATTAATGATCATAAGATTTCAGCCCTGGTGGGTTATGGTCACTATGATTGGATCAATCATGGGTTCAATGCAAACAATTCGAACTTTTCCAATGATACCTTTTTGTATAACCAGCTGCAGAATGGAGCATCCTTCAACGAAGGAACAGGTGCCGGGCTGGGCAGTTACAAGAATAGCAACAGGCTTATTGCCTTTTTTGGTCGGGTGAGTTATGACTTTAGTAATAAGTACAACTTACTGGCAAGTTTGAGACGAGAAGGTTCGTCCCGATTTGGGGAGAATAATAAGTGGGGTTTGTTTCCCGGTGTTTCTGCCGGATGGACCATCAGCAACGAGAGTTTTATGAATGGTGTGTCATGGCTGAATAACCTTAAGCTCCGGGCCGGTGTTGGGGTCACAGGAAGACAACCGGATCAAAATTGGCAATCGTTGACATTGTACAATTATGATGCGGCATATGGCAATTATCTCAACTCAAACGGTGAATGGTTGCCGGGATTGGCAGTAGAGCAAAATGCCAACCCTAATCTTAAATGGGAAACCACCACAGAAGTAAACATTGGAGTGGACTTTTCATTGCTCGATGACAAGGTTGGAGGTTCTATCGACGTGTATAATAAGCAAACAAAAGATCTGCTCTTTTGGTACACGGTGCCATCTCCTCCGAATGCGACTACCCGACAACTTGCCAATGCGGCATCTTTTGAGAACAAAGGAATCGAGCTTATGTTGACGGGTACCCCGGTACGAACACAGGATTTCACCTGGACTACAACACTTACTGGCTCACGGAACTTCAACCAGATTCTTAAATTCTCGAATGATGTGTACGAAACGGAGAGCTATCTGAATGTAGCGTTTGCGAGTGACCCGATTTCCGTACCTACCCAGAGATGGGAAGAAGGGGCTCCAGTGGCTAATTTTTGGGGACTCAAAGCAGTCGGGGTTACCGATGATGGCATATGGATTATAGAAGATCCTGCTACAGGAGAAGCGATCCCATACTCTACCAGCCTGAATACGGATGATTACCGACAAGTGCTAGGAAACGGTATGCCAAAGTACAACATGGGATGGAACAATACCTTTGTGTACAAGGGATTCGATCTTAGTATTCAAATGAGCGGGCAATTTGGTTTCCAAATCCTCAATCAGCAGAGAATGTTCTATGAAAACAATTCCATTCAGTACAATAAACTGATGTCTGCAACTGATCCTGTTTTTGGGCAGCGACCTTTGGGTACCTCTCAGGCACAGGCTTTTACGAGCTATTACCTGGAAGATGGCGACTATGTCAAATTTGATAATGTGACTTTGGGATATACATTGTCCGTACCGTCGCTACAAAAGTATGTCTCTTCCATCCGGTTTTATGCATCGGCGCAAAACTTCCTGATCCTTACCAAATACTCCGGATTGGATCCTGAGCTAGCTAATGATCAGTTGGACAATAATATAGGTATTGACTCAAGGGATAAGTACCCCACGATACGGTCATTTACTTTCGGCCTGAATGTGTCCTTCTGAGGTAGGCATAAGAAACAATTGGATAAAGACATTATTTGATAAATAGAAAATATTATGAAATCAGTGAAAAACATATTGAAGGGTTTGGGACTGAGCATTGTTTTGATCTTGACATCTTGTACAGATCTTGATGAAGTAGTTTACGAACGTCTCACCCCGAGTAACCTGACACTCGATGACCAGGAAATAGAGAGCCTCAAGGGAGGGGCATATGCTAAGCTTCGGTTTTTGTACTGGGGCTGGAATGGATACTTTGATATCCAGGAGGAATCCGGAGATCTATACATGACTCCTTTGAGAATAGGTATCGGCTGGGGTGACTTGTACATCTCGATGCACCAGCACACCTTCAATTCATCCATTGGTCACTTCTGGGGCCCTTGGTCCTACGGCTACCAGGGGATTGTAGGTATCAATCAACTGCTGGATCTTGAGAGCGTACAGGAGAACGCAGAGTTAAGATCAGAGCTGAGGACGCTACGGGCACTTTTCTACTACATCCTTTTTGATTTGTTTAGGAATGTTCCACTTGTGACGACCACTGAGTTGGAGCCCGGTTACTTGCCCGAGCAAGTACCACCACAGGAGTTGTATGATTTTATCGTAACAGAGCTGACTGAGTCAAAAGCCGATCTTTCGACAGACAAGGTCTTTGGGCAGGTCAACTTGTACACGGCCAATATGATCCTGGCCAAGATGTACCTCAACCACAACGCCTGGTTCAATGACCATTCGGATAATAGCTATTATGATTTGGCTATAGCTGAAATAGACAATGTATTAGCCGGAGGATACTCTCTGTCTCCAACGTATAAGGAGAATTTCCTGGCAGACTTGTCAGGCAACTCTGAGGTGATTTTTGCGATTCCTTTGAGTTTTACCAGTGCTTCTCACTGTTATTTGGTGAATAAGTGTCTGATTGGTGCGGGTGCTGCCGCATTTGGATATAATGGTACTCCGTGGAACGGTAGCTGTGCCATTCCTCAATTCATAGAGACCTATGATGCCAGTGACCAAAGACTACAGGATACCTGGGCCGGTGGACAGCAGTATCACTATGAGACCGGTGATCCGCTCACCGCAAACGTCGATGACCAAGGTGAGGTAAACCTTGTATATACGCAACAGGTGCATTCTATTAACAATCCCGGAGCTTATATGCTGGAAGGGTACCGCTACGTGAAAAATGAAATCGTGGCAGGGCCTGATGGTACTTATGGAGACGATGTGCCATTCTTCAGACTGGCTGATGCGATGTTTATCAAAGCAGAGTGTCTGTTGAGACTGGGAAGAAATCAGGACGAGGCAGCACAGCTTATTTCTGACGTTAGGGCTAGATCCTTTGCCAACGCTACCGATGCGACTCGTACAGCAGCAGATCTGACAGGACCAAGTGTCTATGACTATGGGCACAGAGAATACACCAACGAGGGAGCGACAGTATATGATCCGGCATCTTTGGTTGCTACCTACGAAGGTGGGGATGACATTGAGTTGGGTGGATTGCTGGATGACCTGGCTTGGGAATTTGTAGGAGAGCACCACAGACGGCAAGACCTGATTCGATTCAGAATGGATAATGGTGCCAATGTATTTAACGGTAAGTCATGGTTCTGCAAAGATGCCGAAGCGGATCCTACGGATATGCACAAGAACGTTTATCCGATCCATCAGGATTTCCTTAATGGTAACCTGAACCTGGTACAGAATGAAGGGTATGGCGCTAACTAAAAGAATTAAGAATATGAAAAATTTAATAAAAGGAGCTTTTTTCATAGGACTGGTCATGATGTTGATCAGCTCTTGTGAAGATGAAATAGCAAGTACAAAGCACGTGTGGACGGATGAGGAACTGGAGCGACTGGATTCGATCTTACTGGCCAGGACGGGTATCGATGCGGATATGGTTATTCAGATTAATGTGGATTTGAATGCTGATTCTGTAGACTACAGGTTTGTAGAAGTAGAATTTGATGTAGCAGAAGTGCAGGATGCATTGGGTTATTCAAGTCCTGAGGAACTCACGGCAGGATTCGGAACGGTGGCCGGAGGAGTGCAGGTGGATAATGAAGTTGCTTTCTTTGCTGTAAATGGCTCTACAGGGTTTGACAATACCGATGCCTTCACCGCCGCAGGTACAGGGCACTGGTTTGACAAGAACGCCGATGTAATCGGATGGGGTGACAATGCCTACATGTTTTCTGAGTTTGATCCCGAGGGACTGTTGTTTAGAATTGGCCAGTTTCCTAACAGGGCAATGCCGGGAGAAACCATAAGGTTGATTCAAATGATGAGCAGAGATGATTACCGTGTGGCATTTGCTTTTGATGTGACTTTTGGTGACTACTATGTAGAGGAGGTTCCTGAAATTGAAATTGTCGAGACGGTGCCGCTTACCCTTGGTGTATTGCCAAACAACGCCTATGTTGCAACGGATCTTGCTTTTGATTTCAATGCCGCTGCAGCGACATTAGGTGTCGATAGTACTACATTGGCGGGCGATCAAGCACTCTATGGTATCAACAGTGACGGCACTATGACCAATGGCTTCACGGCTGACCCTAATGGTTTCTGGTTTACCAGCGGTGGTGATGTGACCAATTGGGGCGAAGAAGGAGTGATGCTTTACGTTACTTATGACAATGGCGTATTCCATGTAGGTCAGTTTCCCGAAGCAGCTGTGGTAGGTGAGACCTATACAGTCAAATTGGGGGTTCTTTATAACGCTACCCTGGAAATGGTTGCCTACGAATTAGCAGTGACCATAGAAGGCTATGTAGATCCTGAAACTCCGCCTGCCGGAGACCCTGAAACGGTAGAGAAGAGCTATGATGCTTTCCATGCCTATGCAGCTGACTGGTCATCAAATTCAAGCGTTGATGTGAAGGAAGACCTGAGGCAAGCTTTCAAAATGACGACTTATCAAATTGGTCAGTCCATCGCAAGCGGTGACCTGAAGTTCTATGGATTGAATGCAGACGGTTCGGTTTATACCAATGCCGAGATGGACTCAGTATCCACTGCGGCGCATCCGGGACACTGGTACGATATCAATGGAAATGTAACAGTATGGGGTGATACCGTTAATGTACCAGCGATATATTCTGAGTTGAAGCATACCGAGGAAACATTGTCCTTTACCATAGGCCATCATCCTGACAATACCGCCGCAGCTGATGAGGTGGTGATCAAGCAGGTAGCTGAACTCAATGGCGGCAAAATGACCTTTACGTTTAATGTGAAAATAGAATAATAGTTAATAGTTTAACATTAGGTGCAGTTCCTATCGAGCTGCACCTATTTTTTTGCTAAAATGAAAACATCATAATTCAAGAATAATTAATAGTATATGTTCATTCAACTTATAAAGTGTGCTAAGCATGTTGTCATATTGTTGGTAGTTGCCATGATGACTACTCTTGCTATGTCTTGTAGCGAAGAGCCATTTACCCCTGTGACATTAGATGACGATGATTCGCTTAAAAATGAAGATTCCGTAGAGGTGGTGATATTGGATCCCGCTGATGTGGATACGAGTAAAATCTATATTCCCAATGAATTCAAAGGACTCAATTTTTACAAAAGTACGAGCCCATGGTTTTATGGCCGTAGCAAGCAGTCAGAGCATTTTATTGTTTTTTGGGCAGCGGGCTATGAAGACAACGATCCCGGCTCTGACGAGGTGCCGGCTGCCTATCGGGTAGATATCGATGACTTATTGACCAAAGCCGAAGAGTTTTACCGAGTGAATATTGAATCGCTCGAGTTTGCTGAGGTAGGAGAAGGAAAGTCCAATTTGGATGATTATAAGATGATGATCTTCCTTTTTTATCAGGATGAATGGCTGGCCACGGGTTCGGGGTATGATGATGTCATTGGTGCCCTTTGGGTGAGCCCCAATACCTGTCAACCCGTTGGGTCTACCATTGCACATGAGATAGGACATAGCTTCCAGTATCAGGTCAATTGTGACTTGGGAGGGGGTACGGGATTCAGGTATGGTTTTGGCGGCAATGGTGGCAATTCCTTCTGGGAACAATGCGCACAGTGGCAGTCATTTCAAAGCTATCCTGATCAGGCTTTTACTTCCTACAATTTTACGGTGTATACGGAAAACTATCACCGGCACCTGATACACGAGTGGTATCGTTATGCCAGCTACTTTATCCATTACTACTGGGCGGACAAGCACGGTGTGGACATTGTAGGTAAGGTATGGCGCGAAGCCCAACAACCGGAAGATCCCCTGGAGGCTTACATGCGGATTACGGGCATCTCTGTTGAGCAGTTCAATGATGAGATATACGATGCAGCGAGCAAGCTGACGACATGGGATCTGGAAGCAATCAGGCACATAGGTGCTGATTACATTGGTGATCATAAGTTTGGACTCAACACACTCGATGACGGTGGATACATGGTATCGTATGGTAGTTGTCCTGGTACTACGGGGTACAATGTGATCCCCCTCAATGTTCCAACTGCCGGCACTGTGGTATCCACACAGTTTGAAGGCCGAGTCAATGAGCCCGGTTACAATACGGTAAAGAGTCCCTTCAGAGCAGGGTGGAGATACGGTTATGTCGCACTGCTCAATGACGGAACCAGGGTGTACGGAGACATGAACTCAGAAAGTACCGGTACAGCGGACTTCACCGTTCCGGATAATTGTGATAAGCTGTGGCTGGTAGTTACCGGCGCACCTAATACCTATTTGGCTCATGCCTGGGATGAGGAAGAAAGCAATGATGACCAGTGGCCCTACAAAGTAACGTTCACCAATACCGATGTTTTTGGTAATGTGAGTTTTGATGGTACGGAGGTTCCTCACGATTTGAACCTGACGTATGATGTAAAGTTCCCTGTAGATGCAGAGCAGTACACGGGTGCGGCTGTTGACATGGAAGGGGACGTTGTGAAGCTGGCGTATGCCTTTGTGATGCAGCCTAGCGAGATTACCAGCGCCATTGGAAGCAGTATCAAATTTTATGCAGTAGAGGGAGATGGTACTACACTCAATCCGGAGGCCACAGCCAACGGCTATGGACATTGGTACGATGCCGATGGCAATGTGATTGCCTGGGGCGATGATGCTCAGGTGTTCTCGGAGTTTAACGAGTCCAACTTTGTGTTCAATATTGGTCAATACCCCGGCCACTGCAGCCCGGGTGATCAATACACCATCAGGCAAGCCCTGGTCTTAAATGAAGACACCAATCCCGTACAAGCGACATTCACATTCAATATTACGATAGAGTAAGTAGAAATCCATCTGGAGAACAAAGCAGCCTGAGCAATCGGGCTGCTTTTTATTTGTTATTCTTATTTATGTCAATTATACAGAATAGATTACTTGGCATTTTCCATAAAATAGCGGATCACGTCATTGGTCGACAGGATACCTACTAGTTTGTGGTCCTGGGTTACCGGTACTGCATGAAAGGAATTTGTTAAGAAAATCTCGCAGGCCTGGGTGATCGTTTGATCAGCACTTACTGATACGGGATGAGACTTCATGTACTCTTTCACTGTGGAGTAGTTGAGGAAGTCATTCTGAGCATTGGCCTCATCATCTTCAGGGTCATAGTCTTTGCGGTAAGCAGCGATATCAGAATAGCTCACAATGCCCATGAGTGTATCTCCTGTCACCACAGGAATGTGTCTGATTTTGATCTGATCAAATATATTGAAGACCTCTTTCAAAGGATCCGTGATGCCTACTGTGATCACATCCTTTTCCATGATGTCAGATACTAATTCTTTCATGTGCACCGTTTGATTGATTGAAGCAGAAAGATAGTGAACAATAGACTATTTTCTGACAAAGAAAATTTATCTTGTAACCAACGTTAGCCACGTATGAGTAAAAGCGATAAGACTAGATTTCTGGAAGTATTGGCTATAGTGACTGTACTGATCATGGGAGCTTTCAACTTCAGCCATCGGAGTACCACCAATTTCATGGTTCCCAAGCCACAACCCCGATATTATGGTGAATTTGGACTCTATGTCAAAAAGACGGACAAGAGCGTCCAGGTTCAGTGGATCAACAAAGTCGAAGGCAAAGGATATTTCGAAGTTGCATATAAGGGACAATCAATTCTCAAAAAGGAACTGGAGCAAGCCAGGACGCACAATGTCAAATTTGATTATGCAGAGGAAGGCGAATACGTGATTACCTATGGGTCGTTGGCTGATCCCCATGATCGGTACCAGACCTCACTGTATCTCTTCGATCAGCTTGAGCGGGCACCATTTGACATTGCCAATGTCGACAAAGTGTACGCAATAGGTGATACCCATGGATACTATGATAACCTTCGTCAACTTCTGATCTCCAACAAAATCATGGACGAAGAAGAAAACTGGATAGGAGGAGACGCTCATCTGGTTTTTGTTGGTGATTTATTTGACAGAGGGGATGATGTAACGAAAAACCTTTGGATGATTTATCAACTGGAACATCAGGCCAGAGAGGCAGGCGGTGCTATACATGCCGTACTAGGCAATCACGAGATCATGGCTTTCACCAACGACCTTCGGTATGTTTCTCCCAAGGAAAACAGTATGGCCGCCACCCACGGGTTGAGCTATCGGGACTTTTTTGACCTTAAGGAGTCGCTCCTGGGCCAATGGCTGCTCCAAAAGCCGACCCTGCTCAGAATCGATCGTGTTCTTTTTGCACACGGAGGGATGATCACGGATTACGGTGATTTTTCGTTAAAGGCATTCAATGATTCCGTCTATCAGTTTATGCAGGAGCCGACATTTCCTCACCTGGGGGAGGAGCCTCTGGACACCATAAATTTCGATCAGAAGGAAATTGAAGAACGCGCGGGGTTTTTCTACAGTGCCTATGGACCCTATTGGTATAGAGGATATATTGAATCAAGAGAGTCTGCCAATGAACTCAATATCATCTTAAAGAAGTTTAAATGTAGGGTCCATGTGGTAGGTCATACCTCTCAGGAGACCATTACAGAGTACCATAGAGGCAAATTGATTGCTACGGATCTTCAGGAAAAAGCTACAGAAATGTTGTTGTTGACGCCAAAGGGTAAGCGAAAGTACAACCGCTACCGACTGGATCTTGACGGCAACCAGACCCAACTTTGATCATTTTTTACAGCGATCTGTTATGTTGACTTTAAGTCGGTTTTTGCTGCTGATAATGTCATAAAACTCATCCAGATAAGCAATGCTCCGTTCTTTCGTTCGATCAGATATTAGGTCGAAAGTTTCGACCAACTCATAAACCTCGGATTTCTTTTCCAGAAACAATTTCACCGTTTCATCCGTCAGGCCCTGGTTGCTACAAGACCCCATGTACAACCTTTCCGTCACCTTATCGATGGGTAGCTTGTCGCTGGGAACCGCATACGGCGCATCCACGAATCCCGTGTAATCAAAATCGTAGGGAACAGCAATGGGCAGGTGCTGGGTGAAGTCTGTCGATTTGATGATTTTCATGTTGTGCTGAGATTGGATTTGCCAATCCGTATTTCCAATCATATATTGGAAAAGAGCCATGATGTTTTCTTCCTTGGGCTTCATAAGTTTCCCTCCCAGGCCGATCTGCTCAATGGGGACACAATCAGTCCTGTGCGCGAGCAGCTTTAAGGGTTCGATCATAAATGAGTATTGGTTGACAGACTTTCTTTTTTTCTTGCCGGTATCTACATACACCACGTTGAGCAGCCTGGCCTTAAAGCTATAGTCCGTCAAAACATTGTACATCTTGTAGATCAGGTATTCCAGCAACACATATTCGTCATAGCTCTGACCTCCGCGACAGTTTCTGACAAGTTTGATTTTATCAAATTCTTTGAGATCCTCGTGGAGCATTTCCTTTTTCTTGAAGTTGAGTTTGAGCGGGGGGAAGTAGCAGATGCTCTTTCTGAGTGCTCCCCTGGCTTTGACCTGAATGTCTCGAGTTACCTGCACTGTATCATTTACCGAGGTGGTGAGCGTTGCAGGTTGGTATTCAGCTTTGTATTTCTTTTTGTATAAATATTTGAAGTTGGAGGTGATTGTGACATTAAGAATGGGTTGCCCATCATCATAAAAGCCTTTGTTTAAGAAACTGGTATCAATCTCTGACTGAAATATTGAGTTGGCTTTATAGAGAGAATCAAAATCGTGCTGAGAGACGGATTTCGTGAACACGAAAAAAAGGAAGATAATAGCCGAATATTTCATACACAAAAGATAATCTCTAATGTCTAAAATAATAAGTAACTCCTAGCTTTTGATAAGGCTGAGTAGCTGCGTCCGACTCTTTACGTAGGTCTTTTGATAAATCCTCGACATATGATCCTTTACCGTTTGCTCGGTGATGAATAGGCTTTCGGCTATTTCTGAATTTGATTTCCCCAATATCAGTTCACGAACTATTTCTACTTCGCGTTTCGTCAGTCGGTACCTGGAGGCAAGATCATCAACGTTCAGGCCATTGGGTTCGAAAGTCATGAACTTTCCATTTGTCAATAGAGCGATAATAAAGCCGCTCTGTACTCCAAAAAAGTACAAGTGACCCAATCCGAGTTGAAAAGGTGTACCCGTTTGTACAAGGTTGTGAAAGTAATAGTAGGCCAGAGCAATTTGCGTTAGAGCCATTAGAATTTGCATCCCATGCCGTAGGTAAGTTGTTTTTTTTAATAGAAATAAAACAGACGCAATTAGGTAAACGATGAACCCGGCGATTAGAATTATCTCCTGAAATGTCTTTAACAGGGGAATGTCCAAAGTGAGGGCCACAATTCCAATGAGGTAGATGGAGAGGTAGCCTATGAGTAATATCCACGGCTTGGTCTTATAGGCAAAAAACTGACGGAGGAAGAAGGCAAGGGTTCCCAGTGCCATAATGATAAAGGGTGCCCCTAATAGATTAAGGATTCTTGAAAGGAGCGGAATGTCCGCACTGATCTGTAGGGCTTCAATAATCTCACTACTCCACAGGCTATAAAAGCCGTACACATAGATGAGTACCGCATAGTAGAGTAGGTAGTAAAAGGAGGGATCACTTCTATACGCCCATTTCACTTTGAAGGTGATGGCAGTCGCTCCGGTCATTATCATACAAAGACCCAATGCTACCCAAAGAAATATCTGACTTACTATCATCTGTGAAATGAGAATCGGTTTAACCCAAATTATGCATTAGAAAATCTATTCCAAATCTAAATAACTGCAAATCAGTCATTTAATTTCGTTTTGACCGATCACCATAGCGGTGCTATGCTTTCCGTCCAAAACTTTCTAAGTTATTGTTATTTGGGTTTTCATTACAAAGTTCTAATACACAATTCGGGTTCAAAAGTAGATTCTCCTACCATCGTAGTATTCATACTAAAGTAGTGAAATCTAAATCACTACTAAAGTATGTACTGACCGGTAAACCAGCAGGCTACTTTTGGAATATCAAAAGAGTCATGTCATGTCAGAGAAAGAAGAAAAGTATCCTATTGATTACGCTACGACCAAAGAAGTGCCGCTAGGGTGGGACAAAATGAAACTTAATTTTCTCACCTTTTTCCTCACAGTCATATTACTCGGTTTATTAGAAAATCCGTTTGAGCCTGCAATCGACGATCTGGAAGAAGGAATGCGCAAATCTGTACTTCAGATTTTTGGGATGCTCTATTTCTTTTTGGTCGGCCCCGTGATTGGATATGGAGCAGATATGATTTTTGTGCGTGGTGTAAGGGAAGAAAATCCGAAGATCGGAGAGTTGTTTGATGGATTCAAGAAATATAAAAATATTGTACTGGCGAATCTATTGGTGGTGGCCCTGGTCGCCTTGTCACTTGTCTTTTTTATCATTCCGGGTATTTATGTGGCCTGCCGGTTGGCCTTTGTGTCTTATCTGGTGATGGATAAAGATCTCGGTCCACAAGAGGCGGTAGAAAAAAGCTGGCAGCTTACCAGAAACAAAGCCGATAGAATATTTTTTCTGGGTTTTGGTGCCGTAATCATTGCGGTAATTGGATTCCTGTTTTTGATCGTGGGTTTGATACCGGCTATTATGTGGATCAAATCCTACTTCGCGGTTTTTTATGAAATGGCACTACAGGAAGAAGAAGCGAAGAAAGAACAGGCAGTACCGGGCGGTTCAATATGAAGAGAGCCTAATCAATGATTAAGCCCTCTGTCAATTCCTTTTAATGAAAAGTCATCACCGCCAGGATCACGATCGCAAGGGAAGTCGCCAATGCTATCGGACCCATTTTCTTGATTTGCGGTAGATATTGGGCAGGGTCTCCGGCCTGCGCTTTTTTTGCTTTAGAGCTGATGATGCCCAGTAAAGCGCCCAGGGCAAGGAACAATACAAGTTTAACAATCATAGTTGGCATGTTTGCCAGGTCGCTCCAATATGGTGTCATCAGGTAGCCACCCGATATAAAGAGTAAAAGGAGTCCGGTATGACCCATTTTTGGAAGAGCTTTGAATGCGTTCAGTGTGAATTTAATTGCCTCATCCTTTTCCATTTTGGATGCGGCCATTCCTATAAACATAAAGGCGAAACTGGTGCCCAATCCCATGGCTAGGCCAATGAAATGGGTAATTAGCATGATGTCTCTCATAAGTGTATTTGATTCGTTGTGAAGAGTCGCTAAAATACGGAAATCAGATCAAACGAGATCAGGTTGGACGAAACTATCAAACACCATTTTGGTTACGTTCTCTTTGATTTCATCTACATTCATGTCGTGACCCGAAGCCTGCCAGTTTTGTGTCCATCGTATCATGGACAGTAGGGTAAAGAACGTCACTGTAGGGTCCAATTCTTTCAATTGCTTGAGCTCTACGCCTGCCTGGATCAGCTCAATGAAATTGTCCTCATAGGCTTTTTTCATTCGGGCATATCTGTCGCGATCTTCAGGGCTCATATGGATCCACTCATCATTGGTCACACGGGCCAAAGGAGTCTCCATTAGGTTGGTCTCGATGTGCAGGTGAAGCAGTCGTTTGATCTTAACCAGCGGACTGCCTGGGGTTGCTAATAACTCGTCCATTTTAGTGGTATACATATCCGCAATGGCGAAACATATATCATGCAATATCTCATGCTTGGACTGAATGTGGTTGTACAGACTGGCAGCCTCCATGCCTACGGCGGCGGCTATGTCTCTGACGGTAGAAGCGGCGAAACCTTTGTCGCGAAATAATACTGCGGCTTTTTCTATGATTACCTGCTTTCTGGACTTAGGGATTACGGTTGATTCGATGGGATTGTACGTTTAAGTTTTTGACCAATTATTCCTTTTTTATTTCCTGAGTAGCCGATTGAGTTGCTTAAATATAAGCACATATCTCATTATAGGAGACATAGAAGGGGTAATTTGTTGGCAAATGGAATATTTGAGCAATTGCCCGGTCAGGCGAGAAGTATACAGAATCTCCTGACGGAGAGCTGCTGCTAAGGGGCAGGTTCTGGTATTAAGGTGGGCTCCTAAATGGCCTTAGACTAGCCTTCCAACTCTTCTACAAGCTCCGCCCATTCTTCATTTTTTGTTTCCAATTCGGATTTCACCTTTTGAAACTCTTTATCCAATTCCTGTAGTTTCTCTACATCGTTGAAATACTCAGGATTGGCCATTTCCTTTTCCAGACGTGATTCTTCGGCCTCCAGGTTTTCAATTTCTGACTCGATCTTCTGCACCTCTTTCTTGAGTTTTTTGAGTTCGTCCTGATCGGCGTTCCTCTGCTTTTGACCTTGGGGTTTGTTGGCTGGTTTGCTTGTTGGCTGGTTTGTTGGTTGACTGGTTTGCTTGTTGGCTGGTTTAATGGTGGGTTGGTTCTTTTCTTTCCACCAGACATATTCCTCGTAGGTGCCAGGATATTCCTTGATTTGCTGATTCTCGATCCACCATATTTTGTTGGCTACCTCCTTGACGAAATACCTGTCGTGGGATACGAGCACAAAGGTTCCCTGGTACTGCTGTAGTGCCTGGATCAGAATATTGACTGACTGAATGTCGAGGTGGTTGGTCGGCTCATCGAGCAGGAGAAAATTGGCTTCTGATATCAGGGTCTTGGCCAGAGCCACACGAGACTTTTCACCTCCGGACAGGACTTTGATTTTTTTAAACACGTCATCATCAGAAAACAGGAAGCAGCCCAGGACTGAACGAAGTTCCTGCTCGGTCTTGCCCGAACCAAATTGCTTAAGTTCGTCCAAAATCTCATTTTCTATGTCTAACGCTTCGAGCTGGTGCTGAGCAAAAAAGGACGGCACGACATTGAAACCCATCTTGGATTCCCCCTCAATATTTTCGTCGCCATCGATGATTCGCAGCAAGGTGGATTTTCCTTTACCATTGGCACCAATCAGGGCGACTTTGTCTCCTCGCTCGATGGTAGCACTCGTGTTTTTTAGAATGTCAATACCGGGGTAGGATTTAGATATATTGTCGAGAATGGACACATGCCTTCCTGATTGCTTTCCAAAGTTGAATTTGAAATTGACGGCAGCATTTTCTTCAATCACGTCTTCTACACGATCCATTCGCTCCAGAGCTTTGACCCGGGACTGTACCTGACGGGCTTTGGTGGCCTTGGCACGGAACCGCTCCACGAACCGCTCTGTTTGCCGAATCTGCGCTTGCTGGTTCTCGAATGCATTTTTTTGTAGCTCGTTCCTCAGTGTTTTTTCTTCCAGGTAATTGTCATAATTGCCAGGATAGGAGACGAGCTTCCGGCCACTTACTTCCACGATGAGATTGACACAGTTGTTTATAAACTGACGGTCGTGCGATACGATGATTACGGCGCCACTATAGTTTCTAAGGTAGTTTTCAATCCATTGGATCGAAGGGAGGTCAAGGTGGTTGGTAGGCTCATCGAGCATCAGGAGTGCGGGATTCTCCAAAAGGAGCTTTGCCAGGATCACCCGCATTCTCCACCCTCCCGAAAATTCTTTTAGCGGACGCTGAAGGTCACTTGTAGAAAACCCGATTCCTTCCAGTACTTCTTCGGCCTTGCTTTGCAGGGTATAGCCGTCATGCGCTTCGAATTGCTCCTGTAGCTTGGTGAGCCTGTCGACTAGTTTGTCTTCATAGTTGGTTTCCATTTGGTGTAGCACCTTATCAATCTTGTGCTGGATGTCGATGATGTCTTTAAAAGCCTCCATCGCCACGGTCAGAATGGAGTCCTCGGACTGAAAGGAAAGCATATCCTGGTTGAGATAGCCTATGGTGCAGTCTTTAGCCTTGCTGATCTCTCCACTGTCTTTTTGGAGCTGATCGGTGATCAGCTTGAGTAGGGTAGACTTACCGGTGCCATTGAGGCCGATGAGTCCGATTTTGTCTTTTGGTTTGATGTGTAGACTGGCTTCGTCAAAGAGTGTACGGTTGCCGAGGTGGTATGATAAATTGTTGATCGAAATCATGCCGCAAATATGAGGAAACGAGGGGAGGATTGCGAATGAGTTGACCTTAGTCTTCAGCCCAAAGCCACTTGAGCCCTTCGGGCAGCAAGATGCCGGGATGCTTGTCATTGTGCTCACCATCTGTCCAGACGGCCTTTACTTCATATCTGTTACCCGTTGAATCTTTCTCGTCTGCAATGCGGTTGGCGTAGTTCATCGCAGCGACCATCTGCTGATTGGCCAGAAACCAATTGCCCCATTCATTGTCCAGGTCATTGATGCCGTCTTGTAGAAAGATTCTGATCGGCCGGATGGGCTCTCTTCGGATTAAGGCCGGGTAGTCTTGTCCTCCCAGTTTGATAGGGTTTTCTGTGGGCCGAAAGCCAATGGATACGTAGCTACCGATACCACTGTACACTTTTCTGAAGTAATCCGGGCGATGCCAGGCAACGGTAAAGGCAGCGATGGCACCGCTGCTTGTTCCGCAAATGACCCTTTCGCTGGGATCGCTTGTGAGATCGTATTCCTTAGCTACCAGGGGCAGCATTTCCTCAATAAGGAAGCGAGCATAGCCATCGTTCATAGCATCATACTCCTGGGCTCGGTTGTCGGGATTGCTCCAGCCCAAATCAGTAGGGTATGTTTCTGAGCGGTTCCCTGGAGAGATGAATATGCCAATGGTGACGGGTATTTCCCCTTCAGCAATCAGGTTGTCCATAACTTGTGGTGCACGGATCGAGCCCTCCGGATGCCTGGATCGATAGCCGTCCTGAAACACCAATACGCTTGCGGGTTTGGAGTCTTCATATTGGGCAGGTACATAGATCCAATACTGGCGTATCGTTCCTTCGATGATTTTGCTCTTAAACTCAAAAGGACCTTTGAGTTCACCTTTGGGCACGCCTTCCTGTGGGAGATGGTATTTGGTGAGCTTGAGGTCGGTTCGAACTTCGTTTTGGGCAAAGAGGGTATTAACGCCTATACTAAGAATAAATACTGCCAATACTCTCATTGCCTGTAGGGAGGGAACGATTACTGAACCAATTCCTCTTCCATTCTCATTCCCACTATGCTCTCCGTGACGTTGATGATATGGTCACCAATCTTCTCGCAGGCAAAAACGATATCACGGTAAATAATTCCTGTTTTAACGTCATAGTTCTTCTTGTCTACGCTTTTGAGGTGCTGCTTATTGAGTTTTTTGGTCAAGTCATTGATCTCGTTTTCCTTGGTTCGAGCATCGCTCATAGATACTGCTGAGTAGTCCAAATCCAAATTGGCTTTCATGATCACAAATGCTTCTCTTAGCACCTTGAGCATTTCCTGGGAGTTCTCCATTTGCGTCTCGTTATATTTTAGTTCTTGCTTACTCCTTCTTTTGAGATCACTGGCCATTCTTTGTTGTATATCTGCGATGCGCTCCATGTCCTTGGTTATACTCATCATGGCATGTACCTCATTGGAGGTAGCGGCACTCAATCTTCCCTCAGCAACCTTTACCAGGTAGTTGTTGATTTCCAACTCCATGTCATCCGTTCGGTCTTCATAGGTGAAAATCTTATCGATGAGTTCTTTTTCTTCTTTCTTATCGTCAGATTCTACAAGACGGTGGACCAGGTCATTCATTTTCAACACGAGTTTGGCAAACTTGGATAGTTCTTTTCTGACCTCAAGTAGAGAAAGCTCTGGAGTCCGCATCAGGTTTGTACTGATATACTCCAGATGAAATTCCTCACTGTCTGCATCTTTGATTTTAATAAGGCGTGATACAATTTTTTCTATTTGTGGCACAAACCAAATCATGACGCAGGTGTTGATGATATTGAAACTTATGTGGAAATAAGTTAGCCCCCACTTGATTGCGTCAGTTTCAATCAGAGGACTACCTGCATTATTCATTATCATGACACTGTCTATGGCTCCAATAAAGAAATTGAAAATCAAGAGCATCCAGACCACCCCAAACACGTTAAACATGAAGTGGGCCAGGGCAGCACGCTTGGCGTGGGCATTACCCACCAGGGCGGCCAAATTAGCAGTGATTGTTGTGCCGATATTTTCACCTAGGACGATCCCGGCAGCTATGTCAAAAGGAATCCAGCCATTGTCACACATGATAAGGGTAATGGCCATCGCGGCGCTTGACGATTGTACAGCAATAGTCAGCAACGTACCGATCAAAACAGCGATAACAATGGCCATGAAACCAAGGCTTTGAAGGTGTGATATCCAAGCCAAAACCTCTGGATTACTTTTTAGATCAGGCACTGCTCCCTTAAGGGCACTCAGACCCATAAAAAGAAGGGCAAAACCAATCATAAACTCTCCCCAGTTCTTAATGGACTGTCTTTTTGAAAAGAGCATCGGGAATCCGAAGGCTATGATAGGGAGTGTGTAGTGCGAAATACTGAACTTGGAAAAACCAAATACGATGATCAATACACCGGTAATCGTGGTACCAATGTTGGCACCCATGATTACCCCAATTGCCTCCCTCAGCTTAAGTAATCCGGCGTTTACAAAACTTACCACCATCACGGTAGTAGCGGATGATGATTGGATCACTGCGGTGGTAAGAAATCCGGTAAACACACCACTTATCCGGTTGGAAGTGATCAGGCTCATGACAGAGCGTAGTTTATCTCCTGCAACCTTCTGGATGGACTCGCTCATTACTTTCATTCCGTAGATGAAAAAACCGAGCGCACCTACCAGTTTCAACACATCAAAAAAGCCGTATTCCATGAGTTTTGGGGTTTAATTTTTCTAGTTTGATTCTGCGGGCTCAATGTTAACTTTTTTTTAATAAAAATCCGCCCGGAAAACTTCGATCACTTGATTTGTTAACATTCACATAATATTAGGTGAGCGATTACATTCTAGCTTTGCAGCACACCCATGTTTGGCCGTAAAAATAGATATAATTCCCTCGTTATTCTGATAGTCGGAGCGTTGATTACGCTGCTGTGCTTTCTTTGGGCGCTGGATTTGATGATCTTATCATTTCAGTCGATGGGAGGTGATGCGGTGATGAAGATTATCCAGTTTACCTCCAATCCATTCATTTCGCTTTTTGTAGGACTATTAATTACGGCGGTAATTCAAAGTAGCTCTACGAGTACATCGCTGGTTGTCGCTATTGTGGCGTCAGGAAATTTGTCGTTGGAAAATGCAGTCCCGATGGTCATGGGGGCCAATGTGGGTACTACCCTGACCAGTACCATAGTATCCCTTGGGTACATAACCAACAATCGTGAGTTTAAGAACGCGCTCATGTGTGGGGTCATGCACGATTTTTTCAACATCATGACCGTGAGTATTTTGTTCCCACTACAGTATTTCTATGGGTTCTTATCCTCACTGGCTAAAGGGTTTTCTCAGTTCTTTGTACAACCGGTACAAACTGAGACGAATGCTCCAGGTTTAAGTCTTAATTTTATCAGTGAATTGAACCAATACCTGACGAGCCTGGTAGAGTATAAAATCTTCCTAACACTTCTGTCAGCGGCATTCCTTTTTGCCTCTATTAAAGTCTTATCACGGATCATATCCAAGAAGTTGATTGGTACAGCACAAGAGAAGTTTCAGGATGTCTTCTTCCGCAATACGTTTAAGTCGTTTAGCCTTGGGGTCGTTTTTACATCGCTCATTCAGTCCAGCTCAATAGCTACTACGATCATCGTACCCTTTGGTGTGGCAGAAAAAATCCCAATCAAGAAAATATTCCCTTATATCGTTGGTAGTAATATCGGCACCACGCTCACGGCTATCATAGCGTCTTTTGCCAAATCAGAAGAGGCCGTAAGCATAGCTATTACGCATTTCTTGTTTAATGCAATAGGGGCCTTGATCTTTCTTGTCATTCCGTTCGTCAAGGACCTTCCCCTGAGATATTCAGAAAAGTTTACGACCATGGTGGTCCAGTACAAAATAGTGGGCCTGGGTTATATCCTTGTTGTATTTTTTCTGTTCCCACTGGCTTTGATCTTCCTGAGCAGGTTGTGATGTAGGTAACATTAAGTTAACCTGTGCTTAATGTTTGTAATATTTGGTTAACATTGCACCACCATTAGCCATTCTGTAAAATTCAACTAGGAAATTTTATATGAGAGTACTTTTTTTGACCTGTGTCATGATCTGTGTGGCACTTGTATCCTCAGCACAGTCTTTTGATGGTAGTAAAATTGGAAACGGTATTCGTTTCGCACCTAAGGATTCATCGTTTAGCATTCAGTGGAACACTCGGTTTCAAACGCAGTATGTGGGAGTGCAAAATTTGGAGACAGACGACTATGCAGACGTATTTACCATTAGACGTTTTCGACTCAAGTACAAGGGTTTTTTGTATGACCCAAAAATCCAGTACAAAATAGAATTGGCCCTTTCCAATCGTGATCAGGGAGATTTTTATGCAGAGCACAATGGTGCAGCAAGTATTGTACTAGACGCTGTGTTGAAATGGAAGTTTTTGCCTGGCTGGCAGCTATGGGTTGGACAAACCAAATTGCCAGGAAACAGGGAACGAGTCATTTCCTCCGGAGCTCTGCAACTAGTGGATCGTAGTAGGCTCAATAGCCGATACAATATTGATCGTGATAAGGGACTTCAGTTACATCATGAACATAAATTGGGTTCACTTGTACTGAGGGAAATTGTAGCAATCACCTCCGGAGAAGGAAGGAATATAACTGCGGATAACGAATCAGGATATGATTACACAGGTAGATTAGAATTGTTGCCTTTTGGTAAATTTCAGAAAAAGGGCGACTATTTCGGTGCGGATTTGATGAGAGAACCCAACCCTAAACTGGCTATAGGGGTGACTTATGACCACAACATAGGAACCAATAGGGAACGTGGACAGTTGGGTCGATTCATTTTTGATAGCGAAGGCTCTCCACTAAGAAGTGACCTTTCCTCGGTATTTGTCGATGCAATGTTTAAGTACAAGGGCATCAATATAATGTACGAATATGCTCACAAGGAAGTAGCAGACGGGGCCATCTCTGGTATTGGGACCTCAGGGAGCGAAATATATTTCTATACGGGCCAGGCACACAATATTCAGGGTGGATATCTCTTCAAAAACAATATGTCAATAGATGCCAGGTTTACGGACAATCAACCTAGACTGGCAGAGATCGACGACCCAGAAAAAAGATATGAGATTGGCTTCTCAAAGTACATAGCCGGTCATACACTTAAAATCCAATGTAGTGCAGCCTACAGGGATCGCTTGACCAAGGATGATGAGATGATCTACTACGCTCAGATGGAGATTGGTTTCTAAGTTCCCCTTTTTTACGGGTTCCTCGTTTATTGCATTTATGTCCTCGGCCGGCCGGGCTCGTCATTTTTGCCTTGACGCAAAAACGAAGCAAAAAAGTCAAGGCTGTGAATTAATTCCTAAAATTCAGCTGCGCTCGGGAATTAAATCCAAACTCATCCCGAATCGCTACACTCTCGGGACTCAAACAATGGATTTATATTCGACATTCATAAAGCTGAATTTCTTCCCGATAGCTATCGGGACGGAATTTATTCAATGCCAGTATTAACCCCGGAAATCAGTTGTATTGCCGTGATTATGAGGATCGGAATTCACAAGTCAACCAAATCAAATTGGACTTTTCAGTAGCATTTGTTGCTCATCAATGACTGAGAAAGATCTAGTTATTCCCTTTGAGCTTTACGATCTCCTGCTGAAGGTTTTGCACGATACCGGATAGCTCTTCGATGGACATTTCACCTTTGCCGCTCTGCTGATCCGGAAAACTCACACTTATATATGCTTTGGATTCCCAGACTTCAATCACATCTGCTGCATCGATCTGATAGGGAGAGTAGTTTTTATTGTCTGAAACGAGAAAGAGCTTACCGGTATCCTCTACATAGTTGAATACCCGCTTGTACACTACCCCCTCTTCCTTGCTTAGCAGTATGTATGTGTTGCCATTTTTTATATTCGAAACGTTTTCCACGTACTCCCCGATGATCACCGTGCCGGATTGCAGGGGCAGCATCGAATCTCCGGAGATTTCAAAAGCTCTATAAGTCGCATTTTTAGGGAGGAAGGGCAATTGAAATCGCGGCATGGATTCTATATAGGACGGGTCGGCATATCCGTTCATATACCCAGCGGAGGCTTTTTGTGGGATCAGCTCAATGTTTTCGTTATCATCTGAGTCAACCGTGATGGAAAGTACTCGAGCTTCTCCACCGTCACGTGTGTGTAGTTCTTCATCAGAGAGTTGACTCACCTCTTTGGTAATCAGGGTATCCACGCTTACGTTGAAAATCTCTGACATCTTGAGCAGGTTGTTTAGCCTGGGATCGGCCCGGCCCTCTTCGTACGCTCCCACCAGTGATCGTTTGATGCCTACTGCATTGGCGAACGTTTCCTGTGTGTAGCCAAATTTCTTTCGGAGGAATTTAATGTTTTCGTTGACCTGGGCTATTTCCATTTCCTATGCTTTGATGTTTATCACAAACTTAAAAATTCAGATTTGAATGCTATGCATCAAACATTACCATATTTGAGGCCAGTGAATTGGCTCCTCCTATGGAATAAAGGTTGATGTGGTGGAGATTGTCACGATTCCTAACCTTCTCCAATCGCTCCACGATTTTCTCTACTACGTTTTTCAGGGTCTCGCCTGAGTCGGCCAGCACATAGCCGTACATTTTCTTTTTCTGTCGCAATGACGCATGGAACTTGACCTGGCACTTGCCGGACTTTAGCTTCTTGGATGTGATTCGCAGTTTGTACTCACCGCCTACTTTATATTCTTTCATTACTAATTTTTTTGTCATCGTGAGTGTAAAATTTGGTGGTTTACATTCCTCTACTTTATTATGACAATAAAATTAGGTGATGCTAAATTAATTAGCAATTAAAAAGCTAAAAAAATTAGTAATATTTTTACTTCTTCCTTGAGTAGCGTTTATTTCGTCCTCTGCCCCCAGAGGGTCTTCTGGATCTTTCCGGATTGTACTCAGGTCCTTCTCCGATGTGGGAGGGGAGATTGACTTTTCTGATCTCACGCTCGATGAGCTTCTCTATCCCTTGAAAGCTGTACATGTCCTCCTCATTCACGAAAGTGAACGCCACACCCTGAGACTCTGCCCGACCGGTACGTCCAATGCGGTGTACATAGTCTTCGGCATCCTTGGGGACATTGTAGTTGATCACCATGTCGATGCCCTTGATGTCTATTCCCCGACTCATTACATCAGTAGCCACCAGGATGTTGATTTTTTTATTGACAAATTCTTGTAGCACCAGCTCTCGCTTGTCCTGCTCCAGCCCAGAATGGATGGCAGCGGCGTTGAGGTCCATCTTTTTAAGCTCTCGGGTCACCTGATCGACTTCATTTTTTCTGGAAAGGAATACAATGACGTGATCCAATTGTTTGGCAGAAAGGAGGTGCTTAATGAGATCTTGTTTCTGACCATCATAGACCATAAAGGCAGCTTGCACGATTGCCTCGGAGGGTTTGGATATGGCAATACTGATTTCTTCTGGTTCGTTCAGTACTTCTTTGGCGAGCTTGCGAATCTTAGGAGGCATGGTGGCTGAGAAGAGTAGGTTTTGCCGTTTCTCCGGCAGGTATTTCATGATCTCCTTGATGTCGTCATAAAAGCCCATGTCGAGCATTCGGTCTGCCTCGTCCAGGATGAAGTGCTTCACTTTAGATAGATCCACATATTCCTGGTTGAGATGGGCGATCATACGGCCGGGAGTCGCGATGATGATGTTGGCGCCTTTGATCAGGGCTTTTTTCTGTACGTCCCATGACACGCCGTCTCCTCCTCCGTAGACGGCCAGTGAGCTGATGTCTACAAAATAACCCAATCCCTGTATCTGCTGGTCGATCTGGATGGCGAGCTCACGGGTCGGCACTATAACCAATGCATCGATGCTACCATGATCTGTTTGATCCATGATCTGCTGCATGGTGGGTAGCAGAAAGGCTGCGGTCTTTCCTGTGCCGGTTTGCGCACAGGCAATCAAATCTTTATTGGCTAGTATCGCGGGTATGGCCTGCGCTTGTATGGGGGTGGCCTTGGTAAATCCCATGGCCTCTACTCCGTCCAGCACCGGACTATGTATCCCTACTTCTTTAAAATTCAAATTATTGCAATCTAAATGTGGTGCTCAAAGCTAATTGAATTTCGTGATTTATCGCGCCACTCCCTCAATCTCTAATGTCGTAGATTTCAATGGATAAGAATTGTTGCTGCGATCGGTATCCGCGAGGTACAGCCCGGGATCCAATTCGATGGAGACAATATCCTCAATTTTCTCTTTTATTTCGAACGCATAGTAAGGATTGACCCAAGGCCAGTTGGACAGCAGTACCGTTTTCTTGTCCAAAGGCTTATTGCCCAGCATCATACTAATGGGAATGTTGTATTCGATCACTTTGCCGTTTTTTAGCGTGATGGTGAGGTCTATGGGCATCGGAACTTTGCCTAGCCGCTCCAATTGAATCCTTGTGCCCTTTTCCACACTATAGACAGATCGAATGCCATAGTCGATGGTCTTGGTGGTATGGATCCAATAGTCAAAATACCAGTCCAGCTCCAGTCCGCTTTGCTTTTCCATGATGCGCAGAAAGTCTATTTGGGTTGGGTGCCGAAATTTCCACTGGTCATAGTAGGAAAGCATACCCCGGGCGAAAGCTTCTTTTCCGATGATATATTGGAGCTGTCGCAAAAACACGGCTCCTTTGGAATAGGACTGGGTCACGTAAGTGCGTGATCGGTCATAGTGGTCGGCATGGATGGAAAGGGGCTCCTCTCTACCGGTGTCCACCAGCTTCAGATAACTCCGATAGCTTTTGGACTGCGGGTTAAGGGCTTTGCTTTCGTTGAATAGAAAATCTTTAGTGAGGTTGGTGCCATAGGTGGTGAATCCCTCATCCATCCAGGCAAAATAACTTTCGTTGGTGCCGAGCATCATTTGAAACCAGCTATGGATAAGTTCATGGACGGCAACACCCACCAAATCCGAATAAGAGCGGTGTCCAGTGATCAGCGTGCCCATGGGGTACTCCATTCCACCATCTCCTCCCTGGATGAAGTTGTATACAGGATAGGGGTATTTGCCGAAGTTGTCTTCTATATAGGGCAACGCCTTAATCATTATGGATTGGAGGGACGCCCAGTTGTCCTGCAGCGTGTCATTTTGGTAGAAATAATGAATGTCGAGATTTTCACCCATCGATACGACATCATGCACATAATCAGGATCTGCGGCCCACATAAAATCGTGGACATTTTCTGCCAGGAACCGGTAGGTGAGCTGCGACGTTTGCGGTTTGGCCTTTGAGTAGCCTTTGCCTATTTCTTCGGGATTTTGGAGCACGCCACCCGCAGCTACAGTATAGGCACTGTCGATGGTGATACTCACTTCATAGTCGCCCCATGGACCGAATATCTCCCGACCGATGTACTGATGTGCATGCCAGCCCATATGATCATACTCAGCGATCTTGGGGAACCACTGGCTCATCGAGTAGCGGATGCCTTCTTTGTTGTCACGACCTGTACGACGGATCTGGACGGGCACCTGGCTTTCAAACGTCATATCAAAACGGGTACTCGCACCGGGAAGGATCGGTTTGTCGAGCCAGACCGTCATGATCGTACCCTCTATTTCATGTTTGAGTTTCTTGCCGTTTTGTGATAGAGACTGGATTTTGTGATAGCCGATTTCGTCCTCCTTGAGGTGGTAAATCCTGTCCATCACCCGCTTGTCCGGATCGGGTAGCGTGCGGCTTCTTACGTCCATCATGCTGCCGGGCTGGAAGGCGTTATACATCAGGTGAAAGAAAACCTTGCTTAGGGTGTCGGGGGAGTTGTTGTAGTATTTGAGCGATTGAGTGCCGGTGAACTGGTTGGTCTCGACGTTCATGTCAATGTCCATTTTGTACTCGACCCGCTGCTGCCAGTAGCCTTGCCCAAGAGATTGGAATGATAGAATGATAAATGCTGCAAATAATATTTTTCCGTTCATAGAATTCGAAATTTTCGAAAGTCGAAATTAAGGAGAAATTGATCAAACCCTATTAAGATATTTATGAACGGCGCTTCCAGGAGAGTCGTAGGTCCCAAGACGATCTACGACAAGGGCGAATACGAAGACGTTAGTTTTTTCACAAACCCCTCAATTTCCTCTTCACCAGAAAAGGAACCATCCACAATGACCGTATGCAAGTTGCCCAGGTAATTCATCCCCAGGTATTCTGCAGTTTTCGAAAAGGGGAGCCAAAACTCTTCTCCCAGATTATTTCCTATAGATACGCTTATTGCGGCCATGTTTTTGCCACGTAGTTTTCGTCCAAGGTCTTTTTCTATTTCAAGTAAGTCGGTGATTCTGTCAAAGAAGACTTTCATGATCCCGCTCATAGCATACCAATACACAGGAGTAGCAAAGACAAATGTGTCGTACTTGTCAATCAGGTTTCTCATCAACGGAATAAAATCATCCCCTGCATTTTCATGGGCATAGTCGTAGTGGCTGATCTCATAATTGTTGAGATCAATTAGATCCCAACCAGATTTTCGCTGTAATATCCCGGTGATTTTGGTGGTGTCTCCGTCGTTTCGGGAGCTGCCCTGGATGATGACTGCTTTCATTTGATTTACATTGAATGCGCAAGCTTACAATACATTCTGTCTGTCCTTCGATCCTTCGAGAGCCTCAGGATGACCCAGGATGACAGAATATAAATCACCCTTCGTAGGTCACCCTATAAATCACATCTGCCTTGTCATCAGAAATAAGAACCGAACCGTCTGGCAGCACCAGGACATCTACCGGTCGGCCCCAGGCTTCTTGTTTTTCTTTGTCGAGCCAGCCGGAGACAAACACCTGCTCACTGACCGCACGGCCATTTTCGACCTTCACCATGGTGACATCATAGCCGCTTTTTCTGCTGCGGTTCCATGAGCCGTGCCGGGCGATGATCAAATTATTTGAATACTCAGATGGAAACTTGTCGCCGATATAGAACTTCAGTCCCAACGGCGCCACATGCGGCCCGAGCTTCCACTGGGGCATCACAAAATCACTACAGGGAAACTTCGCCCCAAACTCCGGGTCTCCTATATCACCGGCGTGACAATAAGGGTAGCCGTAGTGATTGCCGGCCTTGGTGGCTTTGTTGAGCTCACACTCGGGCATATTGTCGCCCAGCATGTCACGGCCATTGTCGGTAAACCACAGATTACCGGTCTTAGGGTGCCAGGTAAACCCGACGGTATTTCGGATGCCTTTGGCATAAATCTCACGATTGGAGCCGTCTGCATTCATGCGGGTAATTGAGGCGTAGATTTCGTCTTTGCTTTCGCAAATGTTGCAGGGAGCCCCCACAGGCACATAGAGTTTTCCATCCGGGCCGAAGGCAATGTATTTCCAGCCATGGGATCGGTCTGTAGGATAGTCGTCATAGATCACCACCGGCTCAGGAGGACTGGAAAGGTTCTTTTCAATGTTGTCATAACGCAGTAGCCGGTTGACCTCTGCCACATAAAGGCTGCCATTGCGGAACGCCACCCCGTTTGGTGTTTTGAGCCCATTGCCGATGGAATATTTCTTGTCTGCTTTGCCATCCTTGTCTGTATCCACGAGTGCATAGACGTTGCTCTCACGTTTGGTGCCTACATAGACTATACCTGATGGACTCAGGGTCATGGATCGTGCGTCCTTCACCCCCGAGGCGAATACGTCGATTTTGAAGCCCTCCGGTAGTTTTAGTGTGGAAAGCTTTTGTGAAATTTCTGTAGATAATTCTTCAGAGCTTCCTTTAGTGTCATTGGTTTTGCTGTCTGTTTCAGTGGTTTCATTGGCGCAAGCCAGGAATAAAACGGCCAGAAACATGACGGTAAACGTCCATCGGTTTTTGTTCATAATTGCTGAATTCAATAATTGTACAAGACGGAAATGTACTGTAGGAAGTTATAAAGATTCTGAAGGGTTTTGTATATTGAAAATAAATCAAACGATCCCATGAAACACTTATCCCCACCGATCCATCTCTTTCTTGTTCTCATCGTTACTTTTCTCATTTCCGGCTGTGAGACCGAATCCGGCCCTAAAGTCACCGCACCTGATGGTGTGGCCCTTAGGTTTGACCAGGTAGGAGAGGGAGAGACGAGTATCGTTTTAGTTCATGACTGGGCAAGTGATCGCAGGATTTGGCAGGCACAGGTAGAGTTTCTGTCGAAAAATTATCAGGTGATCAATGTGGACCTGCCGGGATTTGGTGAGTCCGGTGATGACCGTGAGGACTGGAGCATGGCAACTTATGGCAAGGATATCGCCACGATCGTTCAGGAGCTTGGATTGGAAAATGTAATTCTTGTTGGTTTCTCAATGGGAGGCCCGGTTGTGGTAGAAGCAGCACCCCTGATCGAATCGCAGGTAAAAGGGATTGTGCTGGTCGATATTTTGCATGATGTCAACTTCCGGGTACCACCGTCTATGAGTAAGCAGTTTCAGTTGGTTATGATGGATCTGATAGAAAACCCCTCTCAGGACAAGTTCGTAGAGGGTGGCTATTTCAAAAGGGATTTTGAAGGGTCTTATCAAAAGGTATTGGAGTTTTTGGAGGAAGCGCCGATCGAGAAGTGGAGAGAGGTTTTGGCTCAAAATATGAACTGGATGAACGAGTACAGCATCGAATCCATCAAAGCAGTGAAGGCTCCGATCAAGGCCATCAACTCTGAGCGCTTTCCTACCAATGAAGATTCATTCAGAGAGTATTCCTCGGCCTTTGAGGCAACCATCATCGAAAATGCAGGCCACGTGCTCATGTGGGATGCAGCCGATGAGTTTAACCAATCATTGGACAGTTACATTCAGCAATTAATATCCAACCCATGAGCGATACATCAGACGGACGAGTACGAGGCAATATCACCGTCGGGGCTACGGTAGACATTGTGCAAAAGCACCATCAGCGTAGCGGCGAACTCACTCAAGGCGAGGTGAGAAGGCTACTCTCAAAGTCTCCCAACCACCCGCACGGCATCAAGGTGCAACTGGAAACCGGCGAGGTGGGGCGGGTTAAGAAGGTTTATGCCGATGAGTAATGGTCGTCGAAAGCTATGAGCACATTCTTCGAAAAAAACTACTTTATGTTTCGCTTTGCTTTTATATTGTTTTCTGAATCTTAATTGAACTAACTATGAAAACGCTTTATTGTCTCATTTTTCTTTCAATTCCATTTATGCTGAAGGCACAATCGGCGACCGACTCGGTGCAAATTGTCCAGCTACTGATCAAAGATTACAAGACATTGGCCCACTGGGACATTGACTCTCATTTGCAAAACACGACCAGCGACTATTTTTTGATAGAAAATGGACAACTGTGGACCTCAGAAGACGAGCAGGCGTATTTTCAAGCGAATCACCATAGACTGATTCGACGAAGGGATAGATTTGATATCCGATACTGTAGCATCGAAGGAGATGCAGCGTACCTGATATATGAGCTCACCACCAACTTCTCAGAAAACGGCCGCTACGAAACCCGCCATTGGATTGAAAACGCACACTTCAAAAAAGTAAAAGGTCAATGGAAAATCTCATTGATCCACTCCTCAGAATGGAAAGGGGAGGATTAGACGTCATAGGTTTCCTTACAATCCTTTGAGTAAAACTCCCAGGTGGACTTTCATGCCCATTTCAAAGTGCTGTTTTCCTGACAGCCCTAGGATAAATGTTATTCGCTATTCTGATTAGTTTTTAGACGATCTACGGATATATTTACCTTTTTTGTAGTTTTTATAATTTTAATTACTACATTTAAGGTAAATATTGAAAAATGGGTAAACATCATCTAGGCGAATTTGAAGAAATAGTGCTCCTGACAGTAGCTGTATTGCATGGCCAGGCATACGGAATAGCCATCATCGAAGAAATAGAAAACAGGATGGGTCGATCCGTGAGCATGGGAGCGATGCAGACCGTCTTGCGAAGGATGGAGCAGAAGGGCTATCTCACCTCTGAGTTTGGAGAGGCCACCGCCGTGAGGGGTGGAAAGCGCAAGCGTTATTTTGAGGTTACGGAATCCGGCAAGCAGGCCATCCGAGAAACCAAAGAAGCGAGGACAGCTCTTTGGGAGGCGATACCTAACGTAGTATTCAAGTCATGAAAAACGAACCTAAAATCTCACCACCCCGCTGGGCACTCAGGTTCTTTCGATGGTTTTGCCATGAGGACTACTGTGAGGACCTGGAGGGAGACCTGCTAGAGCGGTTTGAAAGCCGGGTAGAAGAAAAAGGCATCGGCAGGGCCAAATGGCTTTTCGTCAAGGATGTATTTCAACTCTTCAGAAAAGGATTGATTAAACCGACTGGTGGTTCGTATCGCCACAACAACTATGGAATGGTTCGCAGCTTTCTCAAAAGCGGCTGGAGAAACTTTGTCAAGTACAAGCAATATTCCCTGATCAATGTATTTGGGCTGTCTATCGGATTTGCTGCTTCTCTTCTGCTTTTTCTGATCACCCAATACGAAAACTCTTACGACAAATTCCATGCAGGGTATGAAGATGTATATCGAGTGGGAAATAGATACCCTGACGGAAATACGGATGATTTGATTGTGACCCCTCAGGTTCCTTTGATGGAAGAGGAGTACGCAGATATCATTAGCAGTACGCGCTTCACAGATGGAGAGGATATTCTCCACTTCGGTGAAAAATACATGAGAAGCACCATTCACATGGTTGATACGGGTTTCACCAAAGTGTTTTCTTTTAGAGAATTGAAGGGAAATGTCGATCAGGCTCTTTCAGGGGCCGGACAGGTAGTTCTGACCCGATCATTGGCTGAAAAGCTTTTTGGTGATCGAGAATCCATCGGAGAGGTAATTCAATTTGTCAACTATGGTTTTGATGCAACAGTACAGGCGGTAGTAGAGGATCCGCCTTCTAATTCATCCCTTCAGTTTGAATTGCTGCTCTCATGGCACAATGCTCCTCCAGAGCTGGCGGTTGACAAAATGGGGAATTGGTACAATACCTTCATGGTGGGGTATGTCCGCCTTGCTCCTGGTGCAAATCCTGTCGAAGTTGAAGAGAACCTTTTGACTTTTGTAGACAAGCATTTCCTGGAAGAAAGAAAATCAAATGCAATCGCTCTACTGCCATTGCAAGAAGAGCACAATCGCATTACAAAAAGCGATAAGGTCGTCAATATTTTGAGCATAATCTCCATTGGCATATTGCTGATCTCTTGCGTGAATTATGTGAACCTGTCAGTGAACCAACTCCTGAAAAGAACCAAAGAGATAGGTGTGCGCCAGGTGATGGGAAGCAATAGGTTTCAGCTGGTGCTACAATTTCTATTCGAAGGGATATTTGTCTGTGGTATTGCCATGGTCACCGGTCTGTTTACAAGTGCCTATTGTATTCCCCTCGTCAATGCACAGTTTGGTTATAACATCTCTATTTCGATGAGTAGTGCATGGAATGGAGCCTTGTTTACACTGAGTGTCGTCTTAATAATCGCTCTCTTCTCGAGCCTCATACCCGCCCTGGTATTGTCTAAGCACAAAGTAGTGACTACCATAAAGGGAGTAGTTGGAATTAAAAAGGAGGGAGGCTTTTTTAGAAAGGGACTTGTAGTTCTACAGTTTGCGAGTTCATTTCTGTTGGTTATGGGCACTGCGGTTATTTGGCTCCAGACCCAGCATATGAAAAATCAAGACACACATTTCGATGGGGAAAATGTGATCACTTTATCGATTTACGAGGAACTATTTAAGGACCCCGAGTTGGTACTCAAAAGTCAGCCTATACTTCGCGATGAGTTGACTAAGGAAAGTGCGATACTTTCGACTTCATTAATACAAACACCTCCAGGTCAATATTGGGAAAACTACAACATTTTTTCTAGTGAAGATGGAAATGAAATGCAAAGTGCACAACTGCGGCAGTTGTGGATTGATGCCAATTATATGGACTTATTCAATATTGAAGTAGTTCAGGGTCGGAACTTCTCCAAATCCGTGAAAAGTGATACGCTCTCTGTAATTATTAATGAGGCTGCGATGAAGGTCCTGGGTTGGGATAATATCGAAAACAAAAAGCTAGTGGCCGGCGGAGGTGGAGGGAAGTACAATGTAATAGGAGTAACAAGGGATTATCACTATCAATCGCTCAAAAGGGCGATTGAGCCGGTAATCCATTTTTATTACGAAACAATTTCTTCCCAGCTCGCAGTGAGACTGCATCCTGATCGAGTTCAGGAAGGTATCGGGATAGTAGAAGAAAAATGGAATGAGCTAGGCCCATACGAGAGCTTTGATTTCAAGTTTGTGGATGAGGAGTACAATGCCTTATACAAGGAGCAAGAGCGATTGGGAAATACGGCTTCTATATTTTCTGGGTTGGCTTTGTTGATAGCGATTCTTGGGCTTTTTACCATTACTACCTATTCCATTCGCTTAAGAGAAAAGGAAATTGGTGTGCGCAAAGTTTTGGGTGCTTCGATGCAAAGCATAATAGTGATGCTCTCAAAAAACTTCGCCTTGCTTATAGCGATCGCATTCGTGCTGATCCTTCCGGTTGGGTACAGTTTGATGAGGTCATTCCTGGATGACTACCATTACAGAATTGACCTCAGTCCTTTTATTTTCCTGCTTTCCGGGTTAGCCATATTCCTTCTGGCCATGCTGCTGGTAGGAGTGCTAGCCGGTAAGGCAGCTCATGATAATCCAGTAAATGCACTAAGAGACGAATAGAAAACCTAAATCATTATGAAAAATATACTTACCGTGATTGTGGCGTTGAGCTTGTTCAGCGTATACGGTCAATCCAACAAGATGCTCAAAGAGCTGCGCAAAGTAGAAACTCGGGAAGATGTGGAGCAGCTCCAACAGAAACAACCCAAATGGAATGTATCTCTCGTAGAGCTGAGCGAAGAAAATGCAAAGGACTATTCAACCTTGTACTCAGCTGAGGAGGGAGCTGTTTTCGCTTTTGGTAACGTCGGCACGGCGTATAAGGTGCTGGAAAAACAAAAACTTCTGGCCATGGTAGGAGGAGAACCGATCGCACCTAAGTCGGACATAATTCGACTTGGCAGAAGCGTTCCTACGACTTCAACGACCGGTCAGAGTGGAAAAAAGGAAATAGGGTTTACACAGGAGTACGGCATCAAGATCGTGAACAGCAATGAGACGTATGAAGTGCAGTCGGCTAAATTCCACCTTAGGTACAACACCCTGGATAGCATTTTGTTTCGAGTAAACATCTATCGGCTTGAAGGTGGGTCACCCGCTGAGAGCCTACTAAATGATCCGGTATATGTCAAGGCCTTTAAGAATGACAACTGGATATCCGTCGACTTCAAGGATATGGGGCTTTCCTTGAATGAAGATGTGTTGGTGAGCTACCAGGTAATAGAGGCCTGGCCGGGCAAGCGAGGTGAAAACCGTTTGTTTTTTACCCATGGCCAGGGGTACTATGAGGGAGGAGTGTACAGCCGTGTTGAGGGAGGAAATTGGGTGTCCAACAATGGATTCCCGATTACAATGTTCTTGGAGGTGAAGCCGTCGTAGCTCCCTGCACGCCGTTTCATGTCCTTACGAAGCACTTAGGTTTACCGGTTGAAACTTCAGCCCTCTCTCAGTGTTTTGCAAAATTGAATCCATTATACCTTTGGTATTATACCTTTAGTATAATGACCTTTCGCAGAGACAAGTATAGCCAATCTCTAGACAGCTTCTTCTATTCAGCTGTTAAAAACGAGATTAGGTAAAGCCTTCATCTCCTTTTTTGACTGGGTTGATCCCCTACGCGCCGTTTCGTGTCCTCACGAAGCGAAGGGACTATTATGAACAAGTTTAAAACCTCACCCTCACCTGAAACTTCAATTCCGTTTTGGTGTCCCCTAAAATCTCATTGAGCCCGGAGCCTATGGACTCTATGTTATTATAGCGATAGCGACTATACCGGGCCCAGAGGGTGAGCTTGCGAGTGGGCTTGTACTGTAGCAAGAGGTAATTTCTTGTACCTACCCCCGCATACGCCGGAATCGAAAAAGCGTACAATACGTCCTTTTCGTAAACATATTGCCGATTTTCATAATCATCCGTGTCGAAGAGTGCGTATCGACCGCTCAGCTTCCATCGCCCCAGGTTGACACCAATATCCTGGATGATGGCCACTCCGGAGCTTCTGGAGAGTTCATCGTAGGTGCTATACTGGATTCGCGATTTGATGTCGAATACTTCGGAGAGTTTAACGTCCAGATTGCCGGCATAGGATCGCTTTACCCCGGCGACCAGTCGGGAGATATTTTCCCTATCTGTAGTGACAGTGATTTCCTTGGACTGCTCCCGGTATTGGAAATATGCCTTGAGGGCTTTCTTTGGTCGATACTCCGCTTTGATCAAGTACTCGTAGCCTTCGGATGGAGCCTCGGTGCGATATCGCAGCCAGGGAAATTTAAATCGGTCGTAAAAGGCGGAGACCTCCACTTTTCTAATCGGCTTGACCCTAAGGCCCCAATACATCCCTTTTTCATTGATGATTCGGGAGCCTTCACCAAAGGCGTTGCCATAGAAGGAGTGATAGTTCTTGTCATAGTTTCTTACCGAAAAGCTCATGGAGACTTTCGGTGACAGGCTGCCCATCAGCCCTGCGACATACGCCTGGCCTCCGGATTTTGATATCGCCCACTCACCGAAGAATAGGAAATTTTGCCAGTTGAAGTTGGAGAACACCCCGAGGTTTTGGTTTTCCTTACCGGAAAACTCAAACTGATTGTAGTTGTTGGGTGTTTTAGTAATCGGGAGCGAATACCCGGTCTGAATGGCCGTGACCCCTGCCTGGAAGTTTCGTGACTTACGGTGGTTGTAGGTGATGTTGGCGCCGTAGGTTTGCTCGGTGATCTGGTCTTTGTTGGCTAGCTCCAGATGAGACCGGTGCAGTCCGATATCCTGAATGCCCGAAACGTATTCTAAATACTCGTCCACATCCTCTTGCACACGAATGGCTGCATCCTGCCCGTGACGAGAGTAAAACGAGCTGATTTCAATGGATCGGGACAGGTCGAAAGTGAAGGCAGCCCCTCTCATGAAACCTGACTCCAACACCGAAGTGTAGGGCCTGATGCCTGAGTTGCCACGTTTGACGGTGGTGATGGTTTCCGCGCCTTTGCCGGGATTGAACCCTGAACCTATGACCAGCCCCTGTCCAAACTGCATTTGATAATCACCGAGCGCAATTCGCCGGAAACGGCCTTTGTCCTCCAAAAACATATGAAAAGAGTAATAGTCAAATCCATACTGCTTCTGATCAGGATTCCAGACGATGGCTTCCCCTGCATCTTTCTCGAAGGTAAGACCAAGAGAAAAGTCGTCAGTGTGGCTGGTACGAAACCGCCCATAGATTTTGTAGGGCGACCCCAAAAAACGAGAGGAGTCTTGCTCCCGATAACCGCGCTGTTGCTCCAGGGTGGTCTCACTTCTGAGGATAAAATAATTGTTGGGCTCAGTGGTGATACGTTTCCATAGCGACCCCATGGACTGGATCCCTCCGGGAGGTCGCACCACCACGAAAGGCAGAATCCGCTCGATGGTCTCCCGGTCAAACCCCTCTACCACCTGCAGCTCATAGATCGACAGCAGGGGATAGTTCTGTTCTACATAATCGAGCAGGCTATTGATTTGACGAATGTCCAGGGCATAAAGGCTGTTGAGTTCGTTTTTGTTGGTGTGGTTTAGATCGACAGGGTTTGTGTAAAGCTGATAGAGTGATTCGTACAGGTCATCGTAGTTGACCTGCTCGTCGGGCACCTGAAACATCGCCTCGATAAACTCCTGTAGATCAATCTCGGGGCGCTGATCCTGCGCCCAAGCAGATCCAAGTGAAGCCAGAGCCAGCCCTATCGTCAGCCAAAACTTCATTGGGTAAACCGATAGGTAAAAGAAAACTGATGAATATCTCCCAGGTCGGGGTGGTTTCCATAGGCATAGTCTACGGCCAACTTGCCCGGGTCAAACCCAATACCAAAATTGCTTTTGAATGGCTCTGTAATAATACCGGTACGAATGAAGACCGTCTCAATGATTTCATATTCAATGGCGAATTTCAGTTGAGAATCTTCATCAATGGACTTTTCGATTTCTGCGTTGAGCATGAGGGACTCCAGGGGGCGGTAGCTGATCCCGGCTTTCATGTAGGTGGGCACTCTTTCAGAATTGACTTCCGATACCTTGGCCTGGTTTAGGTTGGAGACGTGGGCAGCGAAGAAGAACTGTTCGGTGAGTTTGGCGTGCCCACCAAAATCAAACAGGAAAGCTTGCGCCGTACCACCTTCCATGATGCTGATCTGATAGTAGTTGAAGTTGGCCCCTAGGCTCACAATCCCAAACCGGTTGCTAAACCCCAGGTTGACTTTTTGTTCATTGTACAGATCATCACCAAACCGGAAGGCACCGACCGCCACGGTTCCGTTGAGCAATGGAGCCGTGACCCCTATGGCCATGCTGCTAAACTCCGGTACCCCGTACTGGTTGCGATAGGACCCAAACAGGCTGATACCTTCTACATAGGAAAGAGCCCCGACGTTGTTGAAGACTGCCCATTCGTCTTCAAGAGTGACAGACGCTCCACCCAGGGCAGCAGATCGCGCCCCCATGGAGAACTGGCCATTTTGCGAAAGCACAGAAAAGACATTGCAGCTAAAAAGCAGGAAGATGTAGGTTAGGCGTTTCATCGGCATACGAAAAATACATAATTTGCCGCGAGGTTGCCAATTTCACCCCTGCTTTTACTTTATGAGCATCGCATTCAACAACATCCGAACCAACAAAAACTACGTGCTGACCAACTACGGCGAACAGTTCGAATTTACCGTAGTGGAAATCCGATCGGATCGGGAATTTTTGCTTAAGGATCTTAATACCCTCGAAACCTACCACATGAGTGACCTCTTGGCCCAGGGTCAGGGCAAGGATTTTAGCATTTGGGAAAAGTAGTATCTAGTTAAATCGTTTGATCCCGTCGTTGATTTCTATCCAATAGCCATCGGGATCTTGTATATAGATCTGTTGCACCTTGTCCGGTCGTATCGATACTTTTCCTAATTCACCCGGCCAATCATGGTAGTCCTTGTTGTTGTCCTTTAAGAAAGAAATGTAGCTGTCTAAATCCTTCGCGGTTACCGCCAGGTGGACGCCCTTTGGGATGTTTATGTTGAGACTGTCAACTGCGATAATGTGCAGCTCCTGATTATTGCCTAGCGAAAACCAGCGGATGTGGTCTTTTTCGGTGCCATCATAGATTTCTTCTACGTATAGGTATTTCTGATAAAAGGCGACACTTCTATTCAGATCCGACACATTGATGGCGTAGTGATCGAAAGTGAAAACAGGATCATTTGATACCGTTTCGGTCTTTTCCTGGCAGGAGAGGATCAGTAGGGTGATGGGCACGAGATATTTCATAAGGCAGTTTTCTCATTAAGTTAGAGGATTTACCGACGGGAACTAAGCAGCCTGAGAAGATAGAGTCATTTGCCATCGCAAATGGATACATACTATTCGGTAATATTGCAGAAATTACTTTCGATGAAGTACCAATTCTTCTACCTGGTGGAGTTGCAATACCTTGGTTATCGGTTCCATGGATGGCAAAAACAACCCGGCCTCAAGACCATCGAAAAGATGGTGGAGAAGACCGTACGCTTTGTGCTGGGACATGAGAATTTCAAAATCCTGGTAACGGGCCGAACGGATGCCATGGTCTCCGCACAGCAGACCTACTTTGAGCTTTTCCTGAAAGAAGAGATGGATAGAGAGAGGTTGGTGGAGGATTTGAACTTCAATCTTCCTGCAGACATTCGGGTATTGTCTATTGAGGAAGTGGATGCCAAATTCAACATCATCAATGATCCCAAAGAAAAAGAATACAACTACCTGTTTTCCTTTGGTCAGAAAAACCACCCGTTTGCTGCTCCCTTCATATGTTGTATCCAGGAAAGCCTCGATTTGGAAGCGATGAAACAGGCTGCAAAACTTTTTGAGGGCAAACATGATTTTCGAAACTACTGCTACAAACCTAGTGAGGCAACAGTCTTGGAACGGGAGGTAGCATTGAGTGAAATCATACACAACGATAAATTGATCGCCAATTTCTTCCCTGAGCAGAGTTACATTTTCCGCGTACGCGGAAAGGGCTTTATGCGGCATCAGGTAAGATTGATGGTAGGGGCTTTGTTTTTAGTGGGTAAAGAAGAGTGGTCAATGGATGACTTGAAAAAGTCTCTTGATCCCAGTGAGGATTTTACGCATAGCTATATTGCTCCGGCTTCCGGGTTGATGCTGAATGAGGTGAGGTTTGATTTGTAATTCTTACTTGAAAATCAAAAAGGATACTTCTATCGCATTTTTCATTTTTTGGCCTGTCCCAAAAAACGAAACAAAAAAGGACGAGGCTGTGAATAAATCCCTGAAATTCAGCCCGATTCATTAATTAAATCCAAACTCATCCCGAATCGCTGCACTCTTGGGGCTCAAACAGTGGATTTAAGCCGAGAATTTTTTTATGCTGAATTTCTTGACGGAATTTATTCAAGGCCGGAAAGAAGCACCGAAAACCAGTATTGCTTTACAATGGAAAACTGGCACCTAAAACGATGGTCTTTTCAATTCACATGGTGAGTTTCCTGGCTACAATCAGGTTGGGCACCCAGCACAGCCAAGCGACGATCGGATAGGCAATGTAGAAATCGCCGGTAATCATGATGAGCAGTGGATTCCAGATCCGAAGGGTCACTGCAGCCAAACAAGCTGCATAACTATAGATCATCATTTTTTCGTGCGCATCAATGTCCCGGTTCCTGATTTTTAGATAGGCAGACAAGGTGGAGGAAAACCACACCAGCGCCAGGGCGATAAACCCGGTTTTGGCTACCCAACCCCCGGTGGCATAGAACCCGGACTGAAGGCCTCCAAGAGCACTCAGCAGAACCGAAATGATATAAAGCTGCCCCAGGGCTCGATGGAGCTGGATGTTCTTGTCTCGCCAGCCCTTGATGAATTGGCTCCAGCCCGATAGCAATGCGATTGACCCGGGAATAATGTGCAGGTAGAATCCAAATTTCCAGAAGGGGTTTTCGAGGAGTTCCTCAGACTTGGTGGTAAGCAGACCAAAAGGCCACTCAATGACGAGGTAGGTGTAGGGAATCAGACTGATTACCACGATAAGAATGATCGCTATGACCCATCCGAGTTTTTTCATGTGCTTATTGTGTTGAAGTATAAATTTATTATTCAATTTGAGAGAATTCGAAATATGTCTGCCTATTTTTAGGTCTATACAATTTAATGTAATGCTGAGGGATAGTGCTCTTGTTTTTGTCCTGTGTTTCACCTTTTATTTGAATTCTCAAGCCCAAGTAGAGGACACGATCAAATTGGCCTATCGTCAAGGGCGAGGCATGATAGGTTTGGCGGGAAGTATAAGTTCATCCAAGGTTGATCAAAATTCTTCCATTGGCAACCCCGAGGATTTTATCAATAACTACACGTTTGATGTTTCTATCGGAAAATTCATTTTTGACAGACACTTTATAGGAACATTTATTAGTACCAACCGACGGAATTCCTTTGATATATTAGACACCGAAAGAGAGATTCTACTCATTGGAGGGGAATATCGATATTACCTTGGAAAGGCACCCAATATGGGGCTTTTTCTGCAAGGCGGAGGATTTTGGGCTAGTTATTACGAGAGCACACAAAGCGACCAGACCGTGGTGCCGATCAATGAGGAAATCGATGGGAGGGGCATTGGGGCCGTATTGGGCCTTGGGTACTCGTATGCCTTGGCTGATTTGGTGGTGTTTGAAGTAGGATTCAACTCCTTTCTATCGCATTTCGAAGGTGATACGAGAGACATTGTTGCCCGTCAGACCAATGACGCCAGTTTTAATCGATTCGACTATCGATTTTATTTTGGATTGAATTTGTTGTTTGGAAAGCCGAAAGATGAGAAGTAGTCTATCTATACTCGCAGTGCTTGCTGGTATGAGCATCCTGCTGGCCCAGGAGCAGGATCAGTCAGATTATTTGGTAAAAACCGATACCATCTCCTTAAAGAACAAAAAGGTGGAATTTATTGGTTTACCTGTGATTTTTTATACTCCTGAGACCACCTTTGGTGGTGGAGGAGGACTCCAACTTTTTTTCAACCAGCAGAGGAATATTTTTAACGCACGGATTTCCAATGTATTTCTCTCGGCGATTTATACTGCTCAAGAGCAACTGCTACTGAGTGCCACACCTCAGTTCTACCTGGAAAATGGCAGGTTTTTCCTTGATGGTTTTGTTCAATTCAAGCGATTTCCCAATTCATTTTGGGGCATTGGAAATGAAACTCCAGAAAACAACAAGGAAGCATACAATATGGAATCATTTATTCTCAGGGTAGCTTTTTTGAATCGAATTCCTGATTATGTGAATTTTGGGTTTGAATTCAATTATGAGAACCATACCATGATCGAACTGGCTGATGGTGGTTTACTAGATGGTGGCGGCATTTCAGGTGCAGAGGGTGCACGAAGTTCCGGATTATCGTTCGTCTTTAACTTTGATGATCGGGACAATGTATTTTCCCCTGTGCTTGGTAATTACATCATATTCAAGGGAGGTTTTTCGAGTAAGGCTTTCGGAGCAACTTACAATTACAATGAGTTTCTCATTGATTTAAGAAAATATTTTGTTTTTGGTGACAAACATACTTTTGCTGCGCAAGCTTATATGAACAACCACTTTGGTAATGTCCCATTTCAGAGTGCGGCCTGGCTTGGTGGAGCAGATCTGGGACGTGGATACTTCAGAGGTCGCTATATTGACAATCAATACGTGAATTTTCAGTCTGAATTTCGTTTTAGACCATGGAAGAGAATAGGAGTCAATGCTTTTGCCGCATTGGGTAACGTCTCTCCTACAGTGGTAGGAATTTTGGGTAACCCTAAGGTTAGTTTTGGAGGAGGGATGAGATGGCAAATTACAAAATCTAACCCTACATTGATTCGTTTTGATTTTGGCGTCAATGCCGAAGGTGGGACAGGAGTATATTTTGGTGTGAACGAGGCGTTTTAGCCTAGTGACCTTCCCCCGGCTCCCAAATCAACCGGACAAAGGCACTTAGCCTTTGTTTCTCTTTGCTTATCGGGATGCCGGTGACAATTCCCACCATGAGATCTTCTGAAATTCCCAAACGCATTTGCGGTCTCATTACCATATCAAAACCTCCATCTTCAAGTTCTTTGTTGAACTCTATTCCGATGAAGTTTCTGGTCTTAGGGACCATGTAATGAATATTGGAATTGATTTCGTAACTAAAGTGCGAGGAAGATTCATTGAATTCCTTTTCGATTATAGGACCTGTGTATATGAGCGTATGGAAGTTATTGCCCCACCGTTTGGCAGTTACCATGAAAGGATTAAAAATGTTTCCGGTGAACATAGGATCTCCAAAATTTTCAAAATCCGAAAATTCAAATTCATGGATATAGCCAAGAGCGAGAGAAGTAGAGATTTTCTCGGAAACAAGAAAGGACCACTGGGCTGCGAGTTTTAAACTTTCGGCCTTATCATTGGGAGTACCTTCTTCATTTCCTGAATAGATAAGAAACGGAACCTCAATCTCCAACCCCAATCGGTCAATGGGTGCGAACTCATACTCCACCAGAGCTTCATATGTGTCATAATCAAGATTATCCGTCATTCCCAAGCCCACATTCCATTCTTTTTCTCCTTTTCTAACCCCCAGATCCCGGATAAGGTCTATGTACAGGGGTTCAGCATGGAGTACCTTGTCAGGCTCTTTATCGTCTTCATATTCAGCGATATAAAGACTGTCTAGATTTTGACTAAGGCCCTTTTCGGTCATGAGTACCAAGATAATTGCAGCAAGATGTTTAATCATTGGGTAGCGTGAAAGACCCTTCGAAAAGAAGGGTCTGATTTGTTTAGTAGTATCTATAACTTGGTGGTGTGTTTCCGCTCATCCTAACATAAAGGTTGGCTTTAGCCTTGTGGTTGGTCATGTGATCGTGTACAGTGAGCAAGCCTTCCAGGCGGGTCATGTCGTTTCCACCAAAGGACTTAATCATCTCAGCAAGCTGCTGATTTGACATGGTGGCCATCGAGTCGGCTACAGCTTGCATTTGGCTTTTTACGAAAGACTTGACTTCCTCTTTGCTCATCTCGCTCACATTCATATCAGGCCTTTCTTGCGGAGGAGGTACGTCCTTTAAGTACAGATCGCAGATCACCTTGCTTGATCCCCCGATGTGGATCAATTGTTCGGCAAAGCTACGGATACTGTCATGGGGCTTGTAGCCATACATTTCCTCAGGCATTGAGTCAGCCAACGCCATTACCTGATTGATGGCCTCATTCCATACCAGTAAGTGCTGGTTGGCGATATCGAAAGTTGGCTCGTTTGATTTCGCTCCTTCTGTTGCCTGCTGAGCACACTGGGTCAGTATGGCCATAGCACACAGAAGGAGGATTGATTGGGTTGCATTTTTCATAATTACAGATGGATTTAGTGTGTAATGAAATTAAAGAAAAATGCTTGCAATTGGAATAGACTCATAAAAAGATGGGGAACCCGTCCCCAGGTTCCCCAACAAAAATTACCCAATCTAATTTTTAGTCTATGATCAACAGCGGTACGTCGCTGTGACCTGCCAGTATCTTGGTGAGCTTGCCTTCAGAAGGAGGAGTTTTTTTAGCGTGATGCTTTGGCAGGATGGCAAGCACGTCGATACTCTTGTCTCTTACATAGTCGTTGAGTCCCTGCTCAATGTCCGTATTTCGCGGGAAGGAACGACTGTAGTCCAGATTGCCCATGTAGTACTCCAGCGTACGTTCATTCTCACCGAGGATGATTTCGTGTGGTTCTACATCCTGATCTATGGTGAGCAGGTGTACCTTGGCATTGTACCATCGGGCAAAATCATGGAGGATGCCCAGGCTGGTGGGATCGTCAATTTCTTGTTTGTCTATGGCCAGGGCGATGTTTTTTAGTACAAAGCCTTTGTTCTTTTCCGGTACCACGAGCACAGAACAATCTGCCGCCTTGAGCAGATCGATGGTGTTGGACTGCATTTCTTCTCCGGGGGCACCTGATGTACCCATTACCACCAGGTCGATCTTTTTGTTTTCATAAGCCTGAATCAGTAGATCAGGAATATCCCCTTTTTTGAAAATGAAATCACATTCCACATTTTCCGGTTCAAATCTTTCCTTTATTAGGCTTTTTAGATCTGCCTCGCATATGTCCGATACGTCACCCTCTTTGCATGCATGTACCAGTGTAAACTTGATGCTTCGATCGCTTTGGGTCATGCCCAGGGCATAATTGATTGCGGCGATAGAGCTGTCAGAAAAGTCGACGGGGATCAGGATTCGCTTGATGGTGTTCATGATTCTATCGGGGTTGTAATTTTTGTTGACCAAATATCTAAACTGACAACTAAAAAAAAACTGACCTGAATCAGGTTTTAAGGTGAAGAAATTCAGCAAATGAGATCTGTATCTAATTTAGGTCTACAGTCAACCCGAATCGTGGAGCGGCAATTGCAATGGGTTCTATGTATCCAATGGTCTTCAGACTCACACCAACTTGTAGTGATAGTCGCCCCATGTTGTAGTTGCATCCTGCGTCAAGGGTCTGTAGCGCACCCACTGTCCATAGATCCCAGGAATAGGAAAAGTAGGGACTCAGGCCTTTGCGGGGATGGATGTAATTGATAGAAATGGGAATCTCCTCCATGGGAACCAACTCACTATCGTGCTCATAGCTGTCAGGTACTTCACCGGAATAAATGTACCCAATACCCACATAGAGTCTTTCATTCAAGTTGATGTTTTGAATTAGAAACTCCGCCCCCCAGCCGTACTTGTACAACCCATTATAGTCACCAAATTCTGAATTGAAGAACTTGTTTCCTGAGGCATCAATGAGGAGTTTAAACTTTCTTTTTTTGGTTCGTTCGAAGACAATACAATCATCGTTGCCACAACTTTGTTGGTGATACTTTTTCCCAAGTTTGATGAGACTCTTGTGATCAGCGGACGATAGTTTGTTGACTTCATTATTGAACCCAGGCACATCAGAAGTAAAGTAAAATAGAGGCCCTTTGAATCGATTTCGATCCAACTCATAGGTCTTTCCCTCTTCAGACGTGACCATTTCACTTTCCTCTTTTGTGATTTCGGCTATTTTGTCCCCCTCCTTTTCTGCAAAGTATCGATGACGGCCTTTGGTATCCTGTAGAAAAAAGATATCCATTTGTCCGTCTATTAGAAACTCTAAGAAAACTGATTTGACAGAGCCATCCAGCTCCAATTCTTTAGAGATATAAAACTTTCCTTCGATAAACCGGTAGCCAAAAATGTCCTGAGGGCGGTAGGTAGTCCTTTTTCCATCTTTCTTAAGCAGGCACTGCTGCGCGTTGTCAGAATACAGGCCGTTGTTGACCTGGCCATAGAGGGTATCGGTTTCTGTGAGCAATACATAACCGTCCACGAAGTTCTCCTGGGCAAGTCCTGGCAGAGTAATGAGCGTCAGGGCTATTAAGTAGAAGAGAGACTTGATGTTCATTCTGGAAAGCATTGGCTAGGAAGTGATTTGCGAATATCAGTGCATACTACAAATAAAACCAGCAAGATCAAATTTTGGATAAGGTTTGTGAGAAGGAAAGCCTTGGAAGAGTTGATGAGAATATAATCTAAAGTAAGACGCTACTTAGGTAAGAGTAATATAGCTGTCTCCATTCTGTCAGGCCCTTCTATTTTGACATTACATACAATTCCATCCCCTTGTCGACGAATGTTAAATGAGTAATTATGATCATGCCAATTGTTAGTCTTGAAGTGCCTAAATGAGGTTGAATACTTATTATCATATGAAATATACCAGTCATTCTCACCATACTCTTTTGGTATTGTGTGTTTGGATTTTCCATCGAATATTATTTCATCCTTATACTCAGTTGCTGTTATACTGATTGACAATTGCAGCTTATCCAACTCAAGCCCATCGTGCATTTCAAGTTCGAGAGAGTTTTTATTTAGGAAATGAGCAAGGATTGGGACGTTTTTTGGAATTGAACCTAATGCAAGCACACTCAGTGTTGCGATTACGACCAAGGCAATAAAGAGTTTTCTTGCGTTCATTTAGATTTAAAATCATTGCTCGACGGTAAGTTAATTTGGAATAACAAAATGCGATGATGTGAAAAGCTAAAAAGGCATCTCTTTATAAAATTATCAATTCTATCTGATCGCCCTGTTTCGTGTCCTCACGAAACAAGAAATTACTTGCTCTTGAGCCTAAACGCCACATAAGCATCGCCTTTTTCAGGAGTGTCCTTGCCACCGGCCGCTGCGAGGGTGATGTACTGCACCCCATCCACCGAATAGGTGGCAGGAGTAGCCTGTCCGGGCGCAGGCAGCTTGTACTTCCAGACTTCCTCCCCGCTTGCCTTGTCAAATGCCCTAAAGTAGCCATCACGGGTAGCACCGATGAAGATCAACCCTCCGGCGGTGACCACTGGTCCGCCGTAGTTTTCTGCCCCGGTTTTCGGGATGCCTTTTTGGGTGAGCTCGTCAAATTCCCCCAGCAGCACCTTCCATTCGAGTGTTCCCTCGGCCAGGTTGATGGCGTTGAGTGTGCCCCATGGCGGTTTGATGGCTGGGTAGCCTTCTGCATCCAAAAATCGTTTGTAGCCTTCCATTTTATATCCAACCGGAGATTCACTTGGGGTTGCTCCTTCTGCCTGCTCGGGATTTAATATATAGTCAGCGACAGCATCGATCTCCTCCGGTTTCAAAAACGCAAAGGCGGGCATGGCGCCCAAGCCGTTTTTGATTCGTTCAGTCACTTGTTTTTTGTCGAGTCTTTGATCCAATCCAATGAGCGAGGGTGTATTGCCATGAAAGGTCGAGCCCTCGAACTGACTCCCATGGCAGTTCATACAGAAATTTCGGTAGGTCGACACCCCTTTACCAATCAGACCTTTAGCATTTTCCTCAACCTCAATCATCTTAATGATCCAGGCCATTTCGTTTGCGTTGACATAAAGCAAGCCATTGGTAGGGTCATAGGCTGGCCCGCCCCATTCTCCACCGCCGTCCATACCGGGAAAGAGAATGGTACCTTCTGTGCTTGGCGGTATGAACTGCCCTCCGCTTCGGTAACTCTTCAACTTTTCAACGAGCTCTTCTTTGTTTTGGGCATAAGGGTTGAGATCATCGGCTGTGAGGGTTTGGCGTGAGAAAGCCGGCGGGACAGTGGGTAAGGGCTGTGTCGGCCAGGTTTCTTCCCTGGGCAGGTCAGAAGCGGGATAGGGTTTTTCCTCAATGGGAAATATGGATTCCCCGGTTTCCCTTTCAAACATGTAAACGTGTCCTGATTTGGTGATTTGTACCACCACATCGATGGGCTGGTCGTCTTTTTTTATGGTGGCCAGGGTAGGAGGGGCTGGAAAATCCCGATCCCAAATATCATGGTGCACCGCCTGGAAGTGCCAGATTTTCTTTCCGGTATTTGCGTCCAGCGCTATGAGGCTGTTGGCAAAGAGGTTGGCGCCTTTTCGGTTGGCCCCATAAAAATCATAGCTGGCCGACCCGGTAGGCACAAAGGCGATGCCTCGCTTTTCATCGACAGTCAGTCCCGCCCAGTTGTTGGCTCCACCAATGAACCGATAAGCGGTTGAATCCTCCCAGGTTTCATAGCCTTCTTCACCGGGATAGGGGATGGTATGAAAAATCCACTTTTGCTCTCCAGTATTGAGGTCGAATGCACGGATATGCCCCGGAGCAGCGGGCAGCGACTCTGCCACCATGGAGCCCATGATGAGTAGGTTTTTGTATCGTGTCAACGCTCCTCTCCAGCCGTAGGAGAGGGCAGAAATATCCCGATCCAATCCCACGGTCAGGTCGATTTTTCCATTCGACCCAAAACCATCTTCTGGCTGGCCATTTTGAGCATTGATGCAGTACATGTATTTGTCCGCAACGAAGTAGAGCTTTTGCTTGTGGTACAAAATGCCGCGCACAAAATCCTTTTTGTCTGTTCCCGCAAAGGGATCGTATTTCCAAAGCTCCTTTCCATTGGTCGCATCGAGCGCAAAGACCTTGAGTTTTGGCGAAGTGCCATAGAACACTCCGTCGATGATCAGGGGGTTGCACTGAATGTAGCTGCTCTCATCCCCATCCCCGGTGTGGTAGGTCCAGGCCAGTTCGAGTTGGTCTACGTTATCGCGATTGATCTGGTCAAGAGGGGAGTAGTGGGTTCGTTCCTGGTCTCCGAGGTAGGTATCCCAGTTGGTATAGGTGTGGGGCGAAGGCTGACAGGCACACAAAACAGCAATGGATACTGCAATAAGGTTGTTTAGGTTTCTCATGTCTCTACTTGTTGAGACAATTTACCAAACAATCTGGATTTTATTCAGAAACAAGTACGAAGGGGTCTCCAACGATAATGAATAGAAATACAATCAGTAAAAGTGTGACGAAGGTAAGGTGGACGTTTTCATTTTTAATGTCAAAGAAAATCAAAGCCCAATATGTGGCAATAAACAAAAGGAAAGGAGCGGTTTCCAAAAAGGTATGGCCACTGATAAATACATTGGTCAGTATGCTTATGATCACCGTAATAGATCCGAGGAAGTAGAGGAGTTTCCAGTTTTCGTTGAAGTATTTAACCATGTCCAAATCTTGGCTTCTGGATCCCGTCGGGAATAATACTCGGGCTTGTAGAAACAATACAATGTGAAAGGATAGAAGAAACAGCGATTTTACAAATGTCCATTCCTTAATGAGAATGCTGTACTGATAGCTGTACCACCAGTCCTGCAGGTGGATGATAAAAATGACCACCGCATAGATTATTTGCGGAAAGCTGAACCGGATCTTTTCATAGTTGGCGATCATATCTGAAAAACCCATTAGGATTTGGGCCATACCCAGACCCAGGATGATCGAACTCAATACAACGAAATACTCAAACGGTTCCATAGCTTATCTTTTAATTACAATTTGAAGATAAACAGAATTTGAAAAAAATAGTTCCGCGTGATTAGAACTTCTTAAACACTGCAATCCCATTGTGTCCACCAAACCCGAAGGTGTTGCTCATAGCAATTTTCACCTCTTTCTCACGGGCTTCCTTAATCACGATATCCAGGTCATCCCCAATCTCCGGGTCGATGGTCTCAGTATTGATCGTTGGGGGAATGATGTTGTTCTGGACCGCCAAGATGGACAGTATGCCCTCAATAGCCCCAGCAGCTCCCAGCAAATGCCCGGTCATCGACTTGGTGCCGCTGATGGAAGCATTGTTGGTTTTGCCTTCCATCAATCTGCGGATCGCAGCAGGTTCGCTGATGTCACCCACAGGTGTAGAAGTAGAATGCGTGTTGATATAGTCTACCTCTGATGGATCGATTTTTCCTTCATTCAGAGCCAGTTGCATGGCTTTGTAAGCGCCCAGTCCCTCGGGGTGGGTGGCGGTCATGTGATAGGCGTCATTGGTCATGGAGGCCCCTACGATCTCAGCGTATATTTTTGCTCCACGTGCCTTGGCATGTTCGTATTCCTCGAGTACGAGCGCTCCAGATCCCTCCCCCATGACGAATCCATCACGATCCACATCATAAGGTCTTGAGGCAGTTTCCGGGCTGTCGTTTCTTGTAGAGAGCGCCTTCATGGCACTAAATCCACCAATAGAGGCCTCTGTGACGCCAGCTTCTGATCCGCCCGTCACGAAGATTTTTGCTTTGCCCAACTTGATGTAGTTGTACGCATCCATGATGGTAGTATTGGAAGTAGCGCAGGCGGAGATGGCTGTGTAGTTGATACCCATATAACCATACTTGAGCGAGATCATCCCACCGGCCATATTGACCAGCATCTTAGGGATCAGGAAGGGATTATATCTGGGCTCGAAATCATTTTGAGTATAGTTCTGCACTTCCTTTTCCAGTGTGCCAATACCTCCCTGTCCGGTACCCCAGATCACCCCCACCTCGAAGGGATCCATTTTTTCAAACTCAAACCCCGAGTCCTCAATGGCCTGGGCAGCGGCATAGAGTGCGTACTGAGAGTATAGATCAGTACGTTTGATTTCGTTTCGATCCAAGTAGACTTTAGGATCAAAGTCCTTTACCTCACAGGCGAAGCGTGTTTTGAATTTATCTGCATTGAAATGGGTGATGGTGGCAGCGCCACTCACGCCTTTTACGGCGTTTTCCCAAAAGGTTTTCACATCGTTTCCCAGGGGGGTGATGGCACCGAGGCCGGTTACTACTACTCTCATAGGTTCTTTGTGTTAGACGGCCGCAAACTTAGAAAATGGTTTCGAAAATTGCTATGGTATGGGACGCTTCTCCAGCAATATTGTTTTGTCCTCTTCCGACAACTGGAGGTCATCGAAAAAGGCTGTAAGTCCAGGCCTGCCCAACGAAAGCAGTGCCAGTGCGGCTATGTATCCCAGTGTAAAAAGGTCATTAGCTGTAAGGTACAGCCCGGCTGAAAACAGCATCCCAGATAATAAAAACCGTTTGTATTTTTCCATGCAAGCCTCGAAATAAAAATCGAGCTTCGAGCGGAGCGTAGGGGCCTGTTGGATTGCGCTGAGCGATCGCTTGAAGTTTCTCATGCCAAAATAAATGGCTAGTCCTCCACATACTAATAGCAATGTTAGCAATACATAATATGAGGTGTCATCAGCTATCACGGCAAAGAGATTCTCTTTGAGCTTTTGGAGGATCAGATAGCCCATGGGCAATAATGTGATCGCGATCCCGGCATTAAATCGGGTATAGAGCTTGTGAAAATACTGCTCTCCGTTTTGATATTTTGGAGCCAAGGGTTACTCTGCTGCGGCCGCATCTTCGGCCCGTTTCCGTTCTTTGTCGAGTTGGGCCAGTTCTAATCGAATGTCGTGCAATCGATCGGGGTGGTCAGTGATGATTCCATCTACACCCATATTGAGCATTTTGAGCATGTCTTGCCTCTCATTCACCACATAGGTGAAGACCTTGTACCCCCGAGCCTTAAACCTGAAAATCCGTCTTTGCGAAAGCGAGGTATAATGCGGGTTTAACGTGCTATAGAACTCGTGCATGTTTCGATGATCGGTGAAGCTCTTGGCATTGACATAAAAAGCCAGTAGGTGGGTCTCATCTTCACCCATCATAATTTTTTTCAATTGTACCGTTGAGTCTTCTTCAAATGCTTCCTCCAGATATCTTTCGTCATAAGCTTGAATAATACACCATTCTTTGGCACCTTTTTCATCGATGATGTCTACGATGTGCTTCGCAAACCCCTCATAAAACTCATGTCCCTTTGACTTGATGTCAATAATACACTCCATTTTACCATGGATCAAATCAATGGTTTCTTCCAGGGTAGGGATTTGCTCGCCAGCATAAGTGGTATCCCCAAACCATGAACCAGCGTCGAGCTCTTTTAGTTCGGCTAGCGTTAGTTCATGAACTTTGCCTGTTCCGTTGGTGGTTCGAGAGACATCCTCATCATGAAAAACAACCACTTCTCCGTCCTTAGAATAGTGCACGTCGATTTCGACCATGTCAGCACCCATTTTCATTGCCAGCTCGAAAGAGGCCAATGTATTTTCAGGAGCTTCTCCGGCAGCACCTTTATGACCTACTATTTTCCAGTCACGTTTTTTGATGGAATGAAGGCTGTCGCTTGCAATGTATCGTTGGTAAAACCAAGGCTCGTAGAGCCAGCTCAAGCCCAAAAAAATCATCATCGGTAAGGCATACCAGATGAAATTCCTACTATTCACTTGTGTCTTTTTCGCCATGTGCTAAAAATCTGGTGTTAAAAATACAATAAGTCTTACAACTTAAAAAATAGAAGATATGAGTGGTCAAATTTCTTTCGTTAATGGAGTATTGGTTAATTTCGGCAGCCATATGCATACTCCAAATTTGATACGTTTTGTCCCCGTGTTGCTTCTTGCGTTCTTTTTTTCTTCTTGTATAGAAAGCACTAAGAAACCTGTAATTATTGATGCTCCCAGCGCCATCGGTAGTCGTGAAAACCCTTACCTGAGACATGAGTTTGAAATGAATCAAGTGGTAGATCCAGCCACAGGGCAGCTACCAAGGTATATACGACATAAAGAACACGAATTTTCAAAAAAACGAAAAAGCCTTCATCTAAAGTCAAGTGCTCGAAAGGCTGAAACCTGGAATGCCGTAGGTCCATTCAATGTAGGGGGGCGTACACGTGCCCTGGCTCTGGATGTACGAGACGAAGAAATAATTGTAGCAGGCGGGGCGTCAGGTAGGATGTATAGAAGTGAAAATGGGGGCTCTACCTGGACCAGCACTTCAGATCCGACGGTGATCAACGGTGCTACCTGCCTGGCGCAGGATGTGACACCCGGTAATGAAGACGTATGGTACTATGGAACCGGGGAGCTGCGTGGTAACTCTGCGGGTATTAGCCAGATCGTGCGTTACCGCGGGGATGGTATCTTCAAATCCCAGGATGGAGGCAGAACGTGGGATGTATTGCCTTCCACGTCATTTGGCCAATATTCAGATTTTGACAGCCCCTTCAATTATGTGTGGAATATCAAGGTGAAGCCTGCTGAATCAGGACCGGGCGAAATATATGCTGCTATATATGGTGGTATTGTCCGATCTGTCGATGGTGGCAATACATGGGAGACCGTGCTTGGGACTGATCTGATGAGCTACGAATTTGATGATCTCAACTATTCAGGGGCTGCCTATTATACTAATGTAATACTCACGCCTGGCGGCAGACTGTATGCCGTGCTCAATCCTACTTTCATTCAGGCCAGTAGTGATAACCCCTACGAACTAAAACTACCTCCTGACTCTACGGTCCTTTTGACCAGTGATACGCTTATTAGTGAAGGAAGGGGAATTTATTATTCGGACAACGGGCTGGATTGGATCGATATCGCACCGGGAAGCATGCGTGATCGGTATGCGCGGGTCGTCATGGACTATGCTCCGTCTGACGAGAGTATCGTCTATTTTCTTCTGTCTCAAAATGATCTGGAGGACATTTGGAGATACGAGGACGGCTTATGGCAAATGAGGAATGGCGGTATACCTGACGGTACAGGTGATTTGCCAGCGATGGACACACAAAACTCCTACAACATGGTGATCAAGGTACACCCGTCCAATCCAGAGATAGTGTATATAGGAGGCACTAATCTTTTTCGATCAACCGATGGTTTTTCGACCCTATCTAATACAACTCATATCGGAGGCTACAAAGACAAAAGTTCGACCAGTGTGTATGAAGGGCATCACCCTGATCAGCATGAGATCGTGTTTTACCCCTCAAACCCCAACAAAATGCTTACTGGAAATGATGGAGGCATTCGCAGGACGCTGAATAACCGCGAGGGGGAAGTAAGCTGGCGCTCGCTAAACAACGGCTATGTCACATCCCAGTTTTATACCGTATCCGTTGCCAAAGATCCGACAAGCGACAAGATCATTGGAGGCATGCAGGACAACGGCACGTACCTAATGCCTGAGATGAATCAAAACGCCTGGTGGAACCGGGTCATCGGTGGAGATGGTAGCTATACCGCCAGCACGCGTGATGATATTTTCTGGTATGTGTCCTTTCAGCAAGGAAGTACCTTCAGGATAGAATTTAATGATGACGATGAACTGGAGTTTTTTGCACAGGTGGATCCCTCAGACGGTAGTGGATACTTGTTTATCAACCCCTTTGTGCTGGATCCTTTCAACCATCATAGAATGTACATGGCCGGGGGTGATGTGGTCTGGCGAAATGACAATCTTACACAGATACCCGGAGGAAGGCAGGAGCCTACACCTGTAGGGTGGAAAAAGATCAGGGAGAGTAGCCTGAATAATATGAATATCTCTACGCTTGATGCCTCGTCAGATGTGCAAGGGACATTATACTATGGTTCGGCGCAAGGGCATGTTTTTAAGCTCACGAATGCTCACAACAACCGGGCTAACCGACAGCAGATAATGTTTCAGGATGGATTTGTGACATGTGTAGCCATAGACCCCTCGGATGCGGATCATGCGGTGTTTACATACGGAAACTATGGCATCAACAGCATTTTTACGGTCACAGCCGAAAACCCTGTTCCGGAGAGTATTGGTGGCAACCTGGAGGAAAACCCTGATGGCACCGGCAATGGCCCAAGTGTGCGATGGTGCGAGATCGTACCAATGGCTGACGGCTCAAATAGATACTTTGTAGGTACCAGTATTGGGATGTTTACAACCACTGAACTGGATGGTGAAAACACCGTGTGGGTGCAGGAGGGAGAGGAGACGATTGGTTCTTCGGTGATCAGAATGATGGACTACAACTACGAATCAGGCAGACTTGCAGTGGCAACCCATGGAAACGGCGTGTTTGAGACGACATTGGAAAATACCCTGGTGATCAATCCTCCGGTGGAGGCCGGAGAGACGCTGGCTGTAGAGGATGGTTTCCCTAATCCGTTTAGCAGCAATCTCAATATCCGTTTCAATATTCCCAGGGATGGAAGGGTCAAGGTATTCATCCTGAATGCCTCAGGTCAGGAAGTTAAAAAGCTTCTGGATGCAACCCAGTATGCGGGAGATGTATGGGTGGAATGGGATGGCACCAACCAGACCGGCATGCAGCTACAAGAGGGGATGTATCTTTATACTATAGAGTACGAGGGCGCGGTGGTCGCAAAGAAGGCACTCTTGTGGCGATGATTTCGTAGATTTAGGACAACTTTTTTAGGTACACCCGTATCTATCTTTTTAGCTTGCCAAAACCCACCTTATGAAAAGCAACTTTACCCTGTTTATCGTCCCGGCGTTGATCTGGGGCTCTACCTGGTATGTGATCAAGTTCCAACTGGGAACAGTAGATCCTCTGGTGTCCGTGGTGTACAGATACTATCTGGCCAGTGCGATCATGATGCTGTTTTGCGTGGTGCGGGGGGTAAGGCTACGGTTTTCAAAGCGGGAGCACCTATTCATGGCGCTACAGGGATTGTTCCTGTTTGGCGTCAACTACTGGACAGCGTACGAGGCGGAGGTATTTATCACAAGTGGTTTGATGGCTGTGGCATTCTCTACCATTGTATTTTGGAATAGCCTACTGGGCCGCCTTTTTCTTAACCAACCCATCAACAAATCAGTCATCATCGGGGCATTTTTTGGTTTGGGAGGGACTGTGCTGATTTTCAGTAGGGAGTTTATGGCTTTCAGTTTTGCAGACGGTGTGCTCAAGGGGACATTGCTGGCTGTGCTCTCCGTGGTACTGGCTTCCATGGGTAATCTGGCCTCTGCCCGAAACTCTCGCAGCGGCATCCCTGTAATCCAGGCCAATGCCTTCGGGATGGTCTATGGGGCCGTGTTGATGACGGTATTGGCATTGGTTCTTGGGCGACCCTTCACATTTGAAGCGACCGGATCGTATGTTTTCTCTCTGGGTTACCTGGCATTGTTTGGTTCTGTAGTGGCATTTGCTTCTTACCTAACACTCATCAGTAGGATTGGGGCAGACAAGGCAGCATACGCCCTGGTGGTGATCCCGGTGATCTCCATTGTGATCTCAACAATATTCGAAGGGTATCAAATCACCTGGCCGGCGGTAGTGGGCATGGCGATGATATTGTCCGGAAATGTGTTGGCGTTGAGGAAGAGAAGGAAACCGGCGTTAGGGTAGAACCTAAGAGGTAGGATAGGCTACTCGTCGATCAAAACGACCATTGAGGTTGACTAACTCAAATGAGTCAATTTTTTTGTATCTTTATTAGATGGAGCCACGTCCCGATTTTTGGATATTGTTTGTGATTGTTGCTGTTTCGGTGATCGTATTCCTCATCAAGGACTTTTTAAGAAAGCCTGAGGAGGAGAAGGATTAGAAATCATTTCAGTCTGAACCCAACGAGTATGTAGTTTCGAACAGTACGAGATTTCAACGAAATATAAGCGGACATGCCACTGCCGGCTTCAAATCGATACTCTAGAGAAACTCTGCCCACAGCCAAACCAGAGCCCATTAGCAATCCCAATTCATGAGATTTTGTCACGTCGAGCACGGGTTGCGTGGTGATTTGTGTCGTGCCAAATACTTCATTTTCTAATGTGCTCACATTGGTTTCCTTTATTACAAATCCGTTGGATATCCCCGCATTGAAAAAGATGCTGGCTTTCCAAAGGGGCATTTTTAATCTAACCATGTTATTGACATTCAGGTAGGTATAGCCTAACTGGTTGTTGTATTGAATGTCATTGGCCTGATCAAGGTAATCGGACTCTACAAGGTAGGTAGAAATGAACAGTTCGTTATACAATGACCATCTGCCTCTATTGCCCGGAAATATCACATCAAATATGACTCCCCCTCCGGGATTAATGGACTGATCAAACTCCGAATTCGTTATGTGACGATGCCCTTCACTGGAGAATTCGAGTTGGGTCATGGAAACACCAGCAATGAATCCAAGATTTATCTTTAGTTTCTCATCATGCCTAACAAAGCCTGCAGAAGAATTGGTACACTCATAATACTTTGAAAAAACCTGGGTCAGGCTATGATCAGCGTATTTTAGCTTATCCAAATATGGCTCAATACAAGGATTTTTGTCAAAATAGAGAGTGAGCTGGCCTATGTATTTTTTGTCTTCAACGGTTCGTTGTGAGCCATTCACGTTTTTGATATAGCGGTTGTTTTCAAGCAACTCAATATCGCCATTCCTGCTAATATAAAATCGGTCCGTTCCTCCATTTCGGTTGGCCCTGTATCTGTAGAGGCTTTTTTCACCATCTACCAGCACCTGCAAAAAGAAAGATCCGGTTTTTTTCGTGTCGACCATGGTTCCTTTCACATTGAGTCTTAGATCGACTTCAATGACGGCAGTAATATACCTTTCGTCTGAGGTGCCGAACCTTTGAATGTCAGTGGCTGAAAAAACCGAAGACTTTTGATCTAACTTCTCTTTGAATGAAATGGATTCGGGGTTGATGGTCCATTCTCTATAATCTACATAGCCGGATATGGAGTCCCCATTCGGCAAAATGATATAACCTTCTGTGAAATTTGATTGGCCGAATGAAGATTGAGCAAGGAATAAAAGGAGGAGGGTTAAACAATTCAGTCGTAAAAAAATGTTCATGTTCAGTTAGGGTTTTAGCAATCGAGTCGATTAAAGCGCCGCTAAGCTAGAAACTACCGACCCGCATTCCAAAATTTATAGAAAAGGTAAGCTGAAATAATACTTACTTTGCCCTATGATACATCATCAGGATACGATCGTAGCCCTTGCCACTCCTCCGGGTGTGGGGGCCATTGCAGTGATTCGGTTGTCCGGCGCTGAGTCGATCCCCATGGTTTCGGCATGTTTTTCCGGTAAGGACTTGACCCAGCTCAAGTCACACACCGTGCACTTTGGCAACCTGATGGATGGTGAGGAAATAATTGACGAAGTACTCGTCACCCTGTTTAAAAACCCACATTCATTTACTAAAGAAGACAGTGTCGAAATATCCTGTCATGGCTCGCAGTACATCATCAATCGCATAATCCAACTGATGGTGAAGAGAGGAGCCCGACTCGCAGGGCCGGGGGAGTTCACCCAACGGGCCTACCTCAATGGCCGCTTTGACCTGGCGCAAGCAGAAGCGGTAGCAGATCTGATCGCCTCAGAAAACGAATCAGCCCATGCCGCTGCGCTCAATCAAATGCGGGGCGGAATCTCCAATGAAATCAAAAACCTGCGTGAAAAACTGGTTCATTTTGCCTCGATGATCGAGTTGGAACTGGACTTCTCGGAGGAGGATGTGGAGTTTGCCAGTAGGAACGAACTCAAGCAATTGATCAAAGGATTGGATAAAGTGCTGGTTAAGCTGATCGACAGCTTCCAGCTAGGCAACGTAATCAAAAACGGCGTACCTGTGGTGATCGTAGGCAAGCCCAACGCTGGGAAGTCTACTTTGCTAAACGCCCTACTGGAAGAAGAAAAAGCGATCGTATCCGATATAGCCGGCACCACTCGGGACATCATCGAGGACGAGCTGAACATCAAGGGCGTCAAGTTTCGATTCATCGACACGGCCGGCCTTCGCGAGACCAAAGACCAGATCGAAGCGATCGGGGTAGAACGGGCCGAACAAAAAATGAACGAGGCTTCTTTGATCATCTATTTGTTTGATCTCAATACCGAGGCGATAGAAATCATTTTGTCTACCGAACAGCAGCTTATCGAAAAAGGAAAGCCTTACATCCTGATTGGGAATAAGTTTGACCTGGCAAAAAATGAGTACGAGGAGTTGAAAACCAATGAAAACTATCTGCACATCTCCGCCAAGCAGCAAGAGGGCGTCGAAGATCTTAAGGATTTGATCTGGAATAAAAGCCAATTGGACAACTTCAAAACAGGCGATGTAGTAGTCACCAACGCTCGTCACTACCAAAGCCTTATCAACACACAAAACTCCCTCCACGATGTAGTACGTGGGATCGACAATCAAATCTCCAACGACTTCCTGGCACAGGATATCCGTCATGCCCTGCACCACCTCGGAGAGATCACAGGCCAGATCACAACGGATGATTTGCTGGAGAATATCTTCAGTAAGTTTTGTATCGGGAAGTAAGCAAGGTGAAAAACCACTTCTATTTCGATTAAACATAGATTTCTTACACTTTAGGGTACAAGGAGGGATCAAAATGGAAGTTATTTGACTACTCGGAGTTACAAAACTTTCATTTTTTTGTACCTTTTGAGAGTTAGTGAAACTCATGAAAAAAGTTAAGGTTGATCTGGAAAAAAGGCTTCTCTATGAGAATGATGTAGAGTTTATACTTTCAGATAATGAATATTGGTATTTAGCCCCAAACCGAAATACATGGAAGGAATCAGAAGGTCTAGTCAATCCTCTAAAATTCGGTATGGTACTACATAATGCCAAAACTAACTTTGGTATAGTCAAACCTTTTCTTTGGTATCAACAGGGGCGTTTGTCAAAGACTTTAAAAAAATATGAAGCTGCGAATGCAGAAAACAACCTCGAAGAATATCGGCAAAAAAATTGCCCCATCAAGCCAAGTAGGCTAGGGTGTTATTTTTTGAATCCTACAAAAGAAGTGGCATTGCACCGCGCAGAAGAATGGGGTTGGAAAAATAAAAGCTTAGTTCGATGCTTTATTGTAAGAGAAAAAGGGCTGGTCATTCATCAAGCGAATTCACAAATTTTTGAAAAGTTGGTTAAAGACCCCAATGACCAAAACTTAATTAGTAAATACTGGGAGACTTTTATTCCAAAAGAACAGAATGATTTGTTGAGTCTAGAAATATTACTTAATGGATCATTGTATTTTCCTGAATGGGAAAGTTTTGAATTGCTGGATATCGAGTCTCTCAATGAATGGCAGAGAAAAGTCAATGAACATTTAGGAAAATAATTTAAAGCATCTTCAATGAATTCAATAAGACCTAGCCTATTATTCTTTCTCTGTGGTATTACATTGATACTGGGGTTTTTCGTTTTTCAGAATGAACTAGAAAAGAGAAAAATTAAGGAAGATGTTATAGAACTCTCAAAAGTCAAGTATGGGATTTTCAATGTAGACGAGTGGAAAAAAATTCTATCCGAGATCATCTCCAAAAAAGTAGATGAGTTCGATATGAGTGATGCCAACCGTGATGAAATGAAGGAAAAGATTTCCAATTTCTTGTATACTCTTATTGATGATTTTGAAGACGATTTTTTAGTTGAAAATGAAAGAAAATCATGGTTCGGTATCTCCTATAAAAATGCTGTTGCGGGTATAACAGGGTTGTTTCCAAGAATGAAAGAGAAAATCCCTGAGTTTACCGAAAAAATCATTGACTTCCTAAACGAACCTGAGAACCGTGAAAGAATAAAGAACTATTTGATTAAAAAACTAGACCAGTACTCAAGTGAAACCTTTGCAGAAGTAGACTATACTCAACACGATTTAATCTTAAAAAAGTATGGGTTTGAAAAGAGAAAGGAAGCTGTTACAGGATTAGTAGAAAGGATTGACGAACTCAATGAGAAGCATATTTACTTCTACATCGGGATGTTTTTACTAATTCTTGTCCAAGCAGGATTTCTAATATACAAGAACCTCTCAAAAATTGAAATGTCTACCTTGTTGGTTCTTTCACTGGTACTTCTCATAATGGGATTATCCTTACCCATGATTGATATTGATGCAAGAATATCAATGATGAGGTTCACGCTACTTGGAGAACCGATAGTGTTTACGAATCAAGTACTTTACTACAAGAGCAAGAGTATTCTGGAAGTGGTCCACTTGATGTTTTTGCAGGGAAAGATAGAATTGATCGCAGTGGGTTTTTTGGTACTTCTGTTTAGTGTGCTATTTCCAATCTCAAAATTGATTTGTTCTTTTCTGATCATTTTCAATGAATCCCTGAAAAATGACCCTCTGGTTAATTTTATGGTTTACAAAACGGGAAAGTGGTCAATGGCTGATGTAATGATCCTGGTTATATTCATGGCTTACTTAGGATTCTCAGGAATTCTCTCAGAGCAACTAGAGCAACTGGGTTCTATTTCAACAACTCTTGATATGATCACAACCAATCAATCAACACTGCAACTTGGGTTTTATTTGTTTCTAATGTTTGTTTTAATGAGTTTGTTTCTATCTGAGAAAATAAGTAGACTTTCTGAATAAGTCGGGCCCAAATTCTACTACCTCACAATTTACATTTTGAGCTGATAGAAAGCCAAATTGAGACTTGTTCTGGGATTACAAGTTTTTGACCGTTGACCTTCGTTTTGCCAAGTTTGACTCATAGTTTTATACATGAGTTCAACGAGCACCAGAGTAGTTCTAAAGACTAAGAAACTAAAGGATAATAGACTTAGTTACTTCCTCCATTTTTATAACCCCGTCAGCAAAAAAAGACATAAAGAATACCTAGGACTTTATCTCTTTCCTAAGCCGAAAGATGCTTTTCAAAAGGAGCACAATTCGGAAATCAAAAGACTAGCCAACAGCATATATTCGAAAAGGGTGCTTGAGATTCAAGAGGGTAAGTTTGGTTTCATTCCAAAGTACAAATTAGAAATTACTCTTTTGGATTATTATGAATCCCTCGTGGAGAGGAAAAAGAATGAGACTAGTGAATCTAACTACTCTAACTGGTTGTCATCCTTCAAACATTTGAAACAATTCACTAGAGAAGATTTAAAACTGTCTGATGTTGACGAAGAATTCATGAATTCATATCGTCAATTTCTATTGACTGAAAAACTAAATCGTGGTACAAGGCAATTGTCTCAGAATGCTGCATGTTCTTATTTCAATAAATTCAAAGCAGCATTTAATGATGCCTACAATAACAAAATGATAATTGATAATCCCTCCACCAGAGTGAGGTCAATTAAACAGGGAGAAACTAAAAGAGAGTTTCTAACTGAGGAGGAAATCAAACGACTCTTTAAAACCGAATGCAGAGACCCTAGGATCAAAAAGGCATTTCTCTTTGGAGTACTTACAGGAATGAGATTTGGAGACATTACACAGCTTCTATGGAAGGATTTACAACACAGTTCTGAACAGGGTTGGTTTATTCGTTTTCAACAACAGAAAACCAAAAACTATGAGACCCTTCCTGTTAATGATCAAGTCATTGATTTGATAGGTACCCAGGGACCCAAAGACGAACGGATCTTCAAAGGAGTCAAATACTCTGCACACAATAATCACCTACTTCTCTATTGGGTGAAGGATGCGGGAATTGAGAAACATATTACCTTTCACAGTAGTCGTCATACTCATGCATGTCTGCTACTTGATAAAGGTGTTGACATTTATACTGTCAGTAAAATGTTAGGTCATCGTGAAATTAAGACTACCTCAATATACCTCAAAGTCCTCGATAAGAATAAGACAAAAGCAGCACAGTCAATACCTGATTTCTCGGTTTAAGATTTGAGTTCCATCTCTTTATATTAAGGTGATCCTTTCTCTATTGTGTGTTATGTACTCCAAAATCTAATCTCTTTATATTAAGTTTATCTATTACCCATTATCTACTTGATTATTCATTGTCTAATGATTTCTTTAAGGATTTAATTGTGTTTGACTTGAAGTACTATTTGTAGGTAGTAACACAAAAAACATACTATGATCGATACAATACATGCTTACAAGTACACCTATGACCTAGGAACATTACCTGATAGGTACAGAAAACAACACCGGAAGTCTCCACCTAAAAAAAGAAAATGGGTAGTTGAAGTAGAAAACTTACTCTTTAAGGTAAGACCCCAAGAAAATGGTCAATACAGAATTGAGGTAAAAGGTAGTTTTTCAAAGTTCCTCAAAGGGAATAATTATTATAACCCCACCTACCTCGATCTTAGACATGCATATGTCAAGTTCTGGAAGGTTATAAAACTTCATGGAAGATTGAAGAAGAGTGAAATTGCTTCTAGGTCAATATCTCGATTTGTAATTACCAGAATTGATATTTCAGTAAATGTTAAGTTAAGTAATTTGGCTCAGGATTATTTTCCAATATTTCAACATTTGAGAGGGTATACGGTTGACAGGAGTCAGAAACATGGTATTTACTTCAATACTCGTTCCGGTAAAAAAACTGTTCTGATATATGATAAAGAAACTGAATTGAAGAATCAAGCTGACCCTCTGCTTGAACCTGAGGAAAAATACACCTACAAAACATTAAGATTCGAATGTAAGTACCAGTACGACATACCAAAGGTATTTGGTTTCAAGTACTTTGAAGACCTATTTACAAAAGACGGATTGTTTAGTTTGTCAGATGAGTTACTGAAACAGTATTATAGAATAAAAAAGAGGTCGAGTATTTCCTTAGATTCTGTTACAAGGCCAAAAGACATTGCCGACTATTACTTATATCTGGGTATTGAAAGTAGTGGAGGAAGACAGAAGGCCCTGGATTTGATTGAATCAACATGCAGTCGACATCAAATACCTAAGGGTACTAAAAATAAGTATAGAGAGAAAATAAATTCTTCGTACAGGGAGAAACCATTTCTTACAGATGATCCACTTGTAGTAGAGTTGGATAGTAAAATTCTAAAGGAGGTAAATAACTATAGAGATTACATATATAAATATGCCTAATAGTAATAAAAAGACCCTTCCATGCTCGTTTTACAGGAATTAAGATTGTAATAACTTGAAAATCATATAGTTATTCCTGTTGACTAGATTCCTCATGAGAAAGTAACCAAAAAATCACACTTTTCAGGGTCGCTTGATTTCTCACAATACTGTACTATTTAGAAGTAGTGGTTTTATGAAAAATGAACAATGAAAAGGAAAGAATACCACAATTTTAGAGATACTACATACTCTCAGATTGAAGACATTAGTAATTGTATCCAGTGGTTGTTGATTAGAGTCGAGGATAAGGATTTGACCACAGGAGAAATTGTTGATTTCCTGAGAAGTAGGGGGTTCACTTATACCGACAAGTCCTTAAGAGACTTATTCAGAAAACTGCAAGGGAACGAGGAGTTAGGATATATGATTCCTCAGGTCAGTCTGAGGAAAGATAAAAAGACAGGTCGTAAATATTGGAGATATACATTTGTATTGGACGATTGTCTCAGGAAATGCGTCTAAACCAGATTAAATTCATGTTAATAGATAACATCAAAGTCACCTAATTTAGTTGTAATGAAAAAGAACCCAAAATCTTCATTGCAAGATCAATCTTTTTGGATTTATGCTCTGATTACATATTCCAATGTATCTAATGAAAAGGCCTGTTATATTGGTCAAACCGTCAATTTGATGAGAAGGTTAAAGGAACATTATAAAAACAATCGAGTAGGTAAGGGGTCTTATTACCTTCAAGAGTGGGCCAAGACTCAAGAATCTAATGTGAAATGTGTCATTCTTTCGACTCTAGTTGGTAATCAACAAGAAGCATCTGTTTTGGAAAATTATTGGTGCCGACTTGCACAGGAATTCGGATTTATTACTCCAAATTCTGAGAATTGGGCAAACTCTTCTAATGCCGATAATTTTCAAGGTCAGTATCATTCATGGCCAGAAGAGTCTATTAATGCCAAAATAGTGGGATTGACGGATATCTTTGAAAAAGGTGGAAGTATTCAATCTATTTGATTTATTAGAAAATCTATCCCCTATTCTTTTTGAAGATATTCTTCCATCTATCTACATTGATCAAGTCTCTAATTACTACAACTTCCACGTGCACCTTAAAGACCTTTGAGGAGGTCGGCTATCGTGATGTCCAGGGTAATTGCTATACGTTCAATATTCCTAAGGGATAGGTTTCTTTCCCCTCTCTCCACTCGACCGATATAGGTTCTATCAAATTGACAAAGATGTGCCATTTTTTCTTGGCTCCAGCCTTTCTCATTTCTAAGCCTACGGACTTGTTTGCCAAACCTATTAACGACATCCTCCACAAAAGTAAAGAAGCCAATAAGTCACACTTCAATCAACCGCCAATGAGTCACATAATATGTATATTTGGTTTGAGACTCCATCTAGTAATTTGAAACTGATTGGATGATGATATCCATCAATTTTATAGAGTTGATTGACTAGAGAGTCCTCCAAATGATCGAAACAGGGACATAATTTATTGAGATGAAGAATGTATTGATTTTTTCTATTCTGATCACTCTCACAAATTGCGTGAACACAAAGTCATCGGAAAAATATGTTGAAGAAGGAAATGAGAAATATACTTTAGGTGATTTTAAGGGGGCTATTACCGATTACAATAAGGCAATAGAGATAGACCCGAAACAGCCAAGTTCATACTTCAACAGGGCTTATATAAAGAGTGAGATGAACGACTTTCAGGGAGCTATTGAAGATTACACCAAATCTATTGAACTTGATTCAACAAATGTTTACTCATATTTCAATAGAGGAATTAATAATGCCTATTTAGATAGATACTCATCAGCCGTTCAAGATTTTACGCAAACTATAAGTCTCAAACCAGAGTACACAGAAGCCTATCATCAAAGAGGGAGTGCCAAACTTGAGATGAAAGATTATTCAGGTGCAATAAGCGACTTTGATATGGTAGAGAAGCTTGATCCTAATTATACTGAAGCATATTATCTGCGAGGAATTGCAAAGCAAGCACTTAAGCTAGATTCAGGATGCGAGGATTTGAAGAAAGCTACGGAGATGGGCAATTCATTTGCTAAGAAGTCCTTGAATGAATTATGCTTATAGAATAGAAGCATAGTAAAACTAAATGAACTAAGAATGGCCCTTATTAATTGTCCAGAATGCAAGAAAGAAATCAGTGATGCTGCAAAGTTTTGCCCGCATTGTGGATTTCAACCTATTATAAGAAAAACTGATGTTTCGAATGAAACAAAGTCAGCACAACAAAAAAAGGGAATAACAAAAAATCCAAATGCGGGATGTGCTAGTGCCATAGGGGTTGTGGTACTAATATTTCTCCTAATATTTGTGATTGGTTCGTGGAAAGACTGGACATCTTCGGATGGAGGTCAAAGTGGTAATGTTTTTCTTGCATATACTTATACCGAAAAGTGCATCAAGAATAAACTAAAATCTCCAAGTACTGCTAGGTTTCCAAGTGGTTCTGAAAGAAAAAGTCATGTACAATATTTGGGAAACAACAGATATGAAGTCAACTCCTGGGTAGATAGTCAAAACGGATATGGTGCGACTTTGAGACTCTACTTTAAATGCCGAATAAAAATTGATGAGGACGGTTATGGGTATACCTGCCTACAGGTTGATTTTGAGTGAACTGTTCATTCTTTGTTTGGGTTGTTGATTTAAAAAAGTCTATTTAACTTCCCGACACCATTGAAATAATGGCCTTTGCAGTATTTGGAGAACAATTAATTGTTGTTTAGCTAGGTGTTTTGATACTTCGCTAACGAATGCTATTGTTCTAATATGCCTAGAGATTTTAGTTACTTACTCCATAAACACGGAAAAGAAGGAGCCAGACAGGTATTTGAAGACGTATGTGCTGATGTGTTTAAGAAAGAGCACGAGAACTCCTTTCAAATAAAATGTGACCCAGGAGATGACGGTATTGATGTTTTCGTGGGCGATTTTAGTGACCCAATAGACGTTTATCAGTGCAAGTGCTTCTTTGACGAGATTGGTACATCTCAGATCAATCAAATAAAAAAATCATTCAAAAAAGCTATTGAATCCAAAAACTATAAGTTGAAGAGTTGGACCCTTTGTGTTCCGAAAACTCTTACTATAGATGAAATGAAATGGTGGAGTAAATGGAAAAAAGAGAAAGAAAACCTACATAGGATAGAAGTGGAGTTGATGGATAGTACTTCTTTGTTGTTACTCATAACCAAACATGACCTACACTTAGATATTTTCGATGAAGAAGTTCTTGAAAAGCTTGACGAAATACTTGATGAAATACGAGATAGGAAACAGGTCCTTAAGGAAATCTTAGATACACCAGAGGACATTGACTTTTCTGAAAGAGTGTTCAGTTTAAAGCTAAAATCAGCTGGAATTGATGATCATGAAGACATTTATAATAAACAGTTTTTTAATGCCGAAATTTTAAAGAACGAAATAAGAAGTAAAGGAATCGATCGGGAGTTAAAAGAACTGAAAAGTCTAGAGGCCTCGCTTCATGAACTTTGGCTGACTCAATTCCTAAAGTACAAAAGTAATGCTGATGGAAATGAACTTCTTGGAACTGTTTTTGAAAAAATAGAGGAGTATCATGAAGCTAGTCTGCTTAATACAACTATCGACGTAAGTCCTACAGAGAAAAAAGGTATACTTCATCAACTTGCCGATGAGTGTAAAGTGGGCTGGGTTAAAGATTATAAACAAAAAATTAAGGAGTTTAAATCACGGGAAGATGGATAGTTATGGAATAAGGTATGAACTAGTTCTAAGTTCGATGCGAATCTTGAATTTATTAAATTCTTTCAAAGGATTAAATAACTACAGCATGAGTTTTGATCGCATTATACTTTATGATTTTTTCATGAGATTTCCGAAAACCATGATTCCAGACAAAAAGGAAACAAATCAATTTGATTTCGAAGAATTATACTCGTTCTATCACACCCATCCCGATAGAGAAAACTACAGTAGAGTATTAAATTATCTTCTCTCAAAAAATCTTATTGACAAACAGATTCTCTTAGGCTCATTTAGTTATTCCATTACGGATGAAGGTACTACCATCATTTCTGAAATCGACAATCCTTTTGCTGAACAAATGAGAGAAAATGCGATTTATATAAGGCAAAAGTTCTCAAGGATTAGTGAGACCAAAATGAGAGAAGATATTTATACGAAGAGTCTTGAGAATATTAAAAAGATATGAAGATACATCTTGTCAAGCTTGAGCTTTTTGGTGACAGAAATCGTTATAAAATCGAGTTTAAAGATGGGCTAAACTTCATTACAGGTCCTATTTCCACTGGTAAGTCTACAATCCTTGAAATGGTTGATTATTGCCTTGGTAAGAGAAGGCACAAAAACTATGATGAAGTTAGAAGAACTTGTAAGTACGTATCTCTGGATTTAATTCTTAATGAAAAACGAATATTAATCGAACGACCTCTTTTTTCATTTGAATTGCCGGTTAAAATTTTTCAATGGAAAGAGGAATCAGCTGAATTTGATACGGACTTCGACTACTTCATTGTTACTCAACCTAAGGAAGATAATTCTTTGGCGAAGTTTTTGGCTGAAATGTTGGAAGTTCCTTCAATCAAACTTTCTGGTCAGACTTTTAGTTTTAGAGACATTTTTAAATACTGTTACGTAAGGCAAACAGAAATGGATAGTGAAAACCTCTTGGATGAAAAAAACTATGCCAAAGCATTTAAGAGAAAGCCTACTTTTGAGATAATATTGAATTGCCTCAACGAATTGTTGAATGAACTAAAAAATGAAAAGAAAGAACAGGATAAATTAATAGGAGATTTGCTTGATCGGAAGGAAGCAATAATCAAATTTCTAAGAGATGCGGAGTTGTTTCAAGTTGAAGGTGAAAACGAGGACCGAAGAGCTAAACTAATAATTGAAAAGATTGAGGCAAATGACGAATTGAAGGAGCTCAAAGAAAATGGAAAACTAAAAACTGATGACACCCGGACGTTAGAAACCAACCTATTTCAACAGAGAAGGAGGATAGCAAGTTATACCAATGAAGAAGATGAGCTTAAGAAGTACGTAGGAAAATTGGTTCTCCTAAAAAACCAATACTCAAATGAAATAGTCAAAATAGATTATTTGCTCTTATCAAATGGCAAACTTAAAAATGTTGATTTTGAATCTTGCCCGTCGTGTAATCGCCAGCTTGATAACCGGAAAAACGATAAATGTAACCTGTGCGGTCAGCCTCTTTTGGAGTTTGATGATGATGAGGAAAAAGCCATTAGACTTGAAAGAAAAAGACTTTCTAGTAGACTTCATTCATTGGATGAATTTATTGAAGGTCAGGAAAAAGAACTAGAAGGTATTGAAAAAGCGAAGAAGAGAAGAGTTATCCAGGCTCACAGAATTGAAAAGAAAATTGATTCCATTCAAAGTGAGTATATAAGCCCATTCATTGAAAGAATAGAAACATTAAACAGAAGAATTGGCGAACTTGATAAGCAGATAGAAAGTCTTGATATTTATTCAAATGTTCAACAAGAACTTCTGAGAATTTCAAATAGAATTCAAAAGAAAGAGAATAAGTTGCATGATTTGATTAAAGCAATAGAAGATCAGGATATGCAGGACTTCGAATCAGTTATAGCCCAATTAAGTAAAGTGTTTCATAAAGTTTTGGAGAAATTTAGTTTCCCAAAATTAGAGGGTGCTTATATCGATTCACGCACCTATTTACCCCACGTGCGTAACACAAAATATGATGACATTGGGAGTCTCGGAGCAGTTACTCTTATTAATATCGCTTATTTTCTATCCATACTTGAACTTAGTCTAGACTTAAAAACTTCATACCATCCAAAAATTTTGATGTTAGACACAATAGGCAAAAACTTGGGAACGAGAGAAAGTAATGTGGATGAAGACGATGAGTTTAAGGATAGTAAAATATTTAAATCTGTTTTGCAATACATCGTTGACTTTGCAAAAAAGTATGAAGACCAAGTTCAGGTCATCGTGGTTAATAACGATTACACTGGCATCGTTTCTGATGATGATATTATTGCTCACTTTGATGGCAAAGGCACTGGTGATCACAAATATGGCCTTATTGATGATCTAGTATGAGCCTTAATGAGTTATGAATAGCGTTGAGCTTTAGGAGTCGCTTTGTGGTAGTTTTGTAGAATGGCTCTCATTTTTTAAAATAAATGAACAAGTTCACCTCCCTTCAAAACCGGCGATGTAGTAGTCACGAATGCCCGCCACTACCAAAGCCTCATCAACACCCAAAACTCCCTGCATGACGTAGTGCGAGGCATCGACAACCAAATCTCCAACGACTTCCTGGCCCAGGACATCCGCCATGCCCTTCATCACCTCGGTGAGATCACCGGAGAGATCACCACGGATGATTTGCTGGATAATATTTTTTCGAAGTTTTGTATCGGGAAGTAAGCAAGGTGAAAAAGCTGTTCTATTTCCTTTAATCAAATATTACTTACCCTTGAGGATACAAGGAAGGATCAAAATGGAAGTTATTTGACTACTTGGAGTTAGAAAACTTTCAAGTTTTGTACCTTTTGAGAGTTTAAAAAATCAAATGATATGGCAGTAAGTACAGAGTCTGTAGTTCACTATACTAATGAAGATAATTTTAAAAATATTCTTATTGAAAAAGGGTTTAAGGGGTCTTATTGCAGAGAGCATATTAGAAATGCAAGTGGAGGCTATCAACCATTTTATGTTCCAGTAATTAGTTTTTGTGATCTGCCAATTTCTCAATCTCTTGATTCGCTTAACTATGGAAGTTATGGCATTGGACTATCGAAGGATTGGGCTACTAAGAATGGGTTGAATCCAATACTATACTTAGAGAAAAATTCTAAACTTTTTAACGGTTTGGATGATGATTTCAAGAAAAAAGGGAATGATCGATCGTGGGCTTTCAAAATGCTGCCATATTTTAAAAATTATCGCAATGATCTTACAAGAAGGGATGGGTCGGTTTTAAAGAACTATATTTTTTATAATGAAAGGGAATGGAGATATCATCTTGATCTTGATGTTCTTGAATCAATTCCAGAATTCAAAGAGAAAAAAGGGCAGAAACTTTATGTAAAAGATGAAGTAGATAAAAGCATAATGAATGAAGCGATAGCTTCATTTAGGTTGAAATTTGAGTTTTCTGATATTAAATATGTGTTGTTTGAGTCGAGGAGTAAATTAGCTTCTATATATAAGCTTTTAAGCAAAAAAATGAGTTATGACGACTTTGAAGATTTAAAGACTAAGTCAATTACAAAAGAGCAAATTGATGATATGTGATTACCTCAAGTATAAAGTAAACACAGTAATAAAGTGAGAAATAATAGACCTGGCCTATTGATCTTCTTGTGTAGCATTACTCTACTGCTAGGCTTTTTCGTTTTTCAAAATGAACAGGAAAAGAGAAAAATCAAGGAGGATGTAATAGAACTCTCCAAGGTTAAGTACGGGATTTTCAATGTAGATGAGTGGAAGAAAGTCCTGTCAGAAATCGTCTCCCGGAAAGTAGATGAATTTGACCTGAACGATGCCAATAGTGATGAAATGCGAAACAAGATTTCCACCTTTCTCTACAAGGTCGTGTCTGATTTTGAGCGCAACTACAAAAAGAAAAATGATGGTTTTCCTCTAGGTTTTTTGAAAAATGCTGGAGCGGAAATTTTTGGTGTTTTTTCGGAACTAAAGAACAACATCCCACAGATTACCGAGGATATTCTGGACTTTTTGAATGAACCGGAAAACCGGGATCAAATAAAGAACTACCTGTTAAAAAAGTTAGACCAATACTCCAGCGAAACCTTCGCAGAAGTAGACTACACTCAACACGATAAGGTTTTAGAAAAGTACGGATATCAGGACAGAAAGGAAGCGGTTGCAGGATTAGTGGATAGGATTGATGAACTCAATGAGAAGCATATATACTTCTATATAAGTGTGTTTTTACTCATCCTGGTTCAAACGGGATTTCTGATATACAAGGACCTTTCAAAAATTGAAATTTCTACCCTGTTGGTTCTTTCATTGGTACTTCTGATCATGGGGCTTTCTCTGCCCATGATTGATATTGATGCCAGGATATCCATGATGAAGTTTACTCTGTTGGGCGAACCCATTGTGTTTACCAATCAGGTGCTTTACTACAAAAGCAAGAGCATTCTGGAAGTAGTCCAGTTGATGTTCTTACAAGGAAAAATAGAATTGATTGCCGTAGGGTTTCTGGTACTTCTGTTCAGTGTATTATTTCCAGTCTCAAAATTGATTTGTTCCTTTCTGATCCTTTTCAATAAGTCCTTGAAAAATGATCCCTTGGTTAAGTTCATGGTTTACAAAACAGGAAAGTGGTCAATGGCAGACGTAATGATTCTAGTCATCTTCATGGCCTACTTAGGCTTCTCAGGAATCCTCTCAGAGCAACTCGAGCAGCTGGGTTCAATCAGTACAACTCTTGATATGATCACTACCAACCAGTCTACCTTGCAACTGGGGTTTTACCTGTTTCTCATGTACGTTTTGATGAGCTTGTTTTTATCTGAAAAGATTGGTCGGCTTTCGAAGTAGTCGGCAGACCTTCAAGGTCTAAATCGTACCATACGAAAATACCCCACCTGATCTCCGAATAAACAATGCGATGGGGTACAGGGGCTCGCTATCTTCGGGCAAGTAGATTTTCAATAATAATACGCTTGTCCAATGATCAAATCGATTACTTCCTTCTTCCTTTTTATGGTGCTGTCGACTGCTGCATATGCCAACTCCATAACTATCGACTCAGAAACCAATAGCCTCACCGCCCCAGCCGGAACAGAGTACCGCTGGTTCGTCAATGGCAAACTACATATGGGTGAAATCAGTTCGTCTCTGGAAGTATGTGAGTCAGGGCTATATGAAGTAGAATTTGTAAACCCTGAGGGGAATTTGGAGACTTCTGCTATCAGAGTAGCTAAGACCAACCAGGGTGTAAGAAAGGTTTTTGTGATCAGTGATTCTATTGCAGCAAACTATGGTACCGGATACTATCCGCAGATGGGCTGGGGACAAGTGCTGCAGTTGTTCTTTGATGATGCTAAAGTTTCTGTGCATAACAGGGCCCGGGGAGGGCGCAGTTCGCGCAGCTACTACGAAGAAGGACTCTGGGGGCCATCATCGGGAGTGGCAGCGCCCCAGGGGTGGACTTATGTGGTAGAGGAGCTCGCGGAGGGAGATTTTGTATTTATTCAGTTTGGAGCCAACGACCGAAATGTATCTCATGCCACTCGGGGAGCTACTCCGGAGGTATTCCAGGGCTTTTTGAGAACGTATATTACTGAAACAAGAAACAAAGGAGCCATTCCTGTTTTACTGAGCCCGTTGATGCTGAATGGCACTCGCAATGTATACACCGAGTCGGGATCAGATTACCGGGGGGCAATGGAGGAGGTAGCTACCGAAATGAACGTGCTGTTTCTAGATGTCAATATGTTGTCCTTAGCATTCAACTCTGAGTATGGATCGGAGTATACAGGTAAGTTTGTTTACCTCGGCTTAGAGTCGGGCGAATACCCCAATTTCCCGGATGGAATAGACGATTTTACGCATATTCAGGAGATGGGTGCCTACGAGGTGTGCAACATGATCTACGAGGGCCTTAACGGTCAGGCCGGTCATGCTGAGGCAGACATTCTGATTGACGCTCTGAAACCTCGATTTCAAGTGGATGTCCATCTGGACAATAAAAAAGCGGGTCTGATCACCCAGTCAACCCAACTACCCGAGGGGTGCCATGTGACGTTAAAGCACACAATAGGTGCCGGGGCGAAATTTGAAAGATGGGAGGATACCAATACTAAGGAGTTGATCTCTACAGAACGCAAGGTTGAATTTGACATGGAAGCCAGAGATTATGCCTTCTCAGCGGTGACAGTAGATTGTTTAGGACAAGAGGGAGGACAGTCGTATTTTGACCAATGCGGAACCTGCATCGATAGTGTGGTGAACGTGATGGAATGTACCAAGGTAATCAGCACAGCGTGTGAATCGACAGGGGAGGAGCTGAACCGTGCGGTCTTCGCCGACATCACCAATGATTATTATCAGATGACCACCGGTTCGCCGGACACCCTCAAGTATTCTGTGCGCTCTACGGCGGCTAGTGGGGATTACAAACTGGGGCTCAGATATGCGCGTTCGGCAGCAGGCCAAAAAGTAGATGTGTATTGGAATGACGGTAAGATAATGGGCAATGTGGAACTGCCGGAGGCCGGGGATGCTTTTCTTGTCAAGGAGTTTGACCTCAACCTACTCAAAGGAAATCACTACCTCAAGTTTGTGTTCCCTGAAGTAATGTCTGATCTGGAGATCGGTACGGAACTCATTTCATACAACAGTAATTTGTACTTTGCGGGTTGTGGCTTTGCGCAAGCGCCTCTGTCTATTGCAGAGGTAGAGGGCGTAGAGATTTTTCCAAACCCATCTCAAGATCATTTTACCATTAAACTGGAGAAACCCGAACCTTATCAAATCCTCACCATGTCTGGCCAGGTCGCCGAGACCGGGATATGCCAGGGAGAATGCACTGTCGGGCAATCGCTTAGCCCGGGAGCCTATGTACTTCAAGTTGGTGGAGAGGCTGATGCCAGAAGCCGGGTTTTGGTGAAGCAGTAGGAGAAAAGATTACTTGTAGTATCCTTTTTGCTGGTCTAACTTCGCAGCTCATTTGATTACCCACCATGGATTTAAAAACATCAATAGGAAGACTGCGTTTGATAGCCATTTTAGAGGGAATTAGTTACTTGCTATTCGCCGTGACGATGCCACTCAAATACATTTATGGTATTACCGAACCCAACTTCATCGTGGGTATGGCCCATGGCTGGTTGTTTATCGGGTATGTCGCTTTGTGTCTTCAGAATATTTCTATTTACAAATGGAACGCAGGCAAATCATTCTTTGCGCTTGCAGCATCGTTGATCCCTGTGGCTACCTTTATCGCTGATGCGAAAATCTTCAAGCCGCAGGCTCAGGCTTGACGCAAAGCCCAACATTTCGTAAACCTGAAATATGCATTAGAAAATCTATTCCGAACCTAAATGACTTCAAATCAGTCATTTCATTTCGTTTTGGCCGATCATCATAGCGGTGCTATGCTTTCCGTCCAAAACTTCCTGATTTATTGTCATTAAGATTCTCATAACAATGTTCTAATGCATATTTCAGGTTAAATTCGGACTTTATCATTAATCCCAAAACCATGAGAAAAGTCTTACCTATTATTTTGCTATCCTTAGCCTGGTCGGTTTCCCTGCAGGCACAGAGCCGAATCATCCCGGTAGATACCACAGTAGTCACCAACCACAGCACGGTGATCAACGGTGCCAAAATCTCCTATTCCGCTACGACGGGTACCCAGCCCGTATGGGATGAAAATGGAAAACCGATAGCCACGTTGTTTTATACTTATTACAAGCGAAGCGGAATCTCAGACATGGGCAAGAGACCTTTGCTCATATCATTCAATGGAGGGCCCGGGTCGGCTTCTGTATGGATGCATATCGCCTATACCGGACCACAGGTACTCAATATCGACAAGGAGGGATTTCCCGTCCAGCCCTATGGAGTTCACCAAAACCCCTATTCGATCCTGGATATAGCCGACATTGTATTCGTCAACCCTGCTAATACTGGGTACTCCCGAACCATTCCGGAGAGCGGAGAAGAAGTCAATAGAGATAAATTTTTCGGCATCAACGCGGATATCAAATACCTGGCTGAGTGGCTCAATACTTTTGTCACCAGAAACAACCGCTGGACTTCACCAAAATACCTGATCGGGGAAAGCTATGGGGGAACGCGCGTATCCGGTCTGGCAGCGGAGCTACAGGCACAGCAATGGATGTACCTGAATGGCGTGATCCTCGTTTCTCCGGCAGACTATAAGGTGTTTGAGTCTGACCGACCCATCGCTTCGGCAACCAATCTGCCCTATTTTACCGCAGCGGCCTGGTATCACAAGGCCCTGGACGCTGACCTTCAAGGAAAAGATTTATTAGAGGTGTTACCGGGTGCTGAGGATTTTGCGATCAATACGCTGATGCCTGCCTTGACCCGGGGAGGATTTTTGGCTGAACAAGAAAAGAATGAGGTGGCCAAGAAGATGGCCTACTATTCAGGGCTTTCGAAAGAATCTATTTTGCAGCATAATCTGGATGTTCCGACCTGGTTCTTTTGGAAGGAGCTCCTGAGGGATGAAAGTGGCTATACGGTCGGCAGGCTTGATTCCAGGTATCTGGGTCTCGATAAAACGGAGGCGGGTGTAACTCCGGACTACTTTGCAGAACTCGACTCGTGGCTCCATTCCTTTACCCCCGCGATCAATTATTACATTCGGGAACACCTGAATTTTAAAACCGACGTGAAATACAACATGTTTGGTGACGTACACCCATGGGATAGAGAAGAGAACGAAACACGTGAAAACCTTCGTCAAGCCATGGCTCAAAACCCTTACTTGAAGGTGATGTTCCAGGCGGGGTATTATGATGGTGCTACCACTTATTTTGCTTCTAAATATACCATGTGGCAAATAGATCCAAGCGGTAAGATGAAAGACAGGTTGAGTTTTAAAGGCTATCGCAGCGGACACATGATGTATTTGCGTGAGGAAGACCTGAAGAAAGCCAATGATGACCTTCGTGAGTTTATCAAAGGAAGTCAGCCGGGGAGTACACCGGCAAAGTATTAGTCAAGAAATTTTCATCGATGCATCATGCAGGGCTCATTGTTGAATCCAAAGATGAAAGTAGTAATTTTGTCCTTTCCAAATTATCACCATGTCTATCAGTTACATCACACATAAGGGACACAAGATCATGTACGCAGATTATACGGGGCTTACCGATGAAAGCCGGCAGTTAGCGTTGCTCGAAAGTGTGGCAGATGAAATTGCAACTTTCCCAAATCCCATGCTGCTCCTGGTTAACTACGAAGGCGTTAATGGTGGTTTGGCCTACATGGCTCGCCTCAAAGAACTGGGCAATACCGTTTTCAAAGAACACATGAAATGTTCGGCAGTTCTAGGCATCACAGGATTGAAGAAAATTCTATTCAATGGCTACAACCGGGCCACGGGCGCTACTAATGTCTCGGCATTCAACACCAGGGAAGAGGCCCTGGAGTGGTTGGTGAATTTCTGATCCACACCAATGAGCGACTCGAATCTGACGATTTTTTTGACCAGTCGTCGTAGCATACTTTTTACTTTTCTCGAAAAAATCACTAATATGACCGCTTGATTGGAAAAGTTGAGCAGTAGGATGTATTGGTATAGAATAGTATGGATCGGTTTGGTGTTGTGCACCCTGCAGGGAATGGGGCAGCCGTTATTTGTAGATGTTGCGGAAAAAGAAGGAATCAGCTTCACCCATGTATCCCCGGATATCAAGGACGACCTATTATTTGGAACCGGTGCTGCCTGGGTAGACTGTGACAATGACGGGGATCTGGACCTTTATATAAGCCAGCGAAACGGCTCCAATAAACTTTACAGAAATAACCGGATAGGGACCGGCACGCCAAACTTCACAGACATCACCTATGGCGATGCGATGGACATAGACCATGACGGGGCAGGGGTTACAGTCGCTGACTATGACAATGACGGAGACAAGGATCTATACCTCTCCAATGGCGACAATGACGTGCTGCTCCAAAACCAGGGAGGCTGCAGCTATACGGATGTCACAGCTGAGGCCTTTCCCGAATTTCCCGGCTTCATGCCTAGCCGAGGCACTACCGCCTCATGGGGCGACCTCAACAATGACGGCTGGCTCGATCTCTATGTGGTGAATCATGAAGCACGCTACCGAAGGGGTTTTTCTCTTCAGGACTTTTTATTGATCAATAATGGCAATGGAACGTTTCGAAATGAATCCCTTGCTTTGGTGGGGGACTTTGATGAGGACGGTATCGCAGACTTGGAAGGGGCCGGTTTTGTTGCTGCTCTTACAGACCTGGACAATGATGATGATCTCGACATTTTCGTGATCAACGAATGCCCCTACTGGCCGGAGGACAACAAAATATGGAGAAACGACGGCAATCTCAGCTTTACGGAAATTAGCGATCAGGTAGGGCCATTTATAGGTGGAATGATGCTGCCCGGGAGTTCGACTCCCAAGCCCGATTGTCAAACGGCGATGGGAATGGCAGTAGGCGATCCGAACCGCGACGGGTTTATGGACTACTTCTACAGCAACTGGAACAACAGCACCGAAACGGCCATTTTCCTACAAAATACCGGCGAGCAGTTGCTTGACAAAACTCAGGAAACAGGGCTCAAGGACTCTAGGGTGCCCGAATCCAGTGCCTACAGGATCACCTGGGGGGCTAGCTTTCTGGATTTAGACAATGACATGCTCTTGGATCTGGCTGTAGCGGCGGGAGAGTACCTGGACAACACAGGTATTTTTGCTGTGCAGCCCAATCTACTCTATCACAACACCGGTATAGAAAATGGTTTGCCAAACTACACCCGACTTGACGATGCGGAAAGTGGAATAGGTGACCCGTATAAAGCAAGAACAATCATCAAAGGCGATTATGATCTGGATGGGGATGTAGACCTATTGGTGATCAACTACGAAGGACAAGCCCTGCTTTATAACAATCAAAGCACGACCGACAATCACTGGATTGAATTGGAGATGGTTGGCGATGCAACAATGAGTAACCTGGATGGCATCGGGGCAAAAGTGCGAGTCACCACCCCGGATGGAACGGTGCAATATGAGGAAATACGTAGTGGATCGAGTCTTGGTGGAGGAGAAGATGCCGCAGCGCATTTTGGCTTGGGAGCGTATGATCAGGTGGAGGTATATGTAAAATGGCCATCGGGAGTTGAAACGAATACCGGCCTTATCGATGCGGATCGACGAATCAAAATTTACGAGAGTGAACCCACCGGTCAGCCAGACGAGCAACCCCAAAACCTCAAAACGTTTCCCAATCCCGTTGAGGATATTTGTACACTGGAATATGTGGTGAACGATTACTCATCCTTGGCCATTTCTATTAAGGATCTAGCCGGAAAGGAAGTGCTGAGGCTGCTCAGGCAAAATGTGGTAGCCCCGGGCTCCTATCAGGCCAGGGCAGACCTTTCGTCATTGCACAAAGGCTTCTACATGATGGTTTTGAACCTGGGGGATCGATCATACACTCAAAAGATTCTAAAAGACTGATAATTTAATGCCCATGCGATATATCATTTACATTTTAGTCATACTCGGTCTCACCGGTTGTACTTCCAGCATGGTACTCTTTACCTGGGTGAATGATGAAAAGCCTGAAGGGGTATTCACCAACGTTATGATCCTTGGCCTGGTCAACAATGTAGGCCTGAGAAGTGATGTGGAATCTGAGTTTGTCTATGCAGGGCAAAAAGCTAGGATTTCTGTCGGCAATGGTATGTCGATGTTTCCCCCGGAGTTGGGCAAGCCGTTTGACGATATTGAGCGCACTAAGGCTCGGCTGAGAGAGAAAGGCTATGATGCGGTGATGACCACTGCGGTGATAGACATTCGGGCCGAGCGATACGTGGCCCCTGAGGCCAACTATGAGCCGCTGGTCTATTATGACCGTTTTAGAAACTATTACTATCGGACATATGACCTGGTGTACAAGCCCGGGTACGTTTCTGTTCAGTCCTCTTATTATCTTGAAACAAATCTGTATGACTTAAAAACCGGATTTCTGATCTGGTCCGGCCGTTCCAAAGTTTTTCATCATGCTGAAATGGAGGACTTTCTCAAGGGCTATTCCTATGATGTGTTTAGGGAGCTGTCAGACAAGAAAATTATTTAATTTTAAAATGCAACCGCCTGTCATGAATTTCCGTTATGCAGCCGATTTAATCTTTTAATTGTCTGAATGAAAACACAAAATCCATTGGTGAAGGCCCGTTTTTTAGCCTTGTTCTTCTTCTGTTTCTTAAGCGCTCGGCTTCTGGCCGTACAGGCTGTGGATTCAACAGGATCTGACTCACTCTCACGTCAGCTACAGCAGTACGAAAGAGTAATTGAGGAGTTTAAACAAAAGAACCTCAGAGATTCTTTGAAGAAAATTGAATTGCTCAACCAAATTGGCCGGCTCAAAACCAACGACCGCCAATTGCGGGATGAACTGCTAGGGCAGGTCAGGGAGATTGAATTAAAAGATTCGATAAGAAACGCTCGTAGAAAAGAAAAAATCTTAGACCTCAAAGAGACTGTGTCAGGCCATGTCGTGGCTCCCTTTCAGGATACTTTATTCATTGTTTATCTCAAAATTGGCCCGGTGCTTCCAGAAGAGCGGGCTGCCTCTGTAAGCCAGAAGATAGAACTACTATACGATGACAATGCTTTCAATCCCGATCTATTGCAAATAGTAGATCATGAATCAACGGTAGACGTGATGTACCAGGACATGATCGTAACGAGCGTAACGGAGTGGGATGCGCTATGGTTTGAGAAGTCAATGATCCAGCTCGCTGAAGAATACCTGGCAATCATTAGAAATTCGATAGTCCAGGAGCGATTAGATAAAAACCTTCAGAATATCCTGATAAAGGTGGGGCTGGTTCTTTTGATTCTTTCAGTTTGTGCCTTGTTGTTGTTCTTTCTCGGAAAGCTGTTTGATCGTGGAGCCAAATGGCTTCTTTTCCGAAAGGACGAACTATTCAAAGGGCTGAGAGTTAGAGGATATGAGTTTTTACCACCTCGCCGTGAGTTGGCACTGGCTCTGCAGGTAGTTAGAATTATGCGATGGGCCGTATTTGTGATCATTCTCTACATTTCCCTTCCGCTGGTATTTAGCATCTTCCCTTTTACTAAGGGATGGGCCCATACACTCTTTGGGTGGGTCTGGGAGCCCTTTATGGGGATACTGTCTGCGGTGGTGGATTATCTACCCAACCTATTTTCCATTGCCGTCATTTATGTGATCATTCGATACACGATTAAAGCGTTTCTTTTTTTCGCAGAGGAAATAGAAGAAGGCAACCTAAGCATAAAAGGGTTTCACTCCGATTGGGCAAAACCTACCTATAAGATCATTCGGTTTTTGCTCTACGCCTTTATGTTCATAGTGATATTCCCATATCTGCCAGGATCGGATTCGCCCATTTTCAAGGGTGTGTCGGTCTTTTTAGGTATTTTGTTTTCGCTGGGTTCCTCCACGGCTATAGCCAATATGGTGGCTGGGTTGGTTATTACATATATGCGTCCTTTTCAGATAGGAGATCGTGTTAAAATCGGAGACGTGACAGGCGATGTAGTGGAAAAATCATTGCTGGTAACACGCATAAAAACCATCAAAAACGAATACATCACAGTACCCAATGCTTCGATCCTGTCAGGACATACCACCAACTATACCATGGCCTCTGACAATCAGGAGGGGATCATCCTTTACACAACCGTGACCATCGGCTATGATGTGCCCTGGAGGCAGGTTCATGAGCTTTTGATCAATGCGGCAAAATCCACAGAAGGTATAGATGTGGCCAACGCCCCATTTGTGCACCAGACGAGCCTGGATGACAACTATATTTCTTATCAGTTGAATGCGTATACAAATGTGCCTGAGCGCATGGCGGGGATCAAATCTCAGCTTCACGCCAATATTCAGGATCAATTTACAGAGGCGGGCATAGAAATATTGTCGCCTCATTATAGAGCGGTGCGTGATGGAAATCCATTAACAGTTCCTAAAGCACCAAAATAGGATATACCCCTTTTTTATCCATCATTCTAATATTCTGCATGCAGAATATTTCCTAAATCTATAGGTATATACCCTAAATTCCGGCGTGCTGGAGGGGTTTGGCTCGATTGTTACATAAAAATTAGCGACTTTTGTAACTGAGAAAAATTAATGTTATGATGGAGAAGAAGGGAGCGAATCCAGCCCAGTATCTACTGGACTACCTGGAAGGATTGGAGTTGATCATCGCCAAGCATGCACAGATTACTTATACCAAAAAGTATCTGATTTACAGAGATGGATATTTGTATACTGGTACTGACGACATAGAGGATGTCAAAAAACTGGTAAATAATGACCTGGGATTGTATACCTACAAGGTAAACAGGGTAGTAGATGCTGGCAGCAAGCTAAACTAAGGTCACTCACGTCTGAGTTAAGTTATTATTCTTGCCTAAACATCTGGTTTCCAATGGAAATACGGGATTGGTCTGTCCAAAGGAAATCCCAGGATAAATGCAAGCCGTATCACACGATTTTGCATTTTTTTCCAATCAGTGAACATTTATCTACCTATTTCGAGCGATTTGTCCTCATTGTCTGGTCACTTATTTTCTTAAAATCGCAGTTCAATTTGAGAAAGTCATTTTCTCATGGTAAAAAACCATTACTAAAAAGAACAGATTCTAAGAAGATAAGACATGAAGTTTGGACATTTCGATGACGAGAGCAAGGAGTATGTAATCACCAATCCAAGGACGCCCTATCCCTGGATCAACTATTTAGGAAACGAGGACTTTTTCTCTCTAATTTCCAACACCGCCGGAGGGTACAGTTTCTACAAAGACGCAAAGTTCAGAAGACTCAACCGCTACCGGTACAACAATGTCCCCATGGACAATGGCGGACGATATTTCTATATCAACGACGGAGGAACCATCTGGTCACCGGGTTGGAAGCCGGTCAAGACCGAACTGGATGAGTACGAGTGCCGCCACGGCCTTAGCTATACCAAAATCAAAGGACAGAAGAATGGACTACAGTTCGAAGGGCTGTTTTTCGTACCACTTAAATCCTGGTGTGAGGTTCAGAAGGTTACCCTGACCAATAATTCCTCAGAGACCAAGTCTTTCAAGCTGTTCTCTTTCACCGAATGGTGTCTTTGGAATGCAGAGGACGATCAAAACAACCTCCAGAGAAACCTGTCTACCGGCGAGGTAGAGATCGACGGGTCTACGCTATATCATAAAACAGAGTACAAAGAGCGACGTAACCACTACGCATTTTATCATGTGAATAGCCCGATTCAGGGGTATGACACAGACCGTGAGTCTTTCATGGGACTGTACAACGAATTTTCTGCACCTGATGCTGTGACTGAAGGCAAGCCCCGAAACAGTGAGGCACATGGCTGGTCTCCGATTGCATCTCATTACATGGAAATAGAGCTGAAGCCCGGTGAGTCCAAAGACCTGATCTTCATCCTTGGCTACATCGAAAACAAGGACAAGGACAAATGGGAATCTAAAAACGTAATCAATAAAGTACCTGCCAGGGATCTGATCGCAAGATTTGACACGGTAGATAAGGTACAAGCCGCCTATGATGAGCTGGCTACCTACTGGGCTGACCTCTTGAGTATCTACTCGGTGGACAGTGGGGATGACAGGCTCGACCGTATGGTCAATATCTGGAACCAGTACCAGTGCATGGTCACCTTCAACATGTCGCGATCGGCGTCCTTCTTTGAGGTGGGGATCGGTCGTGGTATGGGATTCCGGGATTCTAACCAGGATTTGATCGGCTTTGTGCACCAAATACCCGAAAGGGCACGGGAAAGGATCATCGATATTGCTTCGACTCAGTTTCCCGACGGAGGGTGCTATCACCAGTACCAGCCGTTGACCAAACGCGGAAACAACGCCATAGGCGGTGGATTCAATGATGACCCGATGTGGTTGATCCTGGGTACGGTCAGCTATATCAAAGAAAGTGGGGATTTCTCGATCCTCGACGAGATGGTGCCTTTCGACAATGACGAGAGCCTGGCAAAAACACTATTTGATCACCTGACGATTTCTTTCGATCATGTGATCAACAACCTCGGGCCCAATGGCCTGCCTTTGATCGGACGAGCTGATTGGAATGACTGCCTCAACCTCAATTGCTTCTCCAATGACCCAAATGAGTCATTTCAAACTACTGAAAACAAAACAGAAGGCTCAAAAGCTGAGTCTGTGATGATCGCCGGATTGTTTATCGTGTACGGACGCGACTATGTAGAGCTGTGTCGACACCTGGGCAAGGATCAGGAAGCAGATCGGGCGCAAAAGGCTGTGGACGACATGGTAGAGGTAGTGAAGAAGCATGGATGGGATGGCAATTGGTATCTTCGAGCCTACGATTTCAATGGCAATAAGGTCGGAAGCGACGAAAACGAAGAGGGTAAAATCTTTATCGAGTCCCAGGGCTGGTGCTCTATGGCAGAAATCGGCCTGGAAGAGGGGATGGTGGAGAAATCACTCAATTCTGTAAAGGAACGACTCGACACCCCATATGGCATTGTGCTCAACAATCCGGCCTTCACCAAATATGTGATCGAATACGGTGAAATCTCGACCTATCCAGCAGGATACAAAGAAAACGCCGGGATCTTCTGTCACAACAATCCCTGGATCATGATTGGTGAGACCAAACTCGGTCGTGGTGAGGAGGCCTGGGAGTATTTCAAGAAAATATGCCCTGCCTATCTGGAAGATATAAGCGATCTACACAAAGTAGAGCCCTATGTCTATTGCCAGATGATTGCCGGAAAGGATGCTTACAAGCCGGGTGAAGGAAAGAACTCATGGTTGTCAGGTACTGCAGCATGGAACTTCTATGTCATCTCCCAGTACATTCTCGGCATCAAGCCCCAGTACGATGGGTTGGAGATATCTCCATGTATTCCAAAGGACTGGAAAGGCTTCAAGATTTCACGAAAGTTCAGAGGGGCGACCTACAACATTGATATTGTCAATACAGGTGTAAATGCTGGCGTGAAAGAGATAAAAGTGAACGGTGAGAGTATTACGGGTGCGTTGATCCCTATCCAGGAACAAGGCACTGTGAATACTATAGAGGTGGTTTTAGGCTAAAGGGCCGCTATCGGCAAAATGTATAAAACCATTTTAAATACATGATGAAATGTTTTTGAATGATAGATAGGGAGTGATCCCGGGAAGTTTGCAACCAATTCATGACAATATTTGGGATTGAATTGGAAGCAAACCCAGACTAATGATGAAATATCGTATCATATTCATATTAACTTTTGGCCTGCTATCGGCATGTTCTGAAATGGACATGCCGATAGACAAGCAGGCTACCCAGGAGACCGCCTATCTCTATCAGCAGCTCAAGGACATTTCAAAAACTTCAATCTTATTTGGACATCAGGACGACCAGGCTTATGGCGTGGGTTGGCGTGCCGTGGAGGGCCAGTCCGATGTGAAATCAGCTGTAGGTAAGTACCCGGCAGTACACGGTTGGGATCTGGGCAAGGACCTGACCAGTGAGATGAACATCGACAGTGTGCAATACAGCGATATGAAGCGTTGGATACAGGCCGCATACGAGCGGGGCGGTATCAATACAGCATCATTTCATATGGACAACCTGACTACCGGTGGTGATTCGTGGGACAAGACACCCAGCGCTAAGGACATCTTACCCGGCGGTTCAAAGCATGCTGCCTTCCTAGAGCAACTGGATCTCTTGGCTGGCTTTTTTCAAGAATGCGGGGTTCCGTTTGTATTCCGTCCCTGGCACGAGCACAATGGCAACTGGTTTTGGTGGGGAAAGGGCCTCTGCACGGAGGAAGAGTACATTCAGCTCTACCGATTTACCGTCGATTACATAAAGAACGAAAAGGGGATTCATCACTTGCTTTATGCTTATTCTCCTGACAGGAGCCGCATGTCCCTTGACAGTGCTGAGCAAAGTTATTTATATGGATATCCGGGCGATGACTATGTAGACATCATTGGCTTGGACAACTACTGGGATGTACGTGATCGGGACAACTATCCCTCAGAAGAAAGAATTAAAAACTACACGGAGAGCCTTAAGGTCATTTCGGCACTGGCCGAAAAGAAGAACAAAGTGGCGGCACTGACCGAAACAGGAAACGAAGGCGTGCAGGATTCAGTATGGTTTACCCAAATGATCCTCAACCCAATCAAAGAAAACAAAGAAAGTATCAACCTAGCCTGGGTACTGGTTTGGAGAAATTCAAACCTACCCGGCCATTATTATGTCCCATTTGGTGACCATCCGGCTATGGCGGATTTTAGAAAGTTTGAGCAGGAGGAGATGACTCTGTTTGAGTCTGACCTGGAGGGAAAGATGTATAGTAAACCATTGTAGTAATCCACCAATAAGCTGAGTAATGGAAGAGTCAAGTAAAAAACAAAGAGTGAAGAAATTGTTATGGATGGAGATCCTGATGGCCGTAGTGCTGGCCTTTTTTATCTCTGCCCTGATTTATATTTTGAACTAAGCGAGAGAAAAGTTATTGGATAGGGATGCCCGGTGTAGGTGGATTCTTATCAGGAATTGTAATGATTAAGGCTAATTTATGAAACTTCAACTACTGGACATTTCGATCATAGTATTGTATCTGTGTTCGACCATCGTCATCGGGCTTGTACTAAAAAAGAAAGCTCAAAAATCTAAAGAATCTTACCTGCTGGGGGGCAATACCATGCCCTGGTATATGCTGGGCCTATCCAATGCCTCGGGGATGTTTGATATCTCAGGTACCGTTTGGTTGGTGACCATCCTCTTTATCTACGGGATCAAGAGTATCTGGCTGCCCTGGCTCTGGCCGGTGTTCAACCAAATCTTCCTGATGGTGTTTTTGGCTATGTGGCTCAGACGATCCGGTGTGACCACCGGGGCTGAGTGGATCGGTACACGGTTTGGGTTCGACAAGGGAGCAAAGCTTTCCCACATCATCGTAGTAGTTTTTGCCATCATTATGGGCCTTGGCTACCTGGCGTATGGCTTCATCGGAATTGGTAAGTTCATCGAGATCTTCGTTCCCTGGGAGTTTTTGAGCCAGTACATGCCTTTTGATATACCGCTTGAGTACGTGCCCCATTTTTACGGGATCATCTTTACCTGCTTTGCCATCTTCTATTCGCTCCTTGGCGGAATGATGAGTATCGTGTGGGCTGACGTGTTGCAGTACACGATTATGGCCGTTTCCGGAATTATCATAGGGATCATCGCCATGAATGCAGTGGCTACCCATGGATTGGATGTGCCGGAGGGATGGCTCAGTCCTTTCTTTGGCTGGAACCTCGACCTCAACTGGACAGGTGTGCTGTCTGAGGTGAATCAAAAAATAGCCGATGACGGATTCTCGCTCTTTGGACTGTTTTTTATGATGATGGTCTTTAAGGGCGTTTTGGTGAGCCTTGCGGGGCCTGCACCAACATATGATATGCAAAAGATACTTTCCACCCGATCACAGCGCGAAGCGGCTTTGATGAGCGGGTCTGTTTCGGCGATCCTAATGCCGATCCGGTATTTTATGATCGCCGGTTTTGCGGTGTTGGGTTTGATCTTCTATGATCAGTTGGACCTGATGGTGCCGGGCAAAGGGCTGGACTTTGAGCAGATTCTTCCTTCGGCCATTAGCCAGTTTGTACCTGTTGGATTGCTGGGATTATTGCTTGCAGGGCTTCTTGCGGCATTTATGTCCACCTTCGCCGGTACGCTCAATGCGGCCCAGGCCTATGTGGTAAACGATATTTACATTAAGTACATTAGCCCAAATGCTGAGCAGAAGAAAGTACAGCTAATGACGTATGTGTCGGGGCTTGTTTTGGTAGTGATCAGTATAGCTTTCGGCTTCTATGCCAAAGACGTAAACGATGTACTACAGTGGATTGTGTCCGGCCTATACGGTAGCTATGTAGCCGCCAACGTACTGAAATGGTACTGGTGGCGATTTAACGGAAATGGTTTCTTCTGGGGTATGGTGGGTGGACTGATCCCCGCATTGACCTTCCGATATATTTTCGTGGGTATACTAGATCTCTACACATTCCCATTGATGCTGTTGATCTCGGTGGTGGCTTGTCTGATTGGTACTTATACCGCACCGGCGACAGACGAGGACGCTTTGAAGAAGTTCTACAAAAACGTGCGCCCATGGGGCTTTTGGAAGCCGATCCATGACAAGGTAGTGGCAGAGGATCCATCCTTTGTGGCCAACAGCAACTTCAAGAGAGACATGACCAATGTGGTCGTTGGTATCATCTGGCAGACAGCCCTTGTGGTATTCCCTATCTATTTGATATTGATGGAGACCGTGCCAACGGTGATCAGCATTGGTATTGCTGCGATTTGTACAATCATTCTTAAGAAGAACTGGTTCGACAAACTACCGAAAGACAAATAGCTTAACAAAATCAAAATACTAAAATTTCAAATCTAAAATTGAACATGACTCACCAGGAGAAAATTGACAAGTTGTTTGCAGATCACGAGGCGTTGATCAACTTGAAAAATGAGAAGTTGGACGGAAATGGAGTCTATAGCCGTTATAAAAATCCGATCCTCACAGCAGCACATACACCTGTATTTTGGCGCTATGACCTAAACCCTGAGACCAATCCTCATTTGATGGAGCGCATCGGGGTGAATGCGGCCTTCAATGCCGGAGCGATCGAGTGGAATGGCAAGATTTGTCTCGCTGTACGTGTGGAAGGTGACGACCGAAAGTCCTTTTTCGCCATAGCGGAAAGTGACAATGGAATCGACGGGTTTAAGTTTTGGGATTACCCAATCGCCCTCCCTGAGACGGATGATCCGGACATCAATGTCTATGACATGAGATTGGTTAAGCACGAGGATGGCTGGATTTATGGCACTTTTTGCTCTGAAAGAAAAGACCCCAGTGCTCCCCCTGCAGATCAATCCTCTGCAGTGGCAAGCTGTGGAATAGCCCGTACGAAAGACCTGGTAAACTGGGAGCGACTGCCTGATCTGAAAACCAATGGTAGCCATCAGCGAAATGTGGTGGTGCACCCTGAGTTTGTCGATGGAAAGTACGCTTTGTACACTCGTCCACAGGATGGCTTTATCGACGCGGGTACTGGTGGCGGTATTGGCTGGGGATTGGTAGAGGATATAGCGGATGCGTTCGTGGACAATGAGCAGATCATCGACCCTAAGATTTATCATACAGTCAACGAAGTAAAAAATGGTCAGGGACCTGCCCCGATCAAAACGGACAAAGGCTGGTTGCACCTTGCGCATGGAGTGAGAAACACGGCAGCAGGACTGAGATACGTGCTTTACATGTTTATGACTTCATTGGACGATCCTTCGAAAGTGATACATAAGCCTGCTGGACATTTCATTTCCCCAAGAGGAGCAGAGAGGGTAGGAGACGTCTCCAACGTGACCTTTGCTAATGGCTGGGTCGCTAAAGAAAATGGCGATGTTTATATTTACTATGCGTCTTCTGACACTCGGATGCACGTCGCTACCAGCACCGTGGAGAAACTTGTCGACTATTGTATGAACACTCCGGCTGACGGCCTTCGGTCAGCAGCCAGCGTGCAAACCAGAAGTGAATTGATCAGAAAGAACCTGGAGTACTTGAAAAAATAAGCTATGAAAATTATCAAACCAGCATTTTTAGTAATTGCCCTATTTAGCAGTCTATGTGTCAATGCGCAAGAGCTGAAACTCCCTAAGATTTTCGGGGACAGCATGGTGCTCCAGCGCGAAGCACCTGTTCGCTTTTGGGGATGGGGCAAGCCCGGAGGGGATATCATGGTGTCTATTGACGAGTTTACCGTGAAATCTCGGGTAGACAATGAAGGCCGATGGGAGTGCCTTTATCCGGCCCATGAGGCTGGAGGCCCACATACAGTTGTGATCTTTGGTGATGCACAGATCACCTATTCTGATGTGTATTTCGGGGATGTCTGGGTGGCTGGAGGCCAATCCAACATGGAATGGAAAGTGAGCGATCACATAGACAATATGGAGGCAGAAATAGCTGACAGCAACTACCCTCAGATCCGTCAGATTAAAGTACCAAAAGGGAAATCACCTGTACCGGTTGACGACATCACGGGAGGGGCCTGGAGTGCTGCTAACCCTGATAACGTGGGCGATTTTTCAGCGGTAGCCTGGTTCTTTGCCAAGAAAAACCACATGGAGAAGGGCGTGCCGGTCGGGATCATCAACTCCAACTGGGGAGGCACCCCTGCGGAAGCCTGGACAAGTGCTGAGACTTTGATGGGTGTAGAGGGCTATAAAGAAGAAGCGGGCGAAGTACTTGACCCTGCGATTGATTGGCCCAAGAAGCTGGCAAACAACGACAGTCTGACGAAAGCCAAGTGGGACATGATCTGGGATAAAGAAGGTTCGATTGCTACAGGCATTCAAAAGGCTGATTTTGATGATTCCGATTGGACAGAGGTATCGCTTCCAAATTCAGAGCCACTGTCAGATTTTGCCTGGTTCAGAAAGACTTTTGAATTGAAAAACACCAAAAAGGTGAAGCTATCGTTCGGGATGCTCACGCAATTGGTGACGATATACGTCAATGGCGTCGAGATCTGGGACAGAAAGTGGCAGCCTCTGGAGGTGTTTGAGTTGTCTCCGGAGTACCTGGTCAAAGGAACCAATACCATCGCTTTCCGAGCGGTGAATGACTGGGACAATAGGGTATACCTGGGTAAAGAAGGTGCAATGTGGGTGCAGGAAGGCAAGAAAAAAACTTCGCTTGAAGGGCCCTGGAAGTACTCTAACACGGTGGAGGCAAAAATGCCTGAAGATTATAGGTATGAATGGAAATCGAGTTTTTTGTTTAACCAGATGATCTATCCGATTGCGGGCTATTCTATCAAAGGAGCCGTCTGGTACCAGGGAGAAGGGAATGCAGGTAGGCCGCAGTATTATCGTGAGTTGTTCGGGCAAATGATCCGCGACTGGAGAGAATACTGGAAACAGGGAAGTTTCCCGTTCTTATATGTTCAGCTGGCCAACTGGCAGGCGAGAAAAGAACAACCCAGCGAAAGCAACTGGGCGGCATTGCAAGAGGCACAAACCCAGACACTAGAGCTACCCAATACGGGAATGGCTACCATCATCGATATAGGGGATGCCGAGGACATCCATCCAAGAAATAAACAAGACGTGGGTAAGCGGCTATGGTTGGCCGCAAGAAAGGTAGCCTTTGGTGAGGATTTGGTTTACTCCGGCCCTATGTACAAAAGCCACTCTGTAGAAGGTTCCAAGGTGACGATCCAATACGAATTGTTCGGGTCATCGCTTGAAATCAAAGGTGAGGAGCTGGTGGGATTTGCCGTGGCAGGAGAGGATAAGAAGTTCTATTGGGCTCAGGGTACCATAGAAGGAGACGCCATCGTGATCTCCTCTGATCAGGTAGCCAATCCTGCGTACATCCGATATGCCTGGGCGGATAACCCTGCGTGCAACGTGTACAACAAGGAAGGCCTGCCTGCAGTGCCTTTCCGCACGGATAAATGATCTAAAGCTCCCCGAAATTAGCCAGGCACTTCTGGCCATTTTAGGGTACTGCTTGTTACATTTGATATGTAAAGCCGCTTGTCGGATATAATTCATTTTTCACCCTAACAGCAAGAAAAGGTGATAGACCTCAGACCATTATCTACCGTAGCCTGCCAGACCATTCTCGAAAACAACATTTTGCCCTACTGGCAAAAGAAAATGATCGACGAGGAACATGGCGGATTTTATGGGCAAATAGATGGCAACGACAACATAGTCGCTAAGGCCGACAAAGGTGTAATACTGAATACCAGAATCCTTTGGACATTCTCCAGTGCTTATCTAAACACGAAAGATCCTGTCTACCAACAGACTGCCGATCGGGCCTATGAATACCTTAAAACGCACTTCATCGACGAAGAAAATGGCGGAGTGTACTGGATGCTCAATCATGAGGGCAACCCAAAGGAGACTAAAAAGCAGGTCTATGCACAGGCATTTGCCATATATGCCCTGGCGGAATACTACAAAATCACCGAAGATAAGGATGTACTCATGCTCGCCATAGAGCTGTACAATCTCCTGGAAGAATACAGCCTCGACAAGGAATTTGGAGGCTACCTGGAGGCTTTTGATAAAGACTGGAATCTTTTGGAAGACCTAAGGCTCAGCGACAAGGATCAGAATGAAGCCAAGACGATGAATACCCACCTGCATGTGCTGGAGGCCTATACCAACCTCTTTAGGGTATGGCAGGACGAAAAATTTGAGGCTTCGTTGGCATCGCTAATTGAGCTATTCATGGAGAAGTTTGTGAGGCATGATGGTCATTTTCATTTGTTCTTTGATGAAAAGTGGAATCTGAAATCCGAGGACTTTTCCTATGGTCATGATATAGAAGGAGGCTGGCTGCTGCACGAGGCTACAGAGGTGTTGGGCAATGAAACCCTGAGAAAGAGAGCGGAAGCATTTGCGATCAACATGACCAATGCAGCTTTGGAAGGGTTGGACTCGGATGGCGGCCTGATGAACGAAGGCAACGCGGCAGGAGTACACGACCGCACCAAGCATTGGTGGCCGCAGGCTGAGGCTTTGGTCGGGCTTGTCAACGCCTACCAGATTACTGAAGATGAAAAGTTCCTCGAAACGGCTCGACAGGTGTGGAATTTTATCCAGGTGAAAATCATCGACCATGTAAATGGAGAATGGCATTGGATGGTAGACGCTGATGGGGTGGTGAGCACCGACGAAGACAAAGCCGGGCCATGGAAGTGCCCCTATCACAACGGCCGGGCCATGATGGAGCTAATGCAAAGACTAAAACTAAAGAGTTTCTGACCCCTGTGGATCAGAACGAATATTGGATTATTTAACTACGCTAGAACTAAAATTGACTATGAAAAGACTATTTACTTATCTACTGGTTTTGTGTGCCGGGGTGGGTTATGCCCAAAAATTTGACAGCCTGGCCCTTACGCCACCGATGGGTTGGAACAGCTGGAACTACTTTAGCTGCAATGTGAGTGAAGATCTCATCAAAGAGACTGCCGATGCTATGGTGGGCAGTGGCATGAAAGATGCCGGCTATGAATACATCAACATTGACGACTGCTGGCATGGCGAACGGGACGAAAATGGAAACATTCAGGCAGATCCTGAACGGTTCCCTTCAGGGATGAAGGCATTGGCCGATTATGTACATTCTAAAGGCCTTAAGCTGGGAATCTACTCTGATGCCGGGTGGACAACTTGTGCCGGACGGCCCGGTAGCCGTGGGTACGAATTTCAGGATGCACAACAGTACGCCAACTGGGGCATTGATTACCTAAAGTACGACTGGTGTGCTACCGAGGGCCTCAAGCATGAAGGCGCCTACCTCACCATGCGACAAGCCTTGAAGAAAGCAGGCCGCCCGATCGTATTCAGCATATGCGAGTGGGGAGATGGCGAACCATGGAAATGGGCCCAGGACGTAGGGCATTTGTGGAGAACCACCGGCGATATTTATCACTGCTTTGACTGTGTGATCGACCATGGATCATGGAAGCAATGGGGGGTACTCCAGGTGCTAGACCTTCGAGACAACAATGTACTGAGAAAAGTAGCCGGCCCAGGTCACTGGAATGACCCTGACATGATGGAGGTAGGCAACGGCATGACTATCGCAGAGGACCGTTCTCATTTCAGTATGTGGGCGATGCTCGCTGCCCCGTTGATCGCAGGCAACGACATCCGAAAAATGTCTGATGAGGTAAAGGAGATTCTAACCAATAAGGACGTAATTGCCGTGAACCAGGATCCAAAGGGTATCCAGGGGTTCCGCGTCTGGTCGTCTGATGGACTGGAGTTGTGGATGAAACCGCTAGAAAACGGTGACTATGCTGCCTGCTTCCTCAACAGGAAGAACGAAACCAGTAGCCTGCATTTTGCCTGGAAGAAGTATGTGATCAACGATGATATTTCCCCAACCTACATTGACTTCAGCCAGACATCATTCAAGCTGAAAAATCTATGGACGCACAAGGATCAGGGAACTACTAAGAAAGCCCTGGATGTCGAAATCGGAGCGCATGACGTGCTGATGTTTCGATTGACTAAGAACTGATAAATACGAAGGCCGTCTCTGATTCCGTAATGGAAACCAGAGACGGCCTTTGGTTTTCTGCTGACCTATATTTTGGTCTGAATTGTTCGTGCTGGCTATATATGCAGTACAATCCACTCCATAGTGCCGGCCAATCCTGACCATAAAGCATTAATTCACTATTTTTATCCACCGGGATACATAAACTAGAAGAACAGTGAAGTTGAAAACAATACTATCTCTTGCCTTGCTGGCTACATCCATTGGAGGACTGTGGGCTCAAAACCAATCTGTGCGCTTTGAGCACATCACCACCAAAAACGGTCTGTCTATCAACCGAATGACGTCCATCTACCAGGACAAAATCGGTTATATGTGGTTTGGAACCTACTGGGGTCTCAACCGGTTCGACGGGCATGAAGTGAGAAACTATTTTCATAACAATGTCTCTGAAGAAATCTCTCTTAGCAACAACTCCATCATTTGGATTACAGAAGGCCCTGGCGACCTGATCCTGATCCAAACCGGCGATCAGCTGTCAGGTTTTGACGTGTACAAGGAGCAGTTTGTGGATATTGGCTTCCTCATCAATGCTATGCCTGTGCGGTCAGGCTTGGTTCAGAAGGTGGTGAAAGACCGAAACAACTGTCTTTGGGTGATAGGTAATACCTATGGCTTGTTTAAGGTTTCGGAGAAAAACGAAATTGTATTTCTAAATGCAACTGGGCCCGGTGTATATCAAAACTCGCCCCTCGCTCAGGATGTACGGATCAACGATGACGGTAATCTCCTAATAGGTCATCAGGATGGCAGAATGGTGGTATTGGATGTGGATAGCCATAAGATCATGGAGGACTACATTCTGAAGGATATTGATCAGGGCAACTATCCCGTGATGATGTTTGAAGACAGCCGCGGAGGGATGTGGACTTATAGTAAATCAGAAACCCCCGGGGCTCTCTATTATAAAGATAAGGACAGCAAGCCTATACGCTTTGACGAAAACAAATTGGGCTCCAACCTGGTGACCGGTATTGTAGAAGATGACCTGGGTCGTGTAGTGATCGCTACAGATCATGGAGGGGTTTCTATTGTCAATCTGGACGACCTGTCAGTCATTAGGCTGGTGTATGACCCCTCTGACCCGAGTAGTCTCAACCATTACGGGGCTGTGGCAGTGTGCAAAGACCAGGAGGGTACCATTTGGGTAGGCACCAACAAAGGAGGGGTGAGCTTCTTCAACCCTTCCTCCAATGCCTTTGGGTACCATAAGTATACCTCCGATGAAAATGCCACATTCAATGACATCAATGCCCTGATCATGGATCGGGACGATAAGGTATGGATTGGCTCTGACAAGGGTGGATTGATGCATTTGGACTTGAATACCAATAAATACCAGGTGATCGGTCGGAAATCAGGTAGGTCGGCCAACGACATTGGCTCCACCACCGTGGTGTCTGTCGCTAAAGGCAAAAATGGAATTTGGATTGGTACTTACCATGGAGGATTGATCAAATACGATGGCAGGAGATATATAAATTACATCGACATACCCGGAAAATACGATATTCCCGGCAACAGTGCATGGTCTTTGTATGTCGACTCCAGGGACAATCTATGGGTAGGATCCCTGCGAGGAGGGGCACTGGTGTTTGATAAGAATGACAATAAACTGGCCGAATTCTCCTCGCTCAATGGCGATATAGTTTCGGACTACATCACTGCGATTGATGAAGATTCAGAAGGTAATATTTGGTTGGGTACAGGCTATGGATTGTACATGGTGGATAGCGAACTCAATATGACCAGGCAATACCTAAACCAGGCTTCTGACCCCAACTCACTGACCAACAACAGCGTTGAAGACGTATTTTTTAGCAGCAGGGGAATGCTTTGGCTGGGTACCCAGGATGGACTGAGCCGTTATGACATTAAGAGCGATTCGTTTACCAACTACACCATCAAGGACGGCCTGATCAGCAATTATATCGTATCGATCCAGGAAGGAAGGAACGGGGATATTTGGTTGGGTACCAACAAAGGACTGTCGCAGCTCAAAATGGTTGACGGCCAGGCAGTCATTTATAATTACAATGAAGCCGATGGGCTCCAGGGAGACCTGTTTAATCAGAGTTCGTCTGCCCAGTCACCTAATGGCACTTTGGCTTTTGCCGGTGCGAATGGACTGAATATTTTTGATCCTGAAACCATCGAGCCACGAGCATCTGAAAACAAGATCGTGTTTAGCGGTTTTCAGATCCACAACAAAAAAATAGAGGCAGGTCAGGTGTTTAACGGACGGGTTGTTCTGGAAAACGGGGTGACCCGTGATGAGTTCATCCCTTTAAAACCCTCTGAAAATTCTTTCACGATTGGCTTTACGGCGTTGAACTATCGAAAGCCTGAAAAAGTGATCTATCGCTACAAACTCGAAGGTTTCGACAAAAACTGGGTAATGGCCAATAGCGAACAACGAACGGCTAAATACACCAACCTTGATCCCGGCACCTACACATTCAAAGTGCAGGCCACCAACGACATAAACAACTGGACGGGAGAGACAATCAGCAAAACCATTTTTGTCTCTACTCCATTGTGGAAGACACCCATGGCCTATTTGGCCTATGCACTACTTGGTCTGCTTATTTTGTACTTGATCCTGCGAATCAGGATTGATCGTGAGCGATTGGTGGCAGAGATCGAAAATGAAAAGATCCAGGCCAAACGCCTTCATGAGCTGGATTTGATGAAAATGCGGTTCTTCACCAATATCGGTCATGAGTTCAGGACACCGCTGACATTGATACTTACTCCCATCGAGCGTATCATCAAATCTGCAGAAGATTCCCGGTTCAACAACGAGTTTCAGGTAATTCAAAAAAACGCCAAACGTCTACTTACGCTGGTCAATCAGTTGCTGGACTTCAGGAAGATGGAAGCCGGTCAGCATCAGATATCACTTTCAGGTGGAGACCTGATCAAGTTTATGAGAGACATCATTGAGTCATTTTCAGACCTGTCCAGGGAAAACAGGGTGGCAGTGCATTTCGAGTCCGATTACAAGGAGCTGTATACTAAGTTTGACCGGGACAAGATGGAAAAGGTGATGTTCAACCTGTTCTCCAATGCCTTCAAGTTCACTCAGCCGGAAGGCTCAATTACTTTGAAGATTGATCAGGTCAGAGAAAGTGAGAATGAAGATCTGGTGAGAATATCATTGGCTGATACCGGCATTGGCATCAGTAAAGAAAACATGGAGCACGTCTTTGCACGCTTTTATCAGAGTGATGCACAAAGCAACATGGTGAATCATGGCAGTGGTATTGGGCTGTCCATTACCAAGGAATTCGTTGAGCTTCACAAAGGAACCATTTGGGTGGAAAGTGAGGTGAACGTAGGCACTACGTTCTTCGTTGAACTCCCGCTTTCCAAAAATCATCAAAGCGAGGAGGTCGCAGAGCCGGATGATGTTCTGCACAATGAAAGTGAAAGCGTCAAAGACGCTATGAATACGCTGAACAACCAGAAGTACACCATCATCCTTGTTGAGGACAATGCGGACTTTAGGTTTTACCTCAAAGACAACTTGGGTCAGTATTATAACATGCTTGAAGCTGAGAACGGAGAAGTGGGCTATGATAAGATCCTCCGACATCAGCCGGATCTGATCGTAAGCGATGTGATGATGCCTAAGATGAATGGGATCGACATGACCCTTAAGCTCAAGAAGGATCGTAAGACCAAGCACATCCCTGTGATCCTGCTGTCGTCTCATCAGTCCGATACCCACAAGATCGAAGGACTCAAAGCCGGAGCGATAGACTTCATCAGCAAGCCGTTCAATTTTGAGATTTTGGAGAATCGCATCAAGAGTGCTCTGAGCCTGAAGGAAAACATCACCAGCTCTCAAAAGAAGATCGAAGTATCACCGACTGAAATAGCCGTCACGTCACTGGATGAAAAGATGATCCAAAAGGCCTTGGCCATTGTAGAAGAAAACATGTCCAATGCTGACTTTTCAGTGCAGGAGCTTAGCCGCGAACTGGGCGTGAGCCGGGCGCAGCTTTACAAGAAGGTCGTATCGATCACCGGTCAGTCTCCGATAGAGTTTATCCGGGACATACGACTCAAGCGTGCCGCCCTGCTCCTCGAAAAGAGTCAACTTTCCGTATCTGAAATAGCCTATAAAGTTGGGTTCAACAATCCCCGCTATTTTTCTAATTATTTTAAGGAGGCCTACCACGTTTTACCAAGCAAATACCTGGAGTCCAAGCTCAGAGAAGAGCAAGTAGGCGAGGAGGCAGACGCCATGGAATAATCCTATTCTAACATCGGATAGAAATGTCCGAAAGTTGCCAAAATATGCCTCAAAATGTCCTCTAGCTCACTTTAGCGATAATGATACATTAATGTAGGCAAAATGTACAGGTGATGTTTTACCTTAGGATATAATATTGAAAATCATTTTAGGGTGTCGTGTGCCCTTATTTGAGTTACACGCTTGCTTTGAAGTGTTACATTTTGGAGGGAAGGCTTAGGCATGATCTCCAGATGTTGAACTGATTTTTAATATTTAGATAAATGATTAATTAACTAAAGCTAAATTATGGAAAACTATTACTCTAGAATTATGGCGCTAATTAGTCATCCGCTATGGAAGCAGGGCAGGGTATTTCTGCTCGCTTGCTTAGTTGGATTATCCGCGTTTGACACGTACGGTCAAGCAAGGACAGTTAGCGGAACAGTTACTGCATCCGATGATGGTTCATCTCTTCCTGGTGTGACTCTGATCATCAAGGGATCAACCAAGGGTACAGTGACTGACATTGACGGTAAGTATTCCATTGAGGTAGACTCAGATGATGCCATACTGGTGGCTTCATTTGTAGGATACGAAACAATGGAACAAGCAGTCGGCTCTCGATCTCAACTCGATTTCAGCTTAGCACTGGATGTAGAGACTCTCGAGGAAGTCGTGGTTGTAGGTTATGGTACGCAAAAGAAAAGCGACCTGACCGGTGCGGTATCCAGTGTGACTGGGGATGCATTGAGGGGATCTGTTACCGCCAGTGTTGACCAGGCATTGCAGGGTCGTGTGGCCGGTGTACAGGTAACTCAAAACTCCGGACAACCTGGAGGTGCCGTTTCGATCAGGATTAGAGGTACTACATCACTTACAGGTAGTAGCGAACCGTTGTATGTCATAGATGGTGTACAGGTGAGCGGTGAAGCTGGTGATTTGGCCGGGTTTGACTGGGCCGGTGGTGCTGGTGGACAGCAGGAATCTGCATCCAACCCTCTAGCCGGTATCAACCCTGACGATATCGAAAGCATGGAAGTGCTTAAGGATGCATCGGCAACTGCGATCTACGGTTCACGAGCTGCAAACGGTGTAATTATCATTACTACAAAAAGAGGTAAGCAAGGTGAAGCGAAAGTTACTTACTCTGGTTACTACGGTATCCAGGAGGTAAGCAAGCTTTATGATATGATGGACCTTCCTGCATTTGCAGAATATAGCAACGAAATTGCTGAGGAAGTAAGTGGTATCGATTCAAACGAGCGATTCGCTGATCCGTCTATTCTTGGACCTGGTACCAATTGGCAGGAAGCTGTATTCCAGGTTGCTCCTATGCAAAGCCACACCTTGTCTATGTCAGGTGCTACAGAAAGCACCAACTACTACGTTTCTGGAGGTTATTTTGAGCAGGAAGGTATTGTAGTGGGTTCTGACATGAGCAGGTTCAACGTTCGTGCTAATGTAGACAGTAAGGTAAAAGAAGGCTTCCACATTGGAGCCAATGTCAACTTCTCCAGAAGAGAAGAAACCATTGTAATGGGTGACGGTGGAGACGGTGTGATTTCTCAAGCACAGTATGTATCTCCTGCAGTTCCTGTTAGAAACTTTGACGGAACGTTCGCCGGCCCTGATACACAATTCGGTGGTACTAACCCGGTGGCCCTTTCTGAATACAGAAACAACGATGTAGTAGGTCATCAGGTACTAAGTAACATATTTGGTGAGATCGAGGTGATCAAAGGATTGAAGCTAAGATCTGAATTCAGTATGAACTACAATACTTCTGTAAACAAGGCCATGCAGCAGAGCTATGAATTGGGTCAAGTGGTTAACCCTGTTAGCCAGTTTGCTCAAAGACAGAGTGAAAGCTTTGGATGGCAGTGGAGAAACTATGTGACTTATGACAAGACTTTCGGAGCACACAACATTAAGTTGATGGCTGGTACGGAAGCACAGAAAAACTCTTGGGACGGATTTGTGGCTTACAAAGCAAACCTTCCAAATGACATTCCAAACTTGTCTCAGGGAGAGCAGTCTAACATCGTGCCTGATGGTTGGACAGGATGGTCTTCGCTGTACTCATGGTACTCTAGATTGAACTATAACTTTGATGATCGTCTGTTGTTGACAGCTACTATCAGAAGGGATGGTTCATCTAAATTTGGTGCCAACTACCGATATGGATGGTTCCCATCAGCTTCTGCTGCATGGAGAATTTCCAACGAAGGTTTCTTGAAGCAGTCTGACGTGATCAGCAACTTGAAGCTGCGTGTGGGTTGGGGACAAATTGGTAACCAGGCCATCGCGGACTACGCTTTTGGTGCTTCGCTTACTCCGGGCCAAACATGGGCAGGAGCTGGTGTAAGACCAAATCGCTACTCAAACCCTAATGTACAGTGGGAGGCAACAGAAATGATCAACGTAGGTGTTGATATGACTCTTTTTGATGGCCGAGTTGATTTGACTGTAGAGGCATACGACAAGAAAACTGACAACCTGTTGTTGGAAGTTAACTTGCCTTCTATCTTCGGTAGTATTATCGAGGCGCCTCAAGCCAACGTGGGTAGCATGACCAACAGAGGTATCGAAATTAGCCTTGGCGCTACTCCGGTAGACGTAGGTAAGTTCCAGTGGAGCTTTGATGGTAACATCGCTTTCAATAGAAATAAAGTAACCAAGCTGGCTGGTAACCCTCTGACAGAGGACCTTTACTGGTATTCAGCATTCCAGGATGCGGTTTGGACACAGGAAGGGTACCCTGTAGGACAGTTCTACGGATATGTCAGCGATGGTATTTTTACCACAGCTGATGAGATCAGAGATACACACGTGATCCAGATAGAGGATCCAAACTATACTCCTGATCCTGATGATCCCGACGCTCCGGAAAGAATCAACTACATAGAAAAGACTGTGGGTCTTTGGTTAGGTGATATTCGATGGGTTGATATTGATGGTGACAGTGTGATCACGCCAATGGATCAAAGAGTGATCGGTGATCCAAACCCTGATTTTACTTTTGGATTCAACAACACGTTTTCTTACGGACCATTTACTCTGGATGTATACTTGATCGGTACAGTGGGTGGAGACATCCTCAACTACTCAAGAGCTCGAGTGGAGTCTATGCTGGATAACTACAGTAACCAGTCTGTAACAGTACAGGATAGAGCCAGAACTGAGCTTATCGATCCTGAATTGGGTGATCCTGACAATCCTGATGATCTAAGATTGATAAATCCTAATGGAACAATGCCAAGATTTGATAATGGAGGTGAAAACAACAACCATGTAAAATCTGACCGTTGGATAGAGGATGGTACATTCGTGAGAATTCAGAACATCAAGCTGTCGTATAGATTGCCTAGCAAGATGACTCAAAAGGCTAAAATGTCCAATGTGCTAGTATATGCTAATGTTCAAAATCCATTCGTATTTACTAATTACTCAGGTTTGGATCCACAGGTGGGGGCGTTTGAGCAGAATCCACTGTTCCAGAATGTAGATATGGGTAGATACCCAACTCCTACGGTATATACTATGGGTGTTACAATTGATTTTTAAAATTGAAAATCAGATTAATTATGAAAAAATACTTTAAATATATATTGACCTCTGCGCTGATCATTTCATTTAGTGCATGTCAGGAGGACTTCTTGGAGTTTGCTCCATTAGACGAAGCGACTGTAGACGGATGGTATCGCAACGCTGACGAGATTCGATCAGCTACTGCAACTATCTATGGAAGGCCATGGTTTGGTTACAATGATGTTTTTGCCTGGAGTGCCGGTGATGTACTGGCGGGTGATATGCACCACACTTGGGATCAGGAAGGACAGTTTTTCTACGTGTCTTTCAATGCTGAGAACGGAATCATCAGTGGAGGGTTCCAGGGGCTTTATGACGTAATATCCTTTTCCAATGCGGTAATCAATGGTATGCCACCGGTAGCGGCTAGCTATGGGGTAGATCAAGCCACAATTGATGCGGGTGTTGCTGAAGCAAGGTTCCACAGAGGATTTGCTTACTATATCCTTGCAGAGCATTGGGGAGCCGTTCCTATTATCGAAAACCCTGCACAGAATATCGCAGATGATAATTTGAACCTTCCTAGAATCCAGGTGTCTGATGTATATGAGTTTGCAAGGCGAGATTTTGAGTATGCTGCTCAGAATCTTCCATTGGCGGATGAGCCGGGTCGTGTGACCTCTTGGTCTGCCAAAGGTGCGTTGGCTAAGCTGCACTTGACAATCGCTCAGCGCAAGGTTGGAGATGCATCTTTCGGTTCTACTACAGCGGATGATTTTGCTGCTGCTGCTGCTTATGCAGAAGATGTGATCAACAACAGTGGACTTGCACTATATGATAGCTATGAAGATCTGTTCAAGATCGAAAATGAGAATGCAGGTGAGGTTTTGTTCGCTATGCAATGGATCAACCAAGGATATGCTACAGGTAGTAGCCGTCAGGCAAGATTTGGTAGACACTCATCACAAACCGGGGACAATGCTGCCTGGGGAGGTGGTAAGTGTGTAACCATGAGCTTTATGCAAGACCTGGAAGCAAACGCTGAAGGAGCAACTGATGAAAGACAAAGAGCGATTTACATGTCACTCGGTGACTTCTACGATTATATAGCCACTGAGAATGGTGGATATGAGTACTTCATTGTTCACCAGTTGGATGATGGTACTGACGTAGGTCCTTCTCCATTGTTGAACAACATTAAGAAGCATATTGTAGGTAATGATGCGGACAATGGTGGTTATCTGATTACCAATCAGGATTCGCCTTTGAACAACAACTTGTTGAGACTTTCAGATGTATATCTAATTTATACCGAAGCGCTGATGGGAAGTGCTGGTTCACTAAACTCAGGGCCTGGCTTGGCGTCTTACAATGCTGTACGACAAAGAGCAGGATTGAATACCCGAGCTTCCGTTTCTTTCTCTGAGCTGATGAGAGAGCGAAGAATTGAGTTTGGTATAGAAGGAGCCAACTGGATGGATGTGAAACGTTGGTATTACAGAAATCCTACCAATGCACTGAACTATCTAAATGGCCAGAATAGAACGGATCGATACTTCAGGATTGATTATGACGATCCTAACAATGTGAATGATCCTGACAACTATGAGCTATTGGCTGCTGGAGAAATTGGCACTGGAGGCAATGAAAATACAGATCCTGCGGTGGTATTCACAGGGCCATTTGTAGATGGAGGAGTTGGCTTCCCAGGTGGTATGAACCTTCCGTTGCCTGCAACAGAGGTTTTGACCAATGATAGATTGGCGGAAGATCCGGTACCTTATGATTTTGGTGAATAAAATTAGATAAGACATGAAATTATTAAAATATATAACAATGATGTTCATCCCGTGCGCTCTTTTGAGCACGGCGGTGTTTACTTCTTGTGATGATCCAAGTGGGGTAAATATTGAAGACCCTAGTGGACCTGCAAGCATATCTTATATTCGTGTGACTGATCCTGACGCTTCAGATTCACTTCTGATAAGTGCTCGATTGGGTAGTACGATAGCCATTATTGGTAGAAATCTGGGGGGTACCCGTGAAATCTGGTTCAACGACCAGCAGGCGGAAATTAACCCAAGCTGGGTGACCAATTCATCAATACACGTAAGTGTACCTGATGATGCTCCGGGCGCTGTTACTGATAAAATGTATTTGGTGAATACAGCATCAGATACCCTTGAGTATGATTTTATCGTTGCAATTAACCCTCCGGAGATTTACAGTGCGGTTAATGAGTGGCCTCAGGCCGGGGAGAACCTGGTACTTGAAGGTAACTTCTTCTTTGAGCCTCTTACCGTGACTTTTGAAGGTGGAGAAACAGGCGATGTGGTTGCAATCACTCAAACCTCACTGGAGGTGACCGTACCTGCTGGAGCTACTGAAGGTCCGGTGGTTGTGTCTACCAATTTTGGTGAAGGAGCGTCTAATTTCAATATCTGGGATTCCAGAAATATTGTATTGGATTTTGATGGACAGAACGGTAACGGTTGGAGAACCGGACTGGTAGAATCAGGTGATGGCGACATCAACGGAAACTACCTGGTGGTGCGAGGCAATATCGATGCCAACCAACGGAATGAAGGTGATGGAGCGTCTCCGCTTTTGATGGAATACTGGGGAGGAGCTGATCCTAACAGAACTGAAAACTTCTATCCATATTTTCCTGGATCTTACAGAGAATATCAGCTGAAGTTTGAAGCTAAGGTGAACGCTTGGTATGGTGGATACCTTAACCTTTGTTTGTCAGGGCCGGATCATACAGATAGTAACGGTGAAATCTGGGGTAATGACTTTAACTCCAGAGGAATTTGGGGCCCATGGGATGTAGCAGGTGAGGAGTTTACTACCGATGGTCGATGGATCACTGTGGTGGTACCGATGACTGAATTCCAATATCATATGAGCGCACCGGCCGATGTAGAATACACTCCGGGTATGCCTTTTATCGAGGAAAACGCCGGCTCATTCAGCACCTGGATGTTGGGTTCTCCTGACAACAGTGGAAACTTCGTTGAATTCTACATTGACAACATTCGATTTGTTCCAATCAATTAAAAACTAGGAAAATGAAGAATATACTAAATAGAATATATAAAGGTGTAGCCTTCCTTGCGGTTTTTGCCACGTTGGTATTTGTTGTCTCTTGTGAGGAGGACGATACTATGGGCTCAGGCGATGGGGTTACGCTACTAAGTTTTGGCCCTTCGGGGGTACATCATGGGGATACGATTGTGTTCATTGGTGAAAACCTGGATGATGTATCGGCGATCATGTTTAAGCCATCGGTGGAAGTGACAAGTGCTGAATTTGCCAGCCAGTCTGCTACACTCATTGAGGTGGCTGTGCCACAATCTGCCGAAGCGGGTACAATCATTTTGAAAACTCCTGATGGAGACATTGAGTCTAAATCACTTCTGAATTTTGAAGTAGAGGTGGACATCACAAGTATTACTGCTGAAGCTCGACCAGGAGCGAACATTACCATTACTGGTGAGAAGATCAACTGGATCGAGGCAGTGACTTTCTCTGCTGATTTGGTGGTTGACACTACTATGTTTGTGAGCCAGTCAGAAACAGAGTTGGTCGTGCCGGTTCCTATGGAAGCACAATCAGGATTCCTGATCTTTGCTACCGGAGGTACTGAGCCTTTGACTTTTGCTTCTGATGATCAATTGACAGTTACGTTGCCTGCGATCACTTCATTGAGTCCGGCCGCAGCACGTCATGAGAGCAACTTGACCATTTCAGGTACTGATCTTGATTTGGTTACAGAAGCTGTTTTCTCTGATGGTGATGCCGGAGCTTCTGTTGTAGCAGCCGATTTTGTAAGTCATTCTGCTACGGAAATCGTGGTGGCTGTGCCTGCTACCTCGGTAGACGGTCCTATTACATTGAAGCAAAGGTCTCCTGTTGATGTTGTTTCCAGTGATCTTACGATTGTTCTTCCAGTAGGTACGACTGCTACGCCTAGTCCTGCCGTTCCTGGAGTGGATAATTTGACCATTACTGGTACTGATCTTGATTTGGTGGCAACATTGACCATTTCTGGGGCTGGAGACATTACGAACTTTGTTAGTCAAAGTACCACAGAGATAGTTTTTGCTGTTCCAGAGGGAGCTATGTCAGGAGGAATCTCTTATACCACTGTTCATGGGTTCTCTGGTATCTTGGGAGTAACTTTGATCGTGCCTAGCGAAGGCCCAGATCCTCTACCTATTGATATGTTTGATGAAATGATCAACTTCGGAGGTGGAAATTGGAGCTGGGGTGGTACTGCTGATTTTGCTAGTACAGAGGCCTTCTATTCTGGAAATGTATCCGCCAAGTTTACAGAAGATGCTGATAATGGCGGAATTTCTGTAGGCGGAATGAGTGGAATAGATGCTTCAGGACAGGAAGTGCTTGCATTCTCAATCTATGGAGGGCCTGGCACTGATGGGCTACAGGTAGCAGCTATCTTGGGTGACGATACCGGAGATGTTTGGGGCAACTACAACTCAGTAAATATTGTCGAAGGAGAATGGACTGAGTTTGAAATAGAGTTGGTCAATTATCCGGATGTGAACCTTGCCAATGTAACGCGATGGATTCTGAAACCTGAAGGAACTACCGGAGGTGAAGTAATCTATGTAGATCGAGTTGGTTTTGGACCGAAGAGTCAATTGGCCGTGACCATGTTTGACGAGGCCATCAACTTTAATGGTGGAGACTGGAGCTGGGGTGTTACTACAGACTTTGCAAGTACTGAGGCATTCTACTCAGGTGACATATCTGCGAAATTTACTGAAGATGGTACCGATGGTGGTATCTCTGTAGGCGGAATGGATCCAATTGATGCATCTTTGCTTAGCACCTTCACTTTTGCCATCTATGGTGGAGCGGGTACTAATGGCATGACCGTTGCAGCTATTCTGGGTGACGATACCGGAGATGTTTGGGGTAACTACAATTCAGTAAATGTAGTGGAAGGTGAATGGACAGAATTTGAAATAGATCTGACTAGTTATCCGGACGTAAATCTTACAAGTGTTCAGCGATGGATTCTGAAACCTGAAGGCACTGCCGGAGGTGAAGTATTCTACGTTGATAGAATTGGATTTAAGTAAAAGTCGAAAGACGATGAATATAAGAAGGCCATTCCTAAGGGATGGCCTTTTGTTTTGTTCATCTCAACTCACCTCCTCTATTAAGAGCGATTGAGCTTAGTAGAAAGGCCCGATCTCCACCGGCATATCCTGGGCTACGTCTGATTCCTATTTTTTCAATACCTTCTCTCTGATAGCGTGCATTTGAGCGAAGCGGAAACGTGTGACTTTCGTCTTGAAATGGATTTCAACGGTACTACCTTTTCAATACCTTCTCAATAATTGTATTCCCGGCTGTTTGTACGACGGCATAATAAATACCACGAGGGTAGGGCGACAGATCTAATCTCATTTCTGAGCCTTCAAGCACCAACACGCCTGCCGAGTTGTAGATTTTTATAAGACAAGGTTCATTAGATGAAACATGGAGGACACCTGAAGTTGGATTAGGATAAAGATTTGGTGGAGCCGTGTGCAAGATTGGGGCAGATAATACCTCTTCCTTTTTTTTCAGGATCAGAAGTCGGTTGGATAGACCCCTTCGTCCTTCTTCATCAATAACCGAACAAACATACACACCGGAGGACTGTGTGGTAATGTTTTGTGTTTTCGAATCATTATTCCATTGGTATTGATTGAAGGTGGGTGCAGAAATGACAATCGATTCATCCTGACTGCTTAGTTCGTCAGCGGTCGTCTCCAGATTAAATCGGAAGTCAGCGGTTTCTCCTTCGGTGATATCGAGCACCTGGTCAGCAGGAATACTGTAATACCGATCGGTCCAACCGCTCGGCCATTTGATAATGAGAGAATCGACAACATCGATACTTTCCAACCCAAAATGAACCTTGGAGGTGTTCTGGGCTAAAAATCCGGCTCCCGCAGTGGTATACCGCACCTGATGGTCATCCTGGGCATACAACTCCACCCAGGCACCAATACCGTCGGTATTGCTCAGTGTTCCTTCCAATTCACAGTAGAGGTAATGATTACCGTTGTTGAGGATATTTTCATAGAACCGTGAAGAATCGGTCTTGGTGGTGGCAATGGCAAAATCCAGGCGTCCGTCCGCATTGTAATCTCCATAGGCCAACCCAATGGATTTTGTGCTGTCGCTAAAGTCTACGCAGGCAGGGCTGAGTAGTTCAAAGCTTCCGTTTCGCTGGTTTCTGTAGAGCTTATCGATCTGAGGCTGTTCTTGCAGGGCTAGTGTTGCTCCCACAATACCCAGGTCTTCCCAGCTGTCATTGTCAAAATCAAAGAACTGTGCTCCCCATCCCCATCCGTCATCGTTGTAGGTGACTCCAGCGAGCTCGGCCTGGTCTTCAAATGTAGAATCACCCAGGTTGGCATGTAGCCGGCCATGCGAGAAATCTGTGTTGGTAATGTAGACATCCAGATATCCATTCTTGTCAAAGTCTCCAGAAGCGATACTCATGGCATCCATTTTTATATCCTCTAGGCTGCCGCATGCATCAGCATGTCTGTATTGCCCTTGGTCATTCCAAAAGAGAATGTTGCCGGTTACCCCTGTATTATTTCCAAAATCCTGGATAATGAACAGCTCCGGCCACCCGTTCCTGTTCAGGTCAAGGAAGGCGCCTGAAAAGTAGTAGTTGAACTGACCATGGAGCAGCACGTTTTGGCGATCGGCGACTTCTACGAAAGTACCATCCCCCTGATTTCTGTACAGGTAGTTTCGTTGTTGATTATCATCGTACGCAGGATTTGAATAATTGGGTACGAAGAGATCCAAAAAACCATCCCGATCAAAATCCCCCCAGGCAGCCCCAAACGTCGGCATATGAACCCCCGAAATTCCAGCTTCTTCAGTGACGTCAACAAGGTTCAGGTCTCCATCATTCCGCCAGAGTCTGCTGGGACCCTCGTAGTTGGTAACAAAGAGATCCGAATCGCCATCATTGTCATAGTCAATCCAGAGGATTTGTTTTGATTCGCGGGTTTCATTGATGCCCAGCCCGCCGACATCTTCAAAGCCTGTACCGGTACTCAGATACACCTGAAGTGCCTGGCTGTTACCCGTCGCAAAGCTCAGATCATCCAGCCCATCTTTGTTGATGTCATAAAACGTGACCCCACCGCCGATATAGTTGCCATCGCGGTACATGTGACGAATGGAATATTCCTCTGCCTTTTCTTCAAAGCAGGTTTGTCCCATGGTATGATGGCACCAACATAGCGAAATCAGGATACTTAAATAGCGCATTTATTCATATCGTGTGGACAAATCTTATCAATAATAAACAACCGGGCTGGTTATATTTGAATATTGTGTATGTAACAATTGTTTACGACAGCAGGGACTCCTGTTAAATTGGTTATCAATGAAGAAAAAAGAAGACCTGAGAAGCCAGGAATGGTTTGGTGGAAATGATAAGATGGGCTTTGTGCACCGCTCGTGGCTCAGAAACCAGGGCTATCCTGACGACTACTTTCAGGGCAAACCGGTGATCGGGATATGCAATACCTGGTCGGAGCTCACCCCATGCAATGCTCATCTCAGGGATCTGGCAGAGATCGTAAAGCGAGGTGTCATAGAGGCAGGAGGCTTTCCTTTGGAGTTTCCGGTGATGTCCTTGGGTGAAACGATCATGCGGCCTACTACAATGCTCTTTAGAAACCTCGCCAGCATGGATGTAGAGGAGTCCATTCGTGCCAATCCATTGGACGGGATCGTACTCCTTACGGGTTGTGACAAAACTACGCCCTCTACAGTCATGGGTGCCTGCAGCGTGGATTTGCCCACCATAGTGGTACCTGGCGGCCCCATGCTCAACGGAAAGTTTAAGGGAGGGGAAATAGGCTCAGGCTCCTTTACCTGGATGATCAAAGAACGAAAACAAAAGGGTGAGCTCACAGAGCAGGATGTGTTCGAAGCGGAAGCCTGTGCTGCCCGCAGCAACGGCCACTGCAATACCATGGGCACCGCCTCCACAATGGCCACTATGGTTGAAGCATTGGGATTGACCCTGCCCGGGATATCGGCCATCCCCGCTGCGGATTCCCGAAAAAAGGTAATGGCACAGTACTCCGGACGACGGATCGTTGAGATGGTACACGAAGATCTAAAAATGAGCCAAATCCTCACCAGGCAAGCATTTGAGAATGCAATTCTCACCAATGCAGCCGTCGGAGGATCAACCAATCTGATTATCCATCTGACGGCCATTGCAGGTAGGATAGGAGTGGATTTAAAGCTCGAGGACTTTGATGACATTAGTAGTAAAGTCCCCCTTTTGCTGAATCTGAAGCCTTCCGGTCAATTTCTCATGGAGGACTATTACTATGCGGGAGGGCTGCCTGTCATTCTCAACGAAATCAAACACCTGCTTCACCAAGACGTAATCACCTCCAATGGTAAATCACATCACGACAATCTCGATAAGGCGGAATGCTACAATCAGGAGGTGATTGCAAAATTTGAGGCGCCATTCAAGGAAGAAAGCGGGATCGCAGTGCTCAAAGGCAACCTCTGTGAAAATGGGGCGGTCATCAAACCCTCAGCAGCCACACCTGAATTGATGGATCATAAAGGCCCTGCCGTGGTATTCAAAAGCATGGATGACTATCATGCACGGATTGACGATCCAAATCTTGACATTGATGAAAACTCCGTGATTGTACTCCAGGGAGTAGGGCCCAGGGGCTATCCCGGTATGCCTGAGGTGGGCAATGTGGACCTGCCGGCCAAGCTTATCGAAAAAGGAGTGACCGATATGGTACGGATATCAGATGGCAGAATGAGTGGTACGGCTGCTGGTACCGTCATACTTCATGTGTCGCCTGAGTCGGCTCTAGGTGGTAACCTTGCCTTGGTCGAGGATGGGGATATGATCCATCTGGATGTGGCCAATAGAAGCCTCACGCTTGAGGTGTCAGAGGAGGAGTTGGATGAAAGACGAAAAAACTGGACACCACCCCCTCCTCATACGGATCGGGGCTATGTCAAACTATATGTAGATCATGTGGAACAAGCCGATCAGGGTGCTGATTTGGATTTCCTCAAAGGGGGCTCGGGTTCCGTGGTAAAGGGGGATTTGCATTGAGTTGTCGCTTTTCGCAAAACGCTAATTGCTAATCGCAATCCCCCAATCATAAATCCACAATCAAATCAGCTTTCTCATATGTAAAAAGGAAACCCCTGTGCTGTTTTTTATTGGCGCGTATAAGATATTTAGCGGTTAAGGATTAAATTGGACTTTTTACTAAATATACCATTATGAAAAGAAATCTACTCTATTTACTGTTTTTGGCGGTGGCCGGCCTATTGGTCTCATGTAGTGAAGATGACGAACCGGTACCGGATCCGCATGAAGTGGGTACCTGGGATCTGGTTGGCTATGCTACTATTAATCTCCCTCCGGGATTTGAAAGCAATGAAGGGTCAACCTATGACATCTCAGAGATTACTTTTGGAGGCCTCGTGCTCACTTCCCTTGAAATGGTTCTCAACAACGATGGTACTTATTCAAGAGAGTTTCGTGTAGATGGTGTATTGCCGGAAACAGACGAAGGGACCTGGGAAATCGAAGAAGAAGAGGAACTCTTGATCCTTAGTCCGGAAGAAGGGGATGAACAGGAATTTACTCTTGAAAAGAACGAAGATGACGAACTATGGTACTCCGTAAGCTCTCAATTTGCGTTAATTCCTGATGCTACTTATCAAGAATGGCAAGAGACTTATGAAACACAGGAGGAGCTGAATGAATATCTGGCGAGCTTGACAGATGAAGAGTTTAATGCGCTCTTTGAAACCGTAGTGCTGGATCTGGTTTACTTGTTTGAAAAGGAAGCGAATAACTAATTACTAGATTTTTTTAAATGCCTGTCAGAATACCCCAATTTCTTGCGGTAGTGCTATTGTTATGCTCATTTGGGTTTCATGGGCTGGCGCAATCGGGTATCACCGTGGCAGGCACGGTAAAAGACCCCAATGGAGAGCCCCTTATTGGGGCTTCGGTGGTTATAGCCAATACGACCAAAGGGGCCATCACGGACATCGAGGGCAAGTTCCGCTTTGAAGCCAACGAAGGAGACGAACTGGTCATCACCATGCTGGGGATGAAGCCTCTGCGCATGAAGGCTTCTGCCTCTCCCATGAATATCGTAATGGAGGAGGATTCCGAGGTGTTGAAAGAGGTGATCATCACGGGCTTTCAGGAGGTGGATCGAAAGCTGTTTACCGGGGCGGCACAGCACCTTGACATGGAGGACATCAAGATCGATGGGGTAGTGGATGCTGCGCGTATGCTCGAAGGTCGCGTGGCAGGAGTGTCCGTAGACAACGTTTCCGGTACGTTTGGATCTGCGCCCAAAATCCGTATCCGGGGCAACGCTTCTATCAACGGAAATAACCAACCCCTCTACGTGGTGGACGGAGTGATACTCGAGGACATGTCCACGGTCGATACCGATGATTTCATTTCAGGAAATGCAAGTACGCTTACCAGCTCGTCAATTGCTAATATCAACCCCGCCGATATCGAGTCTTATCAAATTCTCAAAGATGCATCGGCTACAGCCATCTACGGTGCCAGGGCGGCCAATGGCGTGATTGTGATCACGACCAAGCGAGGCTCCAGAGGGGGATTGAAAATCAACTATTCCGGTAATTATTCCCTTCAGCTGCGGCCTACCTATGATCAATTCAATCTGCTCAATAGTGCTGAAGAAATGTCTGTTTATCGAGAGCTGTACCAAAAGGGCCGAATCGATATTACCACTTCTGTTCGGGCTCAAACCTACGGAGCGCTAGGCAAGATGTTTACCCTCATTTCTGACAAGGAAATCCCCTGGGGAAATGGTGGTGGGTTGAATGAGGAATTTCTAAACCAGTATGAAAATGCGAATACCGACTGGTTCGATGTGCTGTTCAATGATGTTGGGTTTCAGCAGCAGCATTCTTTGAGCTTCACCACCGGTACTGATAAGTCCAATAGCTATTATTCTATCGGCTATATGCATGATGGAGGCCAGACCATAGCGGATGAAGTGCAGCGACTAACCGCTACCGCCAGGAATACCTACTTCGTGTCAGACAAATTCACTTTTGGTTTTAAACTTTCGGGAAGCTATCGAGACCAAAGGGCACCGGGAACCAGGGATAGGGAGTTTGATCCTATCACGGGTACCTATAGTCGGGGCTTTGATATCAACCCTCTCAGCTTTGCACTGAATACGAGTCGATCGATTCGGCCTTTTGATGAAAATGGAGATAGGGAATACTTCAGAAGAAACTTTGCCCCTTTCAATATTTTGGATGAATTGGATTACAATTTTATCGATATAGAGGTGGTAGACGCATCTACCCAGATGGATTTTGATTATCGACCGATCAAGGATCTTTCGCTCAAGGGAGTACTCCAATACCGATACGCATCCACCACTCGTGACCATACGGTTCACGAAAAATCCAACCAGGCGGAAGCGTACCGAGCCGACGATACCCAGTTTATTCAGGACGCTAACAACCTATTATTTAATGACCCGGAAAACCCCGGATTGAATCCTGTGGTGGTATTGCCTCAGGGCGGCTTCAATTACCTGGATCAAAGTGACCTTCTAAGTTTTTTTGCACGATTTAGTGGAGAGTGGTCAAAGCAATTTGGAACGAACCATACCATCAATGCATTGGCAGGGCAGGAGATTCGGTTTTCTAACCGAGATGAGGCCAGCACTACGTCCATGGGTGTGCTCTACGAAAGCGGAAAATTAGTTGTCACAGACCCAAACATCGTGAGGTTTTTCAATCTCCAAAATGTCGACATCAATTCCTTTGATGAAAGCAAGGATCGGTTCATCGGCTTCTTCTTCAATGGTGGATATGCATTTCGTGAAAAGTACATAGCCAATTTTACCGTACGGTACGATGGGTCAAACCAACTCGGAGAAAGCAAAAACGCCAGATTTCTGCCTACATGGAATGCCAGCGCTGCCTGGAACGTCCACAACGAGAGATTCATGGCAAATGTGAACTTCCTAGATGAGCTCAAGTTTAGGGGTACCTATGGTATCTCAGGAAATCTCCCTCCCGAGGCCAGCGCCTTGCTCAATCTACAGGGCGATGTGACCATCCGACCTACGGATGTTGAACCCTATCTCTATATCGAGGACCTGGCCAATACGGAGCTCACATGGGAAAAGCTCAGGGAACTGAATATAGGGATGGATTTAGGGATTTTTAGCAATCGTGTTTATACCTCAGTGGATTTGTTTCACCGCCAGTCTTTCGACCTGATCGGTCAGGTACTTACCAGCGGGGTAGGAGGCCAGAGCGTAAAGTTTGGAAACTTCGCCGATATGGAATCCATCGGTATGGAGTTTACCATCAACACCCTGAATATTTCGAGTGGCGGCTTTGAATGGAGAACCAATTTCAATTTTGGTTATACACGCGATGAAATCACCAAACTTGATTTTGGACCAATTTCCGCCGACGCGATCTCCCAGAACGGGGCAGGGGTGCTAGGATATCCAAGGCGAGGGTTGTTCTCAGCTAGGTTTGCCGGTCTATCGGAACTAGGATTTCCGACATTCTATGACAAAGACGGTGAGGTAGTAACCCGATTTGATCTACAGTCCAGAGATGATTTGGTGGAGACTTTCAAGTTTGAGGGGCCGACAGAACCCCGAGGAGCCGGAGGGTTCACCAATACATTCACCTACAAGGGTTTTACTTTGAGTGCGTTGATTACCTTCAAGTTTGACTATGCCATTCGATTGAATACGGTGTATAGTTCGTCCAGAAGTCTTACTGATTTTAGTTCACTGTCAGGGGAAATCCGCGATCGATGGGTAGTGCCTGGTGACGAGGAGATTACCAACATTCCGGTTATACCTCCTAACAGATCTGAGACCAATATAAGTGCGTATTATGACCCTGAGGGGAACTTCAGTCGGACGCTGGATGATTCTTATTCTTTGTACAACAACAGTGACATCAGAGTCGCTGATGGTACGCATGTCCGTTTAAAAAACATAAGGCTCAACTATCAATTGCCCTCTACAATGATCAAAAAGATTGGACTCTCTACCGCTAGTGTAAGTGTAGAAGGGCAGAATCTGGCCTTACTATACTCTGATTCCGCTTTGAATGGTCAGGATCCGGAGTTCTTTAGTTCGGGAGGGGTTTCACTGCCTTTACCCAAAATGATCACGTTTTCACTCAATGTTGGCTTATGATGAAACGTAGGATTCATATCGTCCGATTAAGCCGTATGTGGGTGATTGCGTTCTTGTTCGTATTTGGATGCGACTCCTACCTTGACGAAGCACCGGACAACCGTGTAGACCTGGATAACCTGGACAAAGCGGCACTATTGCTTACCAATGCCTATTCTATTGCCTCACCGGCTTTTACAGACTGGATGACCGACGATTTTACGTATACCATTGGTACGACCATCAGGCCTCTCCACGAGCGCTTGTACCGATGGGAGGAAACTGAGGTGGATCCGGGTGAAGTAGATTCACCGGAGTTTTTTTGGTACGAAACCTACACTGCCATTTCCCATGCCAATGAAGTGCTGGCTGTGCTGGATGACCTCCCGGCCGAGGGTGAGATACAAGAACGTCATAGGGACGCCATTCGAGGAGAGGCATTGCTGGCACGAGCTTACGGACATTTTATGCTGGTCAATTTATTCGGAGCGCACATTGTACTTTCCGGATCTCGAGACCCTGGGATACCCTACGTGACCCAGCCTGAGACTGTTTTTATAGAGCAATATGAGCGGATCTCTGTATCACGAGTTTATGACAGGATCGAAGATGACCTACTCGATGGGCTTGATCTGGTGGATGATTCTTTTTATAACAATTCGGGCAAATACCATTTTAATAAGAATGCGGCATTGGCCTTTGCTTGTCGATTCTATCTTTTCAAAGGTGATCCTCTCCGCTGCAAGGTCTATGCTGATGAATTGTTGCAGGGAAATCCTGAGGCGTATGTAAGGGATTTTGGCTCTGATGAATATCAAAACGCCAATTCGTCCATTACGGCTTATCCCCAGGTATATTCTTCACCCGATGAACCAGCCAATCTCATGCTTATGCGGAAACTAAGCCTCGTACAACGAACGGATTTTGCGTTTGGAATAGAGAATGATTTTTATGGAAGTCTGTTCGCAACCAATCCTTTTGGGGCAATCGATATGAGAGAAAACCCGGCACTGGTCAAAGGTCAAAATGCTGTTTTTCCACTGCGTTATGAAAACTTGTTTGAGCGCAGCAGCCTCAATTCCAATGTGGGTTTTCCCTATCATATCGGTGTGATGTTTAGGGGAGAAGAGGTGCTGCTCAACCGTGCCGAAGCCCTGACTTACTCCGGGGATATTGATGAAGCCATCGCAGATCTACAGGTGCTGACTGATCGAAGGTATATCGGTGCTGATGACCTTACTCTTACGAGACAAAAGATAAGAGATTTCTTTGCAGACGAAGATGAGGAGCTATCAGATCAGTTCTACCTGCTTAATTACATTCTGTTTGAGCGTAGAAAGGAATTTATTGCCCAGGGCATGAGGTGGTTTGATGTTAAGAGATTTGAGTTTGAGGTAGAGCACGAATACCCCAATCAGGCTTCTATCCTCCTGTCGTCAGACGATCCAAGAAAACAACTACAAATTCCCACTTCAGCCATCGAGCTGGGTGGATTGGAACCAAACGACCGATAAGTATGAAATGGAAAAGATTTAATATCGAAAAGCTTGTCATTAGGTGTCTGTGTTACATGGCTGTAGGGTTTATGCTTGTTTCATGTTTCCCCACTGAGCAGCTAAGTGTAGAAGAGCGTGAAGAACAATCGCTTGAGAGTGAGTTGGATATTTATATTCAGGAAAACTTCACCGAGGAATATGGGATAGCGGTTCGCTACCGGTTTGTAGACAATTATGTGCAGTCCTTTCAGCGGGTGGCTCCCCCGACCCTGGAAAACGTGCGCCCTATGCTGGATTTTGTACAGGAGTATTGGATAGCACCATACCTGGAGGTGGAGAATGGGGATGCGTTTTTTAGACGATATGTACCGAGCGAACTGGTGTTTTTGGGTGGTTTGATCTACAATGGAGACGGTACGGTTACATTGGGTACGGCCGATGCTGGGGCACGGATCACCTTTACAGATGTCAACGCCATTGATCCGTCGGATACCGTGTGGCGTACGCAGCAACTCAATACGGTGTATCATGAGTTTGCGCACATTGTGCACCAGGAGTTTAAGCTGCCAACCGCTTTTGAAACCATTTCACCGGAAGGCTACACAGGGGCCGGATCGTGGTTTGTACTGGACGATCAGGACGCACTGGAGAGAGGATTTGTCTCACCCTATGCCACAAGTTCGCCCAATGAAGATTTTGCTGAGACAGTGGCATTTTTCCTTTTCGATACGGATTTCTACCAAACCTATATTGATCAGGATGAAGAGTGCGTGACGGCTGAGTGTGAGCTCACCAATACCGGAAAAGGTAAAATCGCTGAAAAGCTGGCCTCCATCTCAGATCATTATGAAAAAGTAACAGGAATTAACCTTTTTGAACTTCGGGAAATAATACAGACCAAGCTGCAGTGAAGAACCTTTATTACATACTGATCTTTTTGGCCTTGGGGCTCATTTCGTGTGATGAAGATAACACAACCATCTCCTCTGTCGATGACCGCAGGGAGGAGGCTGTGAATGAACTCAGGGAACTCCTGACTGCTCCTTCCGATGGCTGGTTGTTGAACTACCAACCTACCAGGGATGCGGGAAGTTATTTGATTTTGCTGGAATTTGCCGAAAATGAGGTGAGGGTGCAATCAGATCTACCACAGGATTCTGGGGCTTACTATGATCAGACGATTCCTTATCGAATCGATCCGCAATTGAGTTTGGAATTGATTTTCGAGTCCTATGGGGTGTTCCATTTTTTGTTTGAGCAGGATCAGTCAACGTTTGGGGCTGAATTTGAATTCGTTTTTGTCGAGGAGGACAATGGTGCTCTTTCTTTCGCCAGCAAGACAGACCCTGCCAGTGATCTGACGGTAATATCCATTACGCCTGCCCCTGCGGATGCAGCAGATGGTTTTTCCAGGGAGATTGCCGAGAATATGCTGCTCTTTGAGGAGCCGGGCCCCATTATTTTTGGAGGTCAGGTTTTGCAGCAGGTCTATCTGGTGAATGACAATATTTCCATTTTTTGGGACATAGACCTGGTCAAAAGAAGGGTTATACTTGATGCTGCCGCACAAGGTAACACCATCAGTGAGATCGTGTCTATTAACAACCTGGTACCTATAGTGCACGAAACGGGTTATGCCCTTCGGGATGGAAAATTGATCCTGAACGATCCATTTGATTTTCAAATATCAGGGAGCAGCTACTCCTTTTCTGAGATTACGCTTACCAGCCTGTCTCAAACAGGAGATATTTTGTGCCAGAGTGATGCCACCAATTCCTATGTATACAGTGGAAATGCAGCAGGCTTGGGGCCAGCGGAACTGAGGCAGACGATGTTTGAGTCGGATGGGTTAAAGTTTACCGAGCAAACTGACGCTTATAGTGTCAATGCCCTGTTTGTGTTCGATGATGAGGGCTTTTCTTTACTCCAGAGTGGCAGCATAGGTGAATTATATCCAGAGGCCACCGGGTTCATTTTTCATTATGGTTTTGTTCCGGATTCAACTCAAAACCAGTCATTGCCGGCTTACGGGGTTGGAATTCAGTACATCGATGACAACAATGTACTCCAGCTCAATATGCGTGAATATGACATGGTGACCCGTGATGGAAACGAAATTGAAGTTGTATTGAACGACAATTTTTACATAAGCGGAGGTGATAGTACGGTATCAGAACAAAACATCAGAGCAATTACAGACGAGATTTTTACTGACAGTCAGTTTTACATATCCGACCTGCCCATTGAAGGCTCTGATATCCTCGTCTTTAGATTGTACAGTGTGTGTAGTGGGTATGAATTCTTCCTGGTACAGCCTGAATAGGTTTCTTAGCCTTTAGTCTCGTCGAATTCCACATGAAAGGTAGTGCCCTTGCCGAGTTCGCTTTCGTGCCAGACACGTCCATTCATTTCCGTAGTGTACTTCTTTACAATAGATAGCCCCAGGCCTGTAGTTTCTTCATTGCCTGTCGGCTTAGCACTCAGGGTCTGAAACTTCTTAAATAGGTTGTTTTCATCCTCTTGGGTCAGCCCGGGTCCTTCGTCCTTCACAGAAGTACGAATCGTTCCGTTTTCTTTGATAATAGAAATATCGATTTTTTTATCCTGCTCAGAAAACTTGATGGCATTTGAGGTAAGGTTTTCAAAAATCTGGTACATGTGTACTTCATCACCATGAACGTACAATGGATTTTCCGGCACATTCACTTCTATCTCAATGGCCTTGCTCTGGGCGGCATTGCTGAAGCTTTTGGCTACCTCACGGGTAATTTTGCAGATATCCACCGGCTCTAGTTCATCGAGTTTTTTGTCGTCTTCCAGCGCTTCGACATTGAGTATTTTTTTGATCATACCCAGTAGACGGTCGGATTCTGACTTGATCATTTCCAGCGACTCGTTTTCCTCCTGGCTGATGTCTTTCCTGTCCATTTGATAAAGCTGGGCAAGGCCCTTGATGTTGTTTATGGGTGCTCTGAGGTCGTGTGACAGTATCCTGATCAGATTGTTCTTTTCGTTGTTGATATCGATCAGGTCATTGTTGTGCTTAAAGGCGGCGTCCTTTTGCTCCTGAATTTGCTCAGAGAGTCTTTTGCGCTCAATAGAAGAACGGAACGCCACAGCCGCTACGATCAGAAAAAGGATAGCGACCAGTACAGACAGGGTGATAATGATCCTTTGACGCTTGATGATGGTCTCGTCAAACTCCATTCTGTCCATCAAAAGTTTTTTCTCGATCTCGCTCTTTTCATTCATATACGCAGAGAAAAGAGCCTCTATCTTGCGTGCGCTTTGTGCATTGAAAAGTGAGTCCTTTTTGCACAAGTACATCTTGTATGTATCCAACGCCTCATTTGGCTTTTCATACTTTTCATAGATCTGGGCCTGTACATTATACGCCAGTATTTCAGCATTTTTCAGTTCTTCTCCTGCGGAGATCTCCAGGCAAGCCTTGATGTACTCCATGGCTTTGTCATAGGCTCCTTGATCCAGTAGTACCTTGGCTATGTTGATATAGCTGTAAGCAAGGGTATTATTATGACCCAGTTTTTTGATTCGGCTGATGTTTTGATCAAAAGTGAGTAGTGCCGAGTCCTGCTTGTTTTCTGCATGTAGTACTTCGATCATATCCACCATGATGATGGCGATGCCTTCTATATCATTCAACTCTTTTCTGAGATCCAGCGACTTCTGGAGGTACTGCCTGGATTTGGGAATTTCCTTGAGTCCCAGGTGTGCACGGCCCATATTTAGATAGGCGTAAGACATTAGGCGGGCATCTTTCAGCTCTTTGCCATTTTTGAGTCCATGCTCAAAGTACTGTATTGCCCCGTCAAAATTGGACTGGTAAAGGTATATGTTGCCGATGTTGATTAGAGAATAACTGATTTGAGTAAGGTTGTCGGATTTCTCGGCGGTCTTTAGTGCCCGATAAAACAGTGACATGGCCTCCGTGTACACGCTCTTGTTTCGCATGGCAATGCCCATGTAGTTGTACCCGGTAGACAGGCCTTCATTGTACTCTATTTTTATGGCCAGATCGGTGGCCTTAAAACCATAGGAGAATGTAGAGTCCGCATGGATGTTTCTATAACTCCACGCGATTTGGTTGTATATATCCACTAATTTCTTGCCTTTAGCCTTCTCAGCGGCCATAGTCAGGCTATCGATGGTGCTCTGGGGTGATACGGCAAACGTACCGGCACCTGTCAGCATCAATAGACTGAATAAGACAATTCTTAGGTTGTTTTTCATTGGTCTTCCATTTATCCAATTTGGGGATACAGGATGGATAAATTCGGAACAATACGATGATAGGAAATACTTGCTTATTCAATTTGCCTCTGCCAGAGAAGCGTCAGATGTGTTTTGTCATCTAGCTGGTTGAATTTTTGGTCTTCCTGTTTATTACTAAAATCAAAGATGTACTTAAAATAATGCAATTCAGGAGGCAATTCGATGAATGAGTCTATTTTATCGTTGATTTAATCCAATTGCCGGATTTTCACTTGCAAATGACCGGTTTTGAAGGAATTGGGTGGAAATAATCCATTGCAGGGCTTAAATAAGGGATGTCTAGTCCCAGGCCACGTACGATCAATATGGCACCCAAACAAAATATTAAAACAGAGCTAAGCTTTAAAACCGTACGGGAAAATCGATATCGTAGGGCTTTGCCCAAAACAGAAATGGCAAGGGTCGCAGGTATTGTTCCCAAGCCAAATAGCAGCATATACTGACTGCTAACCAAAACGGACGAACTGGCAGCAGAAGCAAACAACGCTACATATACAAGCCCACAAGGAAGGATTCCATTGAGGAAGCCACCCACCATGTGGGATAAAGGACCATGTTTTTGGTTATTTCTCAGGGTGTTTTTTAAAGGTTGAATGAGTTTCAGTGCAAGCCGACCAAGTCGTGATTCGATCGCAGAAGCAAAGAATGCAAAGGCCATAAGGCAGATAACAATGCCCAAGATCACAGAGAAAGTTTGCTGTAGCTGCCCGATGTATACAAACTCGCTGATAAGACCGAATAAAAAGCCAAGGCCCACATACATCAATATCCTGCCCAGGTGATAAATGAGCCTGGAGGTAAGGAATTTTGAAAACGATTTTTGACCAGGGATGGAGAGTAGGAGAGGGCCGCACATCACCACGCAATGGGTACTGCCGACAAAACCCAGCAAGAATGCACTCCAATACATTAGAGCACTATGGACTGCTCGTTGAAGTATTCACGGGCATTATCTGCCCATGATAGCTTGATTTTCCAAAGGCCCTTGCTCATTCCGTCGAGTGGGAAACTTAAATCATTGCCTTCGGCGAGCTTAATCGGGAATTTTCTATCGAGAGCAGATACAGACGGACGGTATAGCCAAAGCTCTCCACTAATCGGTCGGGCTAGAGAATCAGGGAAGCTGAGGGTCAGTGTGTTACCATTACGCTCCAAATTGGGCTTTTCAGCAAGGTTTTTATAATTCCGGACACGGTCTATCTGATCCTGATAAGCCAGCTCTTCTTTGTAATAATCCTTGCGTACAAGGTTGATGTCATGCTGCATGCTGATGTACACCATGGTGATAATAATGGCCGCAAATGCGATAAATGCTAGTACAATGGATTTGCCCCAGTTCATAGTCAAAATTTTACAGGACCTAAAAATTTGGTGGAGTGGGTTTCGATCACCTCATCATCGCGCAAGATAGATATATCCAAAGAGGATTTGGCTCCCTGAATGTCACTCTGAGGTAGCTTGATAAAAAATATCCCTTCAAATTTTTCATTGGCGGGTATAGAGATTCCCTGATCGCCTACTTGCTGGATCAGGGCATTTGGGTAGCCATCTACCCGCAAGGAAAGGTTCATAGGCTCGAAGGTCTTGTTGACAAATTGGATGTTGTACAAGTTGCTAATCTTACCATCGTCAGTTTTTTCATACAAAGTGCCAGGTACCTTGAGGATGGTGACCTCTACCTCGGAGCGGGATACCAGCATGAAAGACAAAAAGGCCATCAGCGCTATCAAAATCACAGTATACCCCGCAACTCTGGGGGTAAATAGCTTACCCTTGCCTGACTCTATGGCCTCATGCGAAGAATAGCGTATCAAACCTTTCGGTCGGTTTACCTTTTCCATTACCTCGTCACAAGCATCGATACAGGCTGTACAGTTCACACACTCCAACTGCGTACCGTTCCTAATGTCAATGCCGGTAGGACAAGCATGGATGCAGAGCTTGCAATCAATGCAATCTCCGGCGTTTGAGTCTGTTTCCCCTTTCTTGATCCTTTTTCTGGGCTCACCCCGCAGCCAATCATAGATCACCACGATGGAATTCTTCATCAATAGAACGCTTTGCAGCCTGCCATAGGGACAAACAGCTACACAGGCCTGCTCTCGGAAGTAGGCAAACACCCAGTAGAATATTCCGGTGAAAGCCACCAATCCAATGAACCCGCTGAGGTTGTTGAGTGGGGACTGACTCACGATCACTTTCACCTGATCGATACCGATAAGGTAAGCCATTACCGTGTGGGAGATAAGCACTGATATCAAAATGAATATTAGCTGCTTGGAGCCTTTCTTCATGATCTTTTCCCGGTTCCATGGTGCTTGGTTTAACTTACGCTGCTTGTTGGCATCCCCTTCTATCCAGTACTCGATCTTGCGAAAGACCATTTCCATGAAAAGGGTCTGTGGGCAGGCCCATCCGCACCATATTCGCCCGAAGGCCACGGTAAAGAGAATGATGAATACAAAGAAGGTGATCAGCAGTATGGCCAGCAAAAAGAAATCCTGTGGCCAAAACGGCTGTCCGAAAATCACGAATTTCCGCTCAAAGAAATTGAGCAAAAGAAATGGCTGACCGCTGATCTTAAGAAAAGGTCCCGAAAACAGCATAGCCAACAGAACGATCGTCGTAACGATCCTCCAGTTGTGAAATGCTCCACTGGGTTTCTTAGGATAGATCCAGACTCGCTTGCCTGAACTATCCACGGTGGCTATGGTGTCCCGATATTCCTCCTCAAATGCATAGTGATCTTCCATTCACTCAATTTACTCAGCGCTCCCCACTTATCACTATTCGCCTGCCGCCGGTGTTTCCTCGGCGACATATTTTTCACCCTGAGGTTCTTTTGCACCGGGAGGATTTGTTCCCCTTAGCGTATAGATGTAGGAGTTTACATCATTGATCTTGGCAGGAGAGAGTACGTCTTTCCATGCGATCATACCCTTTTCAGGGATACCGTTCTTGATACTGTTGTAGGTGTCCTGAGGACTGCCGCCATGTAGCCAATATTCATCGGCAAGATTTGGCCCGATACCGCCTTCACCGGCAGCCTTATGACAAGCCACGCAGTTTCGTTCGTAGATCGTCTTGCCGCTGGCGATCACCGCTGCATCGTCTGATATCGTGATATTTGATTCATCTATCGTGACAGCCTCCGCGTCTCCGACCATGGCCAGCTTGGCTTCTTCTGCCTGTTTCATAGAGAGCTCGTACTCTTCGGTCTGCAATGGCAACGAGTCAAAGACATGATAAGCTGCGATATATACTACGGCAAAGATGATGGTGATGTAAAACAACCATTTCCACCAGGGGGGTAGGTGGTTGTCCAATTCCCGAATCCCATCATAGTTATGATCCAGTTCAATGGTTGCTTCCTTGTCAATAGGAACCGCCTCTGTCATGGCCGCCATCATTTTCGACCAGGCACTAGCCTCTTGCACCACCTCAATGCCTTTTTCAGCAGCAATGCGCTCAGTTTCTTTGTCTACTATTACCCTGAGGGTATTGAGCAGATAGACCATCACAAGCAGCACAACAAGCAGCACTACCAGTACAAGAGCTACGATCATTTCGGTAACGGTACCTTTGAAAAATGGCTCGGCTTCCGTTTGGGCACTGGCCGGTAGGGTCAGTAGCATCAACCCCAAAAAGGAAAATATTATTTGAATGTATTTATGTTTCAATGATTCCATTTCTTTAAGATTTTTTGGTTTTGTCAATAGGCAAATTTTTCATTTCATCGATGTACGACTTGTCTACTTTCATTACCCACCACAGCAAACCAATGAAAAATGTGAAAAAGATAGTTAGGGAGATAATGGGCCATATGGCGACTCCTTCGACTTGTTCAAAATAGTATTTAAACATGGTTTATTCTTTATCTCCTTGTATGTCTGTCCCCAATCTCTGCAAGTATGAAATCAATGCGATGATTTCTGCGTCAGGACTAATCTCTATTCCCTCTGCAGCCAGATTGCTTGTTATGCCCTTGGCCTGAATATTCAGGTCATTGTTGGCGATTTCTTCATATCCCTCGTCATAAGGAACACCTACTGTCCTTAGTGCTGAGATCTTACCGGCAGTCAGGTTTTTGTCAATCACCTGCTCATACAGCCATGGATAAGACGGCATAATAGAACCTTCGGACACCACCGATGGTGCCAGCATGTGATTGAAATGCCAGGTATCTGATTTTTTCAACCTTCCCGCTCCTTCTCGGGCTAGATCAGGACCTGTTCGCTTCGATCCCCATAAGAACGGGTGGTCATAGACGAATTCCCCTGCTTTGGAGTACTCACCGTACCGCTCAGTCTCTGATCGGAAGGGCCGGATCATCTGAGAGTGACAGTTGTTGCAACCCTCACGAATGTAAATATCTCGTCCGTGCAGCTCCAATGGAGTATAAGGCTTCACTGAAGCGATCGTAGGTACATTAGATTTGATAAGGAAGGTAGGCACCAACTCGGCAATACCTCCAATCAGAATAGCTACAACGCTCAGTACTGTAAACAGTACCGGCTTTCTCTCCAACACACTGTGCCAGTGACCGCCTGTGATTTCTTTTTTCTCGAGGGCTGGAGCTTCTGCCTCTTCATTGGCAATGAATGAACCGGTACCCGCTGTTTTGATAAGGTTGTACAACATGATCAATACTCCAACCAGGTACAAACTACCACCAACAGCTCTGAGCATATACATAGGCACGATCTGTACGACAGTTTCAAGGAAGTTGCCATAGGCAAGGAAACCTTCTGCGTCAAACTGCTTCCACATCAAACTCTGAGTCACGCCAGCTACATACATTGGCAGTGCATAAAAAATGATGCCCAGGGTGCCTAGCCAGAAGTGAAGGTTGGCCAGGTTTATTGAGAAAAGTTTTGTTCCCCACATTTTTGGGATCAGCCAGTAGCAGATACCGAAAATGAGGAAGCCGTTCCATCCAAGACCTCCTACGTGCACGTGTGCCACGATCCAGTCTGTATAATGGGCAATAGCGTTGACTTCTTTTAATGAAAGCAAGGGCCCTTCCAGAGTGGCCATTCCGTAGGCAGTGACGGCCACTACCATGAATTTCAAAACAGGATCTTCTCTTACACGGTCCCAAGCACCTCTCAGTGTCAACAGGCCATTGAGCATACCACCCCAGGAAGGAGCAATCAGCATAATAGAGAATACTACGCCAAGCGACTGTGCCCAGTCAGGCAGGGAAGTATAAAGTAAGTGGTGAGGGCCGGCCCAGATATAAATGAATATCAAAGACCAAAAGTGGATGATTGATAACTTATAAGAATATACTGGTCGGTTGGCCGCTTTGGGTAGGAAGTAATACATCAAACCCAGGAACGGAGTGGTCAGGAAGAACGCCACGGCATTGTGGCCGTACCACCACTGCACGAGTGCGTCCTGTACGCCTGCGTACCATGAGTAACTCTTGAAAAATGTAACCGGAATCTCGAATGAGTTGACAATATGGAGTACTGCGACAGTGACGAACGTGGCGATATAAAACCACACGGCCACATACATATGCCGCTCTCGTCGCTTGAGGATCGTACCGATCATATTGATGCCGAATACAACCCAGATAAGCGCTATGGCTATGTCGATAGGCCACTCCAACTCAGCGTACTCTTTGCTGGTAGTGATACCCAGGGGCAGCGTAATGGCTGCAGACAAGATGATCAACTGCCAACCCCAGAAATGTATCCAGGACAGGGCATCGCTAAACATCCTCGCTTTCAACAATCGCTGCATCGAATAGTAAACCCCCGCAAACATTGCATTACCAATGAAGGCGAAAATCACCGCGTTGGTGTGCAACGGTCTTACGCGACCAAATGTCGTGTACTGAAGGTCAAAATTGAATGCAGGATAGAATAATTGAATGGCTGCTGTCAGACCGGCGAGCATGGCTACTACACCGAAGATCAAAGACGCAATAGTGAAATACTTAACGACCTTATTGTCGTAGCTAAACTTTTCCAGTTCCATATATCAGTTTGATTTTAAAGATTCGGCTAAAATAGATAAGAGTGTTAATGGGATTAATGATTGAGGTTGAAATTGGTATATGATTTATATCATGTGATTTTTCTTTCTACTATCACTAGAAGTAGCTATATAAATTTATACAATAAATTTTTTGAATTCTAATACTCAACAAAATAGAAAGCAATAGAACTCAGAAGGTCACTGTCGCCGTACGATCATAAAATAATACATCAAAGGCCCAAGTATTGGGATCAGTATGGCAATAAAAAACCATAGAATCCTTTGGCCGGGGGTAAGATCCATTATTTTCGAGACTGAGACCATGGCCCATACTGCGAAAGCAGCAGCTATAATGGCTAAAATGGCGATATAGTTCATGACTCAATTTGTTTGTTATTCTTTTATTGTTAGCAAGGGTATATCGATGTTCATGGCCATCGATTTTGTTTTGCTCTTATGAAACAACCCAGACACCACTCCATATTTTTTCGGATGCATAAACAGCATGTCCAGATTGAGTTCTACGCTGGTCGTTAATAAAACTTGCGTAAGGTTTTCCTTGTTTTTGACAGTGAAGAAATTATGATCCACGTCTTTCAGGTAATTCGACAGCTTCACTTTTTCATCATCGTAGATGAACAGCTTCTTGCTTTGATCGGCTATGTGCAATATGACCAGCCGCGCATTAAATACCTGCGCGAAAAACTTGACCACTTCCAGTTTACTGAAATCATTTTCTTCAGAGAAATTGATCGCTACTCCGATCGTTTTCACTCTGTCGAGCAACGAGATTTCAGGGATCATAAGTACCGGCACTTCTACATTGCTGATGATGTCGGAGCTTTTACTACCAAAGAGTGTGTCGAAAAAGTCGTGCTCAGCATGTGTGCCGGTAATGATCATATCTATATCTTCCTCTCTGAGGCATTGATTGATCGCATCAATGAAACCTGATATCAGGGTAATGATCTTGTATTTGACTTCCGTTAGATTTTCGGCAGCTATCAGATCTTCGTATTTTTCATCTATTTCCTCTTGATAATCCTCCATCACGGGCTGTACGATGGCTCCGGATCCCATGGCCTCTGCATGTACATAAGGCATGTGGCTTACGGTCATCATTACCAGCTCTGCGTCTGTCTGAACGGCCATTTTCCGCGCAAAACGGAGGGCGTTGACAGCACAGTCGGAAAAATCGATGGGGACTAAGATTTTCTTTATTTTCATGATAGTACGTTTTCTTTTACAGCTTTGAGGCTCATGGTCCATACCGGGATGGTGCCGTGGTTGATCAGATCCTCGGCTACACTACCCAGGAATAGATGTGCCAGGCCTTTGTACCCGTGGGTGGCCATAGCGATCATGTCCGCCTTTACGTTCCAGGCATGTAATAGAATTCCTTCCTCCGGATAAAATCCCTTGGCGATATGCACCTCATAGTTTGTCAGATTGTGTTTTTTGGCTATTTCTTCCAGCCTCTCCCTGGCGACATCCTGATGGATCACGTTGTGAGGGGTATGCACCCATACCAGGTCTATCTGGCAATCAAATAGCTCCTGAAATTCTTTGAACTTATCTAAGATCGCACCGTGGCTTGAATCCAGATCTGTAGGGTAGACGATCCGCTTGATGCCCTCGAACTGTTGCTCTTTGTGTATATTGATCACGGGGCACTTAGCACGGCGAACCACTTTCTCGGCATTGGAGCCGACGAACATTTCTTTGAGCCCGGTTGCCCCCTTGGTGCCCATGATGATGATGTCAATATCCGACTCATCAACGAGATTGGTGATGCCCTCATACGGGTTGCCAATCATCACATGGGTTTCAAAATCTGCCTGGGCATATTTTTCACTGGTGCTGAGTTGGTTTAGCCGTTCTTTAGTTTTTTTGATCAACTCCAGGGTGAATAGCTCATCCTCCTGGCTGAACTGACCGATCTCTCCACTTACGTTGAATGTAGTGGCCAATGGGTACTCTATCACGTTTAGCACCTCCACTTTTCCTTGGGTCACCTGGCTCAACTCCAGGGCAAAATCAAGGGCTGATTCAGCGTAATCTGAGAAATCGAAGGGAACTAATATCTTTTTCATGACTAATTCATTTGAGTTGTTTAATGAGTGTTTTTCTTTTTACTAAAGTTCCTCATCCTCAAAAGAATATCAAACGATTGTAGTCACTTAATCCATTGATTTTGGTCACCTAGATGACCTTGCTGTAGACCTGGTCTTTCTGCCCGTTTTTGACCAAATGGATATCCAATGCCATGCAAACATTTCTCACGAATGTACGGCCTGTTTCCGTCACTTTGATCTTGTGGTCGTCCAGTGCGATGAGGCCGTCCTCTTTCAGTTCGTCCAGCCCATCGGACACTTCTTGCATCCACTCTGAGATCCTATCCTCTGGCGTTAGTTCTGTCTCCAGGTTGCACATCAGATTCGTGATATGTACTCTGGATCGCTGTTCATTTTTAGTGAGAAAATGGCCTTTGAAGATCGGTAGTTGCCCGTTTTCAATGTCTTTGCGATAAGCCTCAACCGATTTTTTGTTTTGGGCGTACGCCGTACCCGTATCGCTGATCGAGGAGCACCCAAGCCCGATGCATAGCTCAGATCGACTGGTGGTATAGCCCATGAAATTTCGGTGTAGCCTCTTTTCGTTCATCGCGATGTAGAGGTCGTCGGTTTTAAGGGCGAAGTGATCCATGCCGATTTCCGCATAATCCATTTCCCTCAACTCACTTTTGGCAAGCTCGAAAAGTGCATTTTTTTCTTTTCCATCAGGTAGATCGTCCTCTTTAAAGGCCTTTTGTGCCGGTTTGATCCAGGGCACATGAGCGTAGGAGTACAACGCGATCCTATCGGGTTTGAGCTGGATCAAATGCTGCATGGTAAGGCGGATGCTATCCTGAGTTTGCTTTGGCAATCCATACACCAGGTCAAAATTAACAGAGGTATAGCCGATGGATCTTGCCTCGTTTACGACGGTTGCCACTTCCTCATGGGTTTGGATGCGATGAATCGTCTTCTGCACGATCGGATCGAAATCCTGGATGCCGAGGCTCAGCCTCCTGAAGCCCAGGTTATGCAAAGTTTGCAAGTGTTCGGTAGAGGTGCTCTTGGGATGGCCCTCAAAGCTGAATTCGGCCTGCTCGTGAACCTTATTGCCCTCGAGTATTCCGTCAATTAATATTTTCAAATTCTGCGGAGAGAAAAAGGTCGGGGTGCCACCACCAAGGTGCAGCTCAGAAATTACCGGTACTTCGCCAAAGGTCTGCAGATACATCTGCCACTCTTTCAGTACTGTTTCGATATAAGGAAGCTCAACGGCATGGTTTACTGTGATGCGTGTGTTACAACCGCAGTAGGTACAGAGGCTCTCACAGTAGGGTAGGTGTATGTAGATGCTGATCCCGCTTTTGACATTGGTATGGGCGAAGACCGAGCGCACCTCGTCCTGCCAGGGTTCTTTATTTTCAAAGGTTTCTTCCCAATTGGGTACAGGGGGGTAGCTCGTATACCGGGGCCCGGGACGGTTGTATTTCTGGATTAGATTTTCGTTCATTTGATTGAGTAATAGGGTAAACGCAAAACAAGAAATACCCGAGCAGGATTGTAACCTTGGGCATCACCTCGAGAACTGATATTGGTCAGGTTTTGGTCTGAACGGAGCGTTCGGAGTTAGGGATTAAAGCTGATGGCTGAGTCCCAATAACCCAATAACTCTTTCACGATAACCCTAAAAGTGCCCAAGCACTTTGAGCCTCAATGCCCCGCATACTTTTCATACTCATGAATTAGTTCATTGATCTTGGTGATCAGATCATTGGCTTTTGTGTTGGCGGTAGACGAGTCTACCACTTGAAGAGAATCTTTGAAATCCCTGAAGCCAGATTCAATTTCGAGTATTAAACCATGACTAGTCGCGCTATTGATGGAAGCCGATTGGATGTCTGTCAGATGTTTTTTAAATGTGTCTGAAAGACTTTGTAACAAATCCATGTCGTCCATCATTTTGGCATTGACCATCTTCATGAGCAACATTCGTTGACCCCCTGTCCTGTTGATGAGTACAGATAGGTCTCCGATTTCTTTGATCAGGTTTCTGATTTCATCCAGCTTTTCATTGGATTGTGCGCTCATCCGCTGGATCTCCTGCACCAGGATTTGAAAGGGAGCCCCCTGACCGTTGTGAAGTTTACTTGCGTGAATGGCCGCATTGATGGCGACGATATTGGTACGTGACGAAAAGTCCGTCATACTCTTGATGACAGAACTCAGATTGTTTTTGATTGACATCCCTGCTTTCCTTTCTGTTTTGGTCGTTAGTAATCATTTGTGTAATCTGTATTCTGCTGTAAGACGCGAAAATATTCATTCAATAATAACAGGAAAGAGTATTGTATTGGGAGTTCGGCACTCCTGTCAAAAAACATGAGTAAATATGCCTTATGGCATTTATAACCCGGCTATTGGTCTGTCTCGTGGCGCTTTGATTTAGATGAAACCTTATCATCGATGAGCATGCGCACCGCCGGGGAGTCCGTATCGTCATATTGCCCGGACTTGACAGACCAGACAAACAGATAGAGGAAGAGCACCGCAACTACCAGGCTTACCAATATCAATAGGACGAGGATTTTCATGCTTTGCTTATTTCTAGTCTGCTACCCAAAAACTGCACTGACAAGGTAGAAAAGGCCACCACACTGATGCTGCTGATCGGCATAAGTACTGCAGCCAGCAGTGGGGTGATGTGACCCAACAAGGCAAAGCTAATTCCAAAAACATTGTAGAGGAAGGAAAGCCCTATTCCAATCATGATGATGGTCTTGGACTGGCGTACGAGTTTTAGAAACTGTTCCAGATTCTTTACACTTTTACCGGCCAGTATCGCATCGCTGGATGGGGTAAACGAAGAAAAGTTTTCTGCTACCGAGATCCCCACGTCGCTGGCAGTGAGCGCCCCGGCATCGTTAAGCCCATCACCTACCATCATGGTTTTTTCGTTATTACGAAAATTGTTGATTTTGTTGAGCTTGTCTTCGGGATTCTGATTGAAGCTCATGTCCATTTCTTTGGAAAAAATTTGTTCTAGGTTCTCCCGTTCAGATTCATTATCACCACTGAGTACCGACAGTTGATAGTGATCACTTAGGTGTTGAATTGTTGCATCCAGTCCATCCCTGTATTGGTTTTCAATTTTGAAATACCCAAGATAATCTCCATCTATGGATAGATGCACGGAACTACCTATGTCGTTTGATGAAGCGCCAATAAATGCGGCACTACCAATTTTCACTTGTTTACCCCCAGTGATCGTCTTTAGTCCCTTGCCGGGAATCTCCTCGAAATCAGAGAGCACCACACTTTCACTGGTGTTTTCAATGGACTGAGAAATGGCCTGGCTCAGGGGATGGGTAGAGTGGGAGGTGGCGGCCTTGATCATTAGTTTCTGATGGTCAGTTAATGTGGCACCATGAAAAGTCACCTTGCTTCGGCCCTTGTCAGTAATTGTCCCTGTTTTGTCAAAAACAATACGCCCGACGCTCCAGATCTTTTCAATAATCTCGGTGTTTTTCAAAAACAATCCATGACGGCCCAGCCATCCATTGACACTCCCGAGAGTAAAAGGTGTCGCCAGTGCCAATGCGCATGGGCATGCAATGATCAAGACTGACGTGAAGACGAAAAGGGACTGCCCCGGATCGATGTACCACCAAACCATCGCTCCGATCACCGCCAATGCCAATATTGTAGGCGTGAAATAACGGCTCACTTTATCGATAAGGCTTTCATCGTCGCTTTTGGAGGAGGTGTCAAAAGCCGGATTGTCCCACAGCTGGGTGAGGTAGCTTTTGGAGACTGCTTTGATCACCAGGGCAGTGAGCGGTTCGCCAATGACCCTGCCGCCTGCATAGATGATCTCGTTTTTCTTCACTTCTACGGGCATGGACTCACCGGTAACGAAACTATAGTCGATCATGGCACGATCGGACTGCTGCTGTACATCGCAGGGTACGATCTCCTCATTGCGGATGAGAATGCGGTCCTCCGGCTCCAGCTTTTCTACGAGTACACTCACTTCACCCTCTGCATCGAGCCGGGTCACTGCCAAAGGGAAGTAGGACTTATACGTTCGGTCAAAAGAGAGGCCCTCGTAGGTCTTGCCCTGAAACCACCGGCCAATGAGTAAAAAAAACACCAGACCTGCCAGCGAATCAAAGTATCCTGCACCTGTGCTTGATAATATTTCGTAGCTGCTCCTAAAAAACAGGGCAAACACCCCGATCGCGATTGGAAGGTCAATGTTCAGGATCTTTTTTCTAAGGCCCTTGATGGCAGACAGGTAAAATTCAGAGGCTCCATAGAATAGGATCGGGATAGACAGGCCTAAGTTTAGATAAGCAAACAGCCATGCGTACTCAGAGTCAGCATTTAGCCCCAGGTATTCCGGAAAGGACAGTAGCATGATGTTGCCAAAGAGAAAGCCTGATACCCCCAGCTTCACAAAGTCCGTTTTGCTTTTTACTGAAGAGGGTTTTTCCTTTTGGTCCAGGGTGATCTCCGGTTCGTACCCCAGCTTAAACAGCAAATCCACCACAGATTTCATGGAGGTCAACTGAGGGTTGTAGTCTACGGTCAGTGTCTTTTTGCTAAACTGAATTCTGGATTTAATGATGCCCTCATCAAATCTTTTGAGGTTTTCGAGCAGCCAGATACACGAGCTGCAGTGAATGCTGGGGATGTCAAAAGTGACCTTGCAATGATTTGCTGATTTGAAATCTAGGAGCAGGTCGCTGATCTCCTCGTTTTCTAGAAATCGGTACTTTTCACTAAAGAAATGCTCAAGACGGTTTCCGGGGTTTTCCTCAAGAGAATAGTACTCGCAGAGCTCATTTTCTTCGAGCAATTGATAGACGGTCTTGCAGCCCTGACAACAAAATTTTTTGTCCTCGTGCTGTACGACCACAGAGCGTATACTATCCCCACAATGGAAGCAAACTTCCTTTTCTAAAACCTCCGACTTGATCAATGAAACTAGTTTTTGTTAAAATTAGTGATTCTTTCGACGATAGACGAATGTCGGTCGAAAGAGTGATTTTTGGTGCCGCTGGGATGGATCATGAAACTGGTGTGCGGGAATCTATCCAGGTCAGAAAGATACGTTTCAAAGTTTTGGATGAAGTCACCCAACTCTTTGTTTTTGATGTCATTTTCAAGCTCGTCAATGCTCTGGAAGTGTACATTTTGGTGGTTGCCATGTACGATCAGGAATGGAGTATGGTCATCCTTTAGCGCCCGTATCAAATCCGCATTTGTATTAGGGATCGCTTTGGGTTTGACACCATATATAATTAAATCTATGTCCTGCTCCTGTACGATTTGCTGGATGCAATTGGGCATGAAACCAAGCTCAATCACGATAGAGACCTGATGCGCTACGTCAAAGTCCAGTTCCTTTTTGAGCATGTCAAATTGGACGGACTTCTGCTCTTTAATGGCTTTTCGTATCTCACGAGGTGATTGTTCTACTTCGGTGGCCCCGTTTTGAATAAGTCGGTATGTGGCTAGGAGTATTACTTCGCATTTGAGCAGATTGGACCACTCAAATGCGAGACGCATGGCCGTTTTAGACGTTTCAGAGAAATCAACTGGTACCAGAATCTTGGTCACGGTCTTCATTTTGTTAATAGAAATTACAATGAATTTGTTCCAAAAATAGAGCGGGCAATGATTGGGTCTAAAGACCTCAGTCAAGAGGCCATATGATTTTTGTCAGGTTTGATAATCCGCTATTATGTAGATTTGCCCAACTCAAATAACCCGATGAAGGATAGTAATACCTACGAAGACATCTTCAACTCCAGCGTAGAGGGGATTATGGTGGTGCAAGAGGGCAAGGTCATCCTGGCTAATCCTCAGTGTGCCAGATTATTTGGATACTCACTGACAGAGCTGAACGGTAAAGCGATCGAGGAATTTGTACCTGAGCCCAGCAGGCAAGCACATGTATCTATGCGCGAGGGTTACGCTAAAAAACCGGACGCCAGGCAAATGGGAATGGGGCGTGACCTGGACGCGATAAAAAAGGACGGCACCACATTTCCTGTAGAAATTAGTCTGAGCCCTGCTACTGTGGATGGTGAGAAATCTGTGGTAGCGCACATCATCGACATTTCCCAGCGGAAAAAAGCTGAAGACGACCTTAAGAAGAGTGAAGAGCAGCTCCTTCAATATGCAGCAGAACTTGAGCGACGAGTAGAAGAGCGCACCAAAGAGTTGGCAGATGCCGTGGATTCTCTACAAAAAGCCAACGAAACCCTACAGATGGAGGTGGCCGAACGGATCAAGGCTGAGAATGAAGCCAACATTGCCCTGGCCAAAGAAAAAGAGCTCAACGAGCTTAAGACGCGCTTTGTGTCTATGGCATCCCATGAATTTCGTACGCCGCTAAGCACAATCCTTTCGTCTACCTCGCTACTGGCTCGCTACAACACGCCAGAAACGGAAGAAAAGAAAAACAAGCACATCACTCGGATCAAAAACAATGTAAGCGAGTTGACCAATATCCTCAACGACTTCTTGTCTTTGGACAAACTGGATGCAGGAAAGATGTCCGTGTCTATTCACCCGGTCAATATCTGTGACCTACTCACCAATACTGTTTCGGAACTTAATACCCTGGTCAAAAAAGACCAAAGCATTGTATTGGATATGGACATAAAACAGTGTGATATCGAGAGTGATCCTCAAATCATCAAGCAGGTGATGAACAACCTGGTATCCAATGCAATCAAATACTCAGGAGAAGGCACATCGATCGATATTTCCGCCAGGGAGATAGGAGAGCAAATAGCCATCACTGTGCAAGACCATGGAATAGGGATTCCTGAGAATGACCAAAAGCACCTTTTTAAGAAGTTTTTTAGGGCACACAACTCCAGCCATATACAAGGTACAGGCCTTGGACTTAATATAGTTCATAAATATCTGGAATTGATCGAAGGAGAAATTACTTTTGAGAGTCAGGAGCATGTGGGCTCCACTTTCAATGTGTTAATTAAGAAAAAGGTAAATGGCTAAAGTATTATTAATAGAGGACAACGAAGCGGTACGCGAAAATACAGCAGAGATCCTCGAGCTGGCAGGATATGACGTGGCGACGGCCAGCAATGGTAAGGAAGGAGTGGAGATGATCAAGAGCGATGCGCCTGATCTCATAATCTGCGATATCATGATGCCTGGCCTTGATGGATATGGTGTATTGCACATCTTGATGAAAAACCCTCACACGGCCCACATACCTTTTATATTCCTCACGGCTAAGGCAGAGCGATCTGATATGCGCAAGGGAATGAACCTTGGTGCTGACGACTACTTGACCAAGCCTTTTGACGAAAGTGAGTTGCTTGATGCTGTGGAGGCGCGATTGAGCAGAAGTGAGCTGATCAAAAAAGAATACGAGCCCTCAATCTCAGGACTGGACAATTTTTTCAACGATGCCAAGGAGATCGAAAGTCTGAAGCAGCTGTCGAAGGAAAAGAAAATCCGAAACCATAAGAAAAAAACGAATCTCTATCTCCAGGGTGACTATCCTAACTTCCTGATCTACATCAACAAGGGAAAGGTGAAAACCTACAAGACGAACACGGATGGCAAGGAACTCATCACGGGTATCTTCGGACCGGGGGAGTTTATTGGATTCAACGATCTGATCACTCAATCTGACCACTCAGATGGAGCCATGGCCATAGAGGATACAGAATCCTACTTCATTCATCGGGATGATTTTCTACAGTTGATCTATAAAGACCGATCAGTGGCCAGCCGATTTATCAAAATCCTCTCTAAGAACATAAAAGATCAGGAGGAAAAGATGCTTCACATCGCCTACAACTCCGTGCGCCAGCGTGTGGCCGAGGCCTTGCTGACCGTACGGGAAAAGTTTGGCCCTGCAACGCAGCAGTTTTCTATTTCGAGAGAGGATCTCTCTAATATGGTAGGCACCTCACCTGAGTCTGTAATCCGCACCTTGTCAGATTTTAAGGATGAAAAACTCATCGAGATTAAGTCCAATCAGATCAGTATCCTCGATCCGGAGGAGTTGAAGGTAATTATTTCTAGGGGGTTTTAGAGCAAGTATTCAATGACAACATTAAAGGCGGGCGACAAAGCCCCGGAATTCGAAGGAACCATACAGGACGGTTCGACTATAAAATTATCAGACTACAAAGGAAAGAAGGTGGTGTTGTATTTCTACCCGAAAGACAACACACCCGGCTGTACTGCCCAGTCGTGCAATTTGCGAGACAACTATGAATTACTCCAGTCTAAAGGGTATGTGGTCATCGGCATCAGTTCTGACAGTGAAAGAAAACATCAGAACTTCATCAAGAAGTTTGAATTGCCCTTTGATTTGATCGCTGATACCGATCAATCTATTCACAATCTTTATGGCACCTGGGGTGAAAAGCAGATGTTCGGACGGAAGTACATGGGAACCATTCGTACCACGTTTGTTATAGACGAAGGGGGCATGATAGAGGAGGTGATCACCAAAGTAAAAACTGACGATCATACCGCTCAGATCTTGCCTAGTTGATCACATAGCCACTGGCGATCAGCCGAAATTCTCTGAAAATCTTATTGGTTGCGATGCGTAGGTTTTTTTGCAGGTCTGCATTGTTCTCTGCAAATATTCCTGAGGCATACCCAGACCACACGGTTTGATCTTTCTTGCGATCATAAAAGGTGATCAGTAGCGTGCCTTTCATCATTTTGTAAGAATTTGTATTGTAGTCAGTATTGGGATGTCCCGGAGGCGGGGGCATGATGTATTGGTCATCCTCTGTGAGCAACCGCTCCGGCCAGTCCTCAAGCACATAACTTTCCAAATCGAGCTGTTCATAGCCCAGCATATCAAAGTCCTTGTCGTATACCCGGTACCCTACGTATAGGTCGGGCTTTCTTTCGGCATAGCGATAGCCCTGAGAGTAGAGCTTGGCACCAATGGACTTTTCCAGGATGGGTTTCAGTTGTGTGGAGTCAGTGTCCTGCATTCGCATAAACTGGAAGGTCTTGTACCTTTTAAATTTGGCCTTGTAGCTGTAGTCAGATTCAGTAACGAATTCTTTATTGGCGTTGCAGGAGGCCAGAAGTCCTGTCAGTATCACGCCTCCGATGATCTGTGTTATTTTCATTTTCGGTTATAGTTATGAGTTACCTCGTTTAGCGATATAGCCGTTGGCCACCAGTCTAAATTCTCGAACAATCCTGTTGGCGGCTATTTTCAGGTTCTTTTCCGCGCTATCACTTGATTTGTCAAACACTCCAGAGGCATAGCCCTGCCATACGGACTTGTTCCACTTTCTATCGTAGAACGAAACCAGAAGCGTACCCTTTTTCATAATATACTTTTGATCATCATATTGGGCTTTTACATTGCTTGGCAACAATGAATGACCATAGGCAATTTCATTTTCAAATTTTTCTCCCCAGCCATTGTAGACCCATGACTCGATATTGGGTTGGTCATAGCCCGACATCTCAAAATCCTCAAAATAGAGTTTGTAGACTATAAGCAAGTCCGGATTTTTTTCTTTGTATCGGTATCCCTGGGATAGTAGTTTGGAGGCAATGGTCGTTTCGATCAGCTCCTCTATCAGGGTATCTGTCTCGATGAGTCGTGCAAAATCAAAAGTTTTGTAGTCTTTAAATTTTCCCAGGTAGCTGTAGTCAGAGTCGGTGATAAAATCTTTTTGGCTGGAGCATGAGATCAATATCAGACAGGACAGCGCCAGCGACAGGAACGAGTTGGCAAATCTATTTTTCATAAGGGTTGACGTTTGGTGAAATATATGTCCGAACATTCAATATACTTAAATGCCTAATTAATTGAAAATCAGGGGCGATGACTTTATGCTGAATTGTGAGCGAATGTTCGTTATTTGACAATTAACTTTACAACATAATATCTATATCTAATGAGCAAAACTTTGATCGTTGGGGCCGGAGGTGTAGGCCGGGTAGTAGCCTACAAGTGTGCCCAAAAACCTGAAATATTTTCTGAAATCACATTGGCGAGCAGGACTCAGTCCAAGTGCGACCTAATAGCCGCCGACATAAAAGAGAAGTATGGGGTCGATGTACATACCGCACAGGTAGATGCCGACCATGTGGATCAACTTGTAGAGTTGATAGAAAAGGTGCAACCTAAAATTTTGATCAATGTGGCGCTTCCTTATCAGGATCTTACCATTATGGAAGCCTGCTTAAAGACTGGAGTCCATTATCTGGATACAGCAAACTATGAGCCCAAGGATGAGGCTAAGTTTGAATATAAGTGGCAGTGGGCGTATCAGGATCGGTTTAAGGAAGCTGGCCTTACGGCAGTACTGGGCTGTGGGTTTGACCCGGGTGTAACGAGTATCTATACGGCCTATGCAGCCAAGCATCATTTCGACGAGATTCAATACCTTGACATTGTGGACTGCAATGGTGGTGATCATGGCAAGGCTTTCGCCACCAACTTCAACCCTGAGATCAACATTCGTGAGGTTACCCAAAAAGGAAAATACTACGAAGGCGGCCAATGGGTAGAAACACAACCTCATGAGATCCGTCAGGAACTCAACTATCCCAACATAGGAGCAAGAGCATCCTATGTGATTTATCATGAGGAGCTTGAGTCCCTGGTGAAAAATTTCCCTAGCCTGAAACGAGCCCGTTTTTGGATGACTTTTGGTGATGAGTATCTGACCCACCTTAGGGTAATACAAAATATCGGCATGGCAGGGATTGAGCCCGTGATGTACGAGGGCAAGGAGATCGTCCCATTACAGTTCTTGAAAGCAGTACTGCCAGACCCGGGATCGCTGGGAGAAAACTACGAAGGAGAGACTTCTATAGGCTGCCGCATTCGCGGAATCAAAGACGGAAAAGAAAAGACCTACTATGTGTACAACAACTGCAGCCATCAGGCAGCTTTTGAAGAAACAGGAGCTCAGGGAGTATCCTATACAACCGGCGTGCCGGCCATGATCGGTGCGGCTATGGTGTTGACCGGTGAATGGACTGGTGCAGGTGTGTACAACGTGGAGGAGTTCAATCCTGACCCATTCATGAAAATGCTCAATGAAGACGGGCTTCCCTGGGTAGAACAACACGATGTAGACCTGGAGGTAGATTGAGAATGAGCGGCATTCCTTCTCCTTGTTTCGTATTGGATGAGATGAAGCTCGAGAAAAACCTCGAGCTGATTTCTGAAGTCTCACGCAGATCAGGCGCTGAAATTATCCTCGCTTTCAAAGGTTTTGCCATGTGGAGTGCCTTTCCTATCGTACGGAAGTATGTGAAAGGCGCAACGGCAAGCTCCCTGCATGAAATGAAGTTGTGCAATGAGCACATGGGCACAAAGGCTCATACCTATTGTGTGGCATACAAGGCAGATGAACTATCCCAGATATTGGAGGGCTCCAGCCATATAACGTTCAACAGCTTGGGGCAATGGGAGCAATTTGGACCGAAGGCCAGGAAGGAAGGTGTCTCTGTCGGACTAAGGGTTAACCCTGAATACTCCGATGTGGAGACGGCTTTGTACAATCCGGCCTCTCCACATTCCCGACTGGGTGTGACGGCTGAGGAATTTGACGTTCTTCCGGAAGGGATAGACGGGCTGCATTCACATGTGCTCTGCGAATCAGATTCTTTTGCACTCGAGCGTACGCTTCAGGCGATTGAAGAAAGGTTTGGGGAACATCTCAAAAAAATCAAATGGCTCAACCTGGGTGGGGGACATCTCATGACCCGGCAGGGATACGATGTGGAGCATTTGATTGAGCTGATCAGTGGTTTCAGGAAAAAGCACGATGTGCATATTATCTTGGAGCCGGGAAGTGCTTTTGCCTGGCAGACAGGCGACCTACATACTACGGTGTTGGATGTAGTAGAGCGTCACGGTGTCCATACTGCGATTATCGATGCTTCGTTTACCTGCCACATGCCTGATTGTCTGGAGATGCCCTATAGGCCTGAAATCGAGGAAGGCTCAAAAGATGCTGCAGAGCATCCAAACAAATATCGCTTGGGCGGAGTGAGCTGCCTTGCAGGCGATTTTTTGGAGGAGTATTCTTTTGAAAAACCGCTTGAGCCCGGTGATGCAATTACGTTCAAGGATATGATCCATTACACCATGGTGAAAACATCCACCTTCAACGGAATTCAGCATCCTGCAATAGGGATCAAGAGAAAAACTGGTGGTTTTGATCTGATTCGGGAATTCGGATATGAGGACTATAAAAACAGATTGTCCTAACGTCGGATCAACACCTTTCGGGTCATATTTTGGCCCTTGAGTGAAAATTTAAGTAAGTACATGCCGGTCGGAATTCGAGAGATATCCAGCCTTCTGTTTGTACCCGCCAAATGGATTTTTCCCGATAGATCGATCAATTGCCAGTGGTCATATTCACCCGATATTTGAAGTAGGTTCGTGGCGGGGTTCGGGTATACGCTGGGGGTCTTTACTAGTTCATGATCGGGTAGGCTGAGGGTGGTGGTGTCTTCTACCACTACTCCAAATCCCGGTCGAATCATCAGCGATCCGTCAACCAGAGCTAGGTCGTTGGGTTCCCATCCACTGCCGTAGTTGAGGAAAATCTTGTCACCGTTTCGGGTATTTACATCCAACCCTATTGGAGAATCTGTAGAAGCCGACTGGGTATAGATCACATAAAAGTCACCGGGGATATGGCTTGGGTCGTCAAATTCAAAACGAGTAAATTCATTGATACCGCTTGCGGAAACCGGACGGCTAAATTCCTGTTGAGCCAGGAATATACTGTCGTTTTCTTCCAAAGACGAGGCAACTGCAATTTGAAAACGGTTATTGTTGGGCAGCGTACCGACTCTTGGAAAGAAGATGTCTATGTGGGTGAGTGTATCTTCAACAGCCAAGGTGTAAAGAATTGCAAGTTTTACACCCGCCTGACTAAATCCCGCACTGAGTTCGGCTGTACCATCATCATAGGCCAATGCTTCACCTATCCGAAACTGGAATATTGATTGATCGTTCGATTGAAACTCGTTGATGTCATTGGTGATGAAAGTAGCTTTAGAAAGTAGTAGGGTAGAATCCCTAAGTCCCGACAAGTCGGTTATGTCCAGCGCCGGTACATTCACAGTGGCAACACCTCCAGGGTTGACGACACTTTGTGACGCATCCAGCACATAGAGGTCTTCATCCGTGTAGGTAGAGTCTGCATTGTATATCCTCTGGGTAAGGGTGTAGTTGTACTGGACAGGTTCTATGGTATTTCTTAGGTTTCTGACGTCAAAGGAAATATTCTCAAAAAGATTACTACCAAAGCCTCCCAGCTGATCAAAAGGAACCATGGTATAGGGACTAAATATGCTGGAAGGAGGGGTGACAACTGTAAGGTCCTCAAATTGATCCAGGTTGTCTGTTCTGTCGGAGTTTAGATACACGTAGTCCAGATTCCATACGTCAAACTGCCCCCCGGTGCTACCCGTACTTTCAAACCTAAACTGGAAGCAGTCGTGCAGGTATCGGGCATCCGTAATAAGCTGTGACTCAAAATGAAAAACCGAGTCGGTCTCAGTCTCTATGCCTATTACCTCCCAAATCTGTTCGTTATTCCACCCTGCCGTGTCCCTGAAATACAAAGCGAATTTTTGAGTGGCTCCTTCCGGATCATCACTATTTCCTTTTTTCTGCCAGTAGAAACTGAGTACCACGTTGCTACTGCCTGTGTAAGTGGAAAGGTCAATAGGTCGCGAGGTGAGTATATCTGTCACTTCGGAGGTTTTAATGCTCGTGTTGTGAGGCATGCCTATGCTGTCCATTCCGTCGAATTGGGCTACATTGATGGATATAGGATCTATGCCATTGGTGGGGCTGATGAATACGTCATTGCTATTTTCCCAAAGTGAATCAGAGGGGACTCCCAGGGCGAAGGAAAAGTCATCCCAGAACGGAAGCGCAAGAGAGGGAAGGCTATCCGATGATTCGAACGATCGAGCCGCTGCCCCAGATTTTGAAACTTCATCAATCGGCCTCAAGACCCATTGAGCCTGAGCCTGTAGAAACGTGACGAGTAATATGCCTGTGAGTAGAGTTTTCAGTTTACCGGAGGGTTGATGGACTAATCATTATTTAAAACGCCAAGCACAGGGATTTCCTTATTCAATTCCGCAGAATCAACTTCTACGATCCAGAGGTCTATTGACTGACCAATTTTCGTCCTGTTATTGGCACGAGGGGATTGTTTGAAAATCTTGCCGGGCAATACTTCTTTCTCCACCCATACTTTTTCACCCTCATCATTTTCTTCTTCTACCGACACTTTTCCGCTTTCTTTATAAAACACCTCACCCAAAGTAAGTCCATAGCCTCGAAGTACGAAAGTGGCCTCTTCCAGATCCAGTTCTTTTAGATCCAGCATTCGAAATGTCTGAGACCCAAGACCGTCTCCCACTTCGAAATCAACCTTAGATCCCTTGGGGATTTCTTGACCTTCGTCCATTTTTTTGCCTTTGTGATATTGGGCAAGTACGGTATTAAGCGCAAAGTCCGGTTTGTAAGTGATCTCACCCAACTCCAGTCCCATACTACGGAGCTCGAGCTGCGCATTTTTTAGGGATCGACCTTTCAGGGAAGGGAGCTTGACCTTTGGAGGATCAGTAGCGTTGAGGGTAATGTATATTTTTCGATTTTCTTTCACTTTTGATCCGGCCAGCGGAAACTGCTTGAGCACAGCCAGGGGAGGGAAGTTGGAAGAATAGCCTGAATCAGGCTCTACTTCGTATCGGAGATCCCTGTCTTCCAAGAACTCACCCAGGTCATCCAGATGAATACCTTCCAGGTTGGGGACGGTCATACTTTCGCCATGATTGGTGATGATTGGAAAAACCACATAAAAAGTGCCGAGGATGACGGCCAGCAGTGTGAGGATGGCTAGCAGCGCATGTTTGACCAAATCGATCCAGGTAGTTTCTTTCTTTTCTTTTACTTGTTGATCCATGGGTACAAGAGAATAAAAGCGAATATCTAAAAATCCTTTCAACTATCTCACAACTTGCGGTTTGATTTTAAATCAGATTTAAAAAAGGAGGTCTGTTAAACTCAATAATTTAAGATATTGATAGATTTGCCGCCTATGGCACAAAGTAAAAAAAAGGTTGGAATTCTTTTCGGTGGCCGATCGGCCGAACACGAAATCTCCCTCAAGTCTGCAAAAAACGTAATCGAGGCACTTGATAAAAACCGCTTCGAACCCGTCCTCATCGGTATATCAAAGGAAGGCAAGTGGTTGTTCAACGATCAAACCGCACTTCTACTTAATGGTAAGGATGAAGACTCGTACGAGATAAATGCAGACAGCCAGCAGGTAGCGTTACTCCCACAAAGCCAGGGTCAGATATCTTCATCTAACCCCACAGATGAAATCAATAAAATCGACGTAGTTTTCCCCATTTTGCATGGTCCGCTGGGAGAAGACGGTACCATACAGGGCTTGCTCAAGCTAGCGAATGTGCCTTTTGTAGGGGCTGGGGTGCTCGGGTCTGCTGTAGGTATGGACAAAGACATCATGAAAAAGCTCCTTCTTCAGGCGGGGTTAAATGTGGGGCCTTATAAGATGCTGAAAGCGCATGAGCAAAGACCCTCTTTCGAAGAAGTCAAGAGCGAACTGGGAATGCCATGTTTTGTGAAGCCAGCCAACCTGGGCTCCTCTGTAGGAATCAATAAGGTTGACAATGCCGCAGATTACGAGCGAGCGCTGGATGAAGCCTTCAACTTTGATAAAAAAATTGTGATCGAATCTATGATCGAAGGCCGGGAGATTGAATGTGCTGTCTTGGGTAACGAATTTCCAAAAGCCTCTGTGCCCGGTGAAATCACCTTCACTCATTCCTTCTACTCTTACGAAGCCAAGTACGAGGACGACAAAGGGTATAAAATTGAGATTCCAGCACAATTGAATGATTCTCAGGTCAAATCGATTCAGGATGTTGCCATCAAGACCTTTCAGGCGCTGGAATGCGAAGGCTTTGGTCGGGTCGACGTTTTCCTTACACTAGAGGATGAGGTGATAGTCAATGAAATCAACACGATCCCGGGATTTACTAAGATCAGTATGTACCCCAAGCTCTGGGAGGCAACGGGACTGGGATATTCTGACCTGATCACTCAACTCATCGAATTGGCCATTGATCGGTTTGAAAAAGAGCAGAAGATAAAGAGCCTGAAAGACTAGAGTTAGCGGTTTTCTATTAAGATTTTCTCCGTGAGATTGGTGTGCTGGCCAAACACATGTACCAGGTACATACCCGAGCGTACGTCCAGTCCATTGACTGAATAAACCTGGTTGAGAGCGTTTGTGACCTGCCACTCGGATTTCAGTTCCCCACTTAGAGATAGTAAGCGAACAGTCAGCTGATCTTCTCTTACATTGAAATCAAAGGCAATCTGAAATGATCCCGAAGTGGGATTGGGAAATACGGTCATTGATTTTTCGAGCAGCAGCTCCGGCGGTTCCGCGGTATTGAATACTTCAATATTGTCGATGAAAAGGTTGTTGCCATTTTGGTTGGTCACTACGAAGGCCATTCGGAAATTGTCCTCTCCGGCAAACTGGCTCAAGTTGATGGTTTGAGAAAGCCAATCGGATTCATCAGAAGGAAACCATGCTTCGCTCGTGCTCGTCACCGCCAGTTCTGCTCCGGCCTTGCTGTATAGCACCTCATTGAAAGTGGTTCCACAATCTATCGAGCCAAATACCTCTAACCTGTCATCTCGACTTGCCCTGTTGGCATAAGACAGATCAAATCGGACGGAAGCCTCAGAAAATTCTGAAAAATCCAGATCAGGACTCACCATCCAGTGCCGGGAACCTAACTGTGTAGGGGCAAAGCAGTGGATCAGTGCAGCGCGGTTATCAAAATCAGTCTCGTAGATAGACCAGGTGGAATCCTCCTCTTTTGAATGGTAAACCCAATTGCGATATGTTCTTGAGTAGGTAAAATTCTCTTTAATTGGTGCTGGTTCCAGATAGTCATCTATTACAAGTGTTTCCTCATGGAAATTGTTGGAAGGGTCATCGTCAGTGCCGCCATTTGGGTTGGCAATTTCTATTTCCAGGTTTTGTTCTCCTAGCTCGTCGGTACGTACAACCAGCGAAGCGTTGTGCGATTTTCCCGGAAGGATTTCCAGCCCTTCTACTGTCTTGGAAAATATAGAATCACTCATTCGCATTACGAGATCAAAACTTCTGAGCGTATCGATTCCCTGGTTTCTTACCTCCACTATGGGTTGAAAATTGTCCTGGCAGGATACTACGGGCACTCCGGATACAGCATTGATTTTAGCATCCAGCTGTAGCACGTTGGACGTGGAGATTTCGATATCGTCCACGTAGATATTGTTGCCCCCACCGTTTCTGCCCGCTATGGCGATCACCACGTGCTCCTCGTTGGCAAATTCCCCAAAGTTGAGGTCTACGCTTTGCCAGTCGGATGCATTTGTAGGTACAAAATCTTGTGAGACTGCTGTCGTGGTGCCCAGGTCTTTTGCCCACCGGTGAAATATCATATTCTCCTGAGGGAAGGTAGCACCGCAATCCGTAGAAATAAGCACCATCAGGGCATCCGTTTCGTATTGTGGGAGCTTTGAGTAGGCATATTTAAACCTAAGGTCAACGGTAACGATGCCTGTAAGGTTGAATACCGGACTGATCAATAAGTCATATCCGTCCTGATCTCCCAGCGGGCTTTCAAAGTAGCTCAGTTTCATGGCCAGGTTGTCCGAAGCCTGGCCGGGAGCCGGGGCTTGCGACCATTGCAGGTCAGAGGCATTGTTTCGGAATGACCAATAGTTAGTAATGGTTTCAAAGTCTGACTCAAAATCTTCAAACAAGGGAATGGAAGAATTCCAAGGAAAGACGGGAGCGATCCATTCGCAGTTGTTGTCCTCATTTCCATCCTGGCCACCATTCACCTGGGTGATTTTGAAGGTTAGGGTTTCAATCTCGTGCACAGCTCCAATGGTACTAAAGGCCATCGACAGGGTATCATATTGGGAGAGGTTGGTGTTAGCAATTCTTGAGTCGAATAGCTCGTCATTGATCATTAGCTCTACCTCAAATAATTCCACGGTGTTACTTCCAAAATTTCTAAGTGTCACCCGAGGGGTGAAGAGGGGGTCGCACCAGCCCAGTGTTGGCTCTAGTATTTCTATGATGCCCATATCGTTCGCTACAGAAATGGGCTCAACAAGCCCCGGGCTAGACAGGATCCTATTTCGACTGGAGGCAAATTCCAATACCGTTCTCATTCGTTCTTTCTGACATTCGGTGAAGAGGTTCATGCATAGGTCATTGGTGTAGTCCATATAATTTTGAAACATGGATATCTCACCACAAGCCACCCTGCTGCCTTCATCAGGACATTCAAAATCAGGATTTGAGGAATTTTGGGCTGGGGTGTCGTCGCAATAGTCCCCCGGAGAGCACCCATCAAAAATATGCCTGAGTCCCAGCCAATGGCCTACTTCATGGGTAACAGTTCGGCCTGTGGAAATAAATGTGCCTTGATTTTCTGACCAAAACACTTCGTTTGGGCCTAAATATAGATGATTCATGAAAACCCCGTCGGTATTCGGGTTTGCTTCATATAGGTCTTCCAACCCGGCGATATCGGAGGTTGGGAATTGAGCCGCCCCAAAATTACCTATGGCATTCTCGTTAGCAACCCAGATGTTTAAATATTCATCAGTTGGCCAGCCACTGATTTCTGATAATTCCTCTCGAGGTAGTTGGTTAAGGACAAAGCCGTACCCTGATTTTATGCCTTGCTTGCGCACAATGCCATTGGTGGGCAGGCCATTAGGGTCTTGCCGGGCAAACACAAACTCGATCTCAGGATCTGCAGCCACCGGTAGAAACATTTCCGGGGTATTGACTGTGTCGGCATTCATTCGACGAAAGTCTTCATTGAGAACTTTCAGTTGTTCTATGATTCTTTCCTCAGATATGTTGGAGCCCGTGCCGACCTCCTCACCCAGATGGATGATGTGAAAAACAACAGGAATGGTGTACACTTCACCCTTGGCCAGGGCTTTTGCACCGACTCTTCTCTCTGCCTTTTTTTGGTTGAGCCAGTTTTCAAATTTGTCCGGCTGTTGTAAAAAAAGCTGGTTGCTTGGGTTGTTCTCGCTGATGATCTCAGTACCACACCGGTCTTGGCCCAGTGACAGTTGGGTCAGGAGTAAAAAAGAAAAAAGAAGTAAGGATGATTTCAGCACAGACATGAAATGTTCAATTCAACGAAAATAGAACGAAACCACCTAAAATAAATTGAGATGATGAGAAGAAGTTAGGTTAACTGGCGGTAGCGACGTTTACAGCACTGATGGCTTTCACCTCAGGAGCCATTCTTTTTACAGCCTCCTCAATGCCGGCTTTCATCGTCATGGGTGACATGGGACATTCTCCACAAGCCCCAAGGAGCTCAACCTGTACCACATAGTCATCCGTGATGTCCAGGATTTTCACATCACCACCATCTGCAAGCAGATAGGGGCGGATGTTTTCGATGGCACCCCCGATGCGCTCCAATAATTCGTTTTTTTCTTCTGTTTTCATGTCAACAGCAAAATTAGTTCATTTGGACGACCTTTGTCTTCTCCTGTGTGGCATTTCTTATGGCCACTTGTCGCGCCACAGCTTGTGCTACACCGGTAAACGCCTCTTCTGTGATGCCGTCTTTCATTACCGCAGGGTATCCGCTGTCCCCGCTTTCGCGAATGGACTGCACGATCGGCACCTCACCGAGGAATGGTACTTCTTCTTTTTCCGCCAGCTCTTTGGCACCGTCCTGACCAAACAAGTAGTATTTGTTGTCCGGGAGCTCTTCCGGTGTGAAGAACGACATGTTCTCTATCACACCCAATACGGGTACGTTGATCTGTGGTTGCTTAAACATCGCCAGACCTTTTTTTGCATCTGCGATGGCCACCTTTTGTGGAGTAGAGACCACTATGGCTCCTGTGACAGGTACCGACTGTACCAGGGTAAGGTGAATATCACTGGTTCCGGGAGGGAGGTCGATCAGTAGGTAGTCGAGCTCGCCCCATTGTACATCGCTGATAAACTGCTTGAGCGCAGAGCTAGCCATGGGTCCACGCCAAATGATGGCATTGTCGGATGGGGTAAGAAAACCAATGGAAACCAGTTTCACGCCATACTGCTCGATAGGCACAATCAGATTTTTGTCACCATCTTTTAAAACCTCGGGATGAATATGCTCACAGTTGAACATAGTTGGGATGGAAGGTCCGAAAATGTCCGCATCAATGACCCCTACAGAAGCTCCGCTTTTGGATAGCGCTACTGCGAGGTTGGCTGTCACGGTTGATTTCCCGACGCCTCCTTTGCCTGATGCGATGGCGATGATATTTTTTACTTTGGGTAACGTAAATGACCGGGTCCGGGTGCTTGTAACATTAGAAGTCATGTCAATGTCGATCTCCAGATCAGGAGCAACTTTCGATACCTCGTTCAGACAGTCGGATTTGATCTTTTCTTTGAGGGGGCAAGCCGGGGTGGTGAGCTCGACCGAGAAGCTTACCTTTTTGCCATCAATTTTAATATTCTTGATCATGCCAAGGCTGACCAGGTCTTTGTTTAGATCAGGGTCTTGTACATTGCCCAGGGCTTTCAGTATATCTTGTTCCGTCATTTTTCTGATCCTCAGTGCGATTTGATAATAATTTTGCAAGTTAAAGGATATGGCCGTTTTTGAGTCAAAGAATGAGCCAATTAAGTTTTAGATTTGTCCTCCCATTTCATTTGAGTGTGTAGAATTGATAAGTGACCAAACGATAGAAGAGATTAAATCCCGGATGGATATTTACGAGGTGGTCAGTGATTTTGTCCAGCTCAAAAAGGCCGGCTCCAGCTACAAAGCACTCAGTCCATTCACCGACGAAAAGACTCCTTCATTCACGGTCACGCCATCCAAAAATATCTACAAGTGCTTTAGTAGTGGTAAAGGCGGGGATTCCATTTCTTTTTTGATGGAAATCGATGGGCTCAATTATATAGAGGCGCTGAAATACCTGGCTCAGAAATATTCCATCGCCATTGAAGAAGATGAGCCTACCGCAGAGCAGCAAGAATCTCAAAATGAGCGGGAGAGCTTGTTTATTATCCTGGGATACGCCAGGGATCATTTTGTAGAAAACCTATGGGATAAGCCGGAGGGGCAGAATATAGGTCTTACTTATTTTCAAGAACGAGGGTTTTCAGATCAGACGATCAAGGACTTTGAGCTGGGTTATTCCTTGGATCAATGGCAGGGCCTACTGGATGATGCAATCTCCAAGGGCTACAAGGGGGAGTTTCTCGAAAAATCAGGCCTGATCCTGAAAAAGGAGGATAAAAAGTACGATCGCTTCCGCGGACGTGTGGTGTTTCCGATACATAACATCACCGGCAAAGTGATTGCTTTTGGTGCACGGACGCTCAAGAGCAATGACAAGTCTCCTAAATACATCAATAGTCCGGAGACGGAGCTCTACACTAAAAGCAAGATCCTCTACGGGATCTTTCAGGCAAAAAATGAAATAAGAAATCAGCAAAACTGCTATCTGGTAGAAGGCTACACGGACGTCATCTCTCTGGCCCAGGCAGGCATCAAAAATGTGGTGGCGTCATCTGGTACGTCACTGACCGAAGACCAGATCAAGTTAATCAAACGGTACTCTGAGAATGTGACGGTGCTTTTTGATGGGGACCGTGCAGGGATCAGGGCTTCCATGCGGGGTATTGATATGATGCTGACCGGGGGGCTCAACGTAAAGGCAGTACCTTTTCCTGAAGGACAAGACCCGGATAGTTATTCCAGGGAATTGGGAGGGGCAGAGTTCAAAAACTACCTTGATAAGAACTCCAAAGACTTTATATCTTTCAAGACAGAGGTCTACCTGGATGACAATCGAGACCCGATCAAACGGGCCGAGGCGATTCGGGAGATCGTGCATAGCATTTCCCTGATCCCTGATCCGATACAGCGCCAGGTATACATCCAGCAGTGCAGTGAGCAGTTGGGTATGGATGAGTCCACGTTGATCGTAGAAGTCAACAAACTGCTGATCAAGGAGCATCGTCAGAAGTTGCGCGAGCCGGAGATGCCGGCACCAACTGCGCCGGTGGAGGTGGAGCCAATAGATAAAGGTGTGTCTCGGGCAGAAGTCATTGAAATACAGGAGCGGGAAAGTATTCGCCTTTTGATCAACTACGGAGCAGAATTGGTAGAAGAATATGAAGACTCAACGCTCAACCTTATGGACTATTTCCTCACTGAGTCGGACGATGTAGAGTTTTCTTCGCCTTTGTACGGGTCCATATATGAGTATTTCAAATCAGCTTTGAAAGATGGAAGACTGATCACGTCTCAGGATTTGTTGAGTCATGAAAATGCAGAATTCAGAAAGGCTGCGGTGGACCTTTCTACAGAAAAGTACGAATTGAGTCGGCACTGGACCGATAAGTATCAGATATTTGTGTCTCATGAGCGGGATTCATTAAAATCATCGGCTTATACCAACATACTGCGGCTGAAATTCCGTATTATTCAAAAGATGATCGAAGACAACATGGAGAACCTAAAGAACGCCGCCAACGAAGAAGAGACCAATCGATACATGGAAATGCAAACCAACCTCAAAGGAATGGAAATGACCATAGCGAAAGAACTAGGAAACGTAACGGTAAAATAATCAGATGCTAGATACTATAGACGAGGCCATTGAGGCCATAAAGAATGGGGAAGTGATCATCGTAGTGGACGATGAAGATCGTGAAAATGAAGGGGATTTTATTTGTGCTGCTGAAAAGACCACACCTGAGATCGTCAACTTTATGGCCACACATGGCAAAGGCCTGATCTGTGCCCCACTCATTGAGGAGAGATGTGAAGAATTGGATTTGGATTTGATGGTAGGGAAGAACACTGCTGTTCATGAAACCCCTTTTACGGTTTCGGTAGACTTGATCGGGTACGGCTGCACCACGGGTATTTCGGCAAGCGATCGATCCAAGACCATTCAGGCATTAGTAGACGACAACATCAAGCCGGAGGAGTTTGGTCGGCCAGGACACATTTTTCCGCTCAAGGCGAAAAAAGGAGGGGTGCTCAGAAGGGCTGGACATACCGAAGCAGCCATAGATTTTGCCAGGCTCGCAGGCTTGAAACCGGGAGGAGTTCTGGTGGAGATCATGAATGAAGATGGTACCATGGCACGTCTGCCCGATTTGAGAAAAGTTGCTGATAAATTCGATCTTAAGTTGGTGTCTATCAAGGATTTGATTGAATACAGAATGCAAAAGGAATCCTTGATTCAGAGAGAAATAACTGTGGATATGCCTACAGAATGGGGGGACTTTAAACTCACACATTTCAGGCAGATCAACACAGGTGAAAATCACCTGGCCCTAGCTAAAGGAACCTGGGAGGAGGGCGAACCCATTTTGGTTAGAGTGCATTCTTCTTGTGTGACGGGTGATATTTTTGGGTCGTGCCGATGCGACTGTGGCAATCAACTGCACGCTGCTATGGAAATGGTGGAAAAAGAAGGCAAAGGAGTAGTGGTCTACATGAATCAGGAAGGTCGAGGGATCGGACTGTTGAACAAACTCAAGGCCTATAAGCTACAGGAGGAGGGTCTGGATACAGTAGAGGCCAATTTGAAGCTGGGTTTTCAGGGTGATCAGAGAGATTATGGAGTGGGCGCTCAGATTCTCAGGAGCCTGGGGATCAGTAAGATACGATTAATCACAAATAACCCGACCAAAAGGGTAGGTCTGATGGGCTATGGGCTGGAAATCGTGGATAATGTGCCTATAGAAGTAAAGCCCAACCCTCACAATCAAAAGTACCTGGAGACCAAAAGGGATAAGATGGGACACAGTATATTGAAAAAATGAAGTATTTAATAACGTCTATATTGATTGTGCTGATGTGTCGTGTGGAGGCTCAGGACTTCTCGGCCAGGCTTTGGCATACGGGATGGCTGGTGACCCTGGAGCGCGACACATTGTTTGGTGATATCAAGTATGATTTTGACCACAATGCAGTACAGATCATTGTAGAAAAAAACAAGCAGCAAAGAGTACAAACCTATAGCAGCAAGAAGCTGATGTACTTCAAAATCTTTGATGCCAATTTGAATAACTACCGGCAGTTTTATTCAATTCCGTATCGAAGAAGGCGTGATTATCAGGCGCCTGAGTTGTTTGAAGTATTATATGAGGGGCGTATGACACTGCTAAAGAGGGAGCGAATTGTGATAGAAAATGACCCTATGCAATCGTACATGTATGCTGGAGCTTCGAGTTCTTTCGAGCGATTGGTGTTTACCTATTTTTTTGTGGACAGAACCGGTAAGATCACCATGTATGAAGGGCGAAAAGGGGAGATCTATGAGATATTTTCTAAGCACGACGAAGCGGTGAGAAAATATGTAAAGGATAACAAACTCAGATTAGATGATATTCGGGACCTGGTCAGGGTCACAGCCTTCTACAACAGCCTCTAGCTATCATACTTAACGGTTTCTTTTTGGACTTTTAAAAGAAAACCTGTATCCTATTGGATAGGATATTCTCGTATCGTTTCTTTAATTAATCTAGTGACAGGTAGATATTTTAGCAATTTTACATTGAAATTCGTCGGATTTTGTGTTTGAAAATTACTACCAATCATATTGTGTTATTCTAAGGTTTAGTTGCATGATCCCTAGAGAAGCGATTCATATATTAGAAAAATGATAGATTTCGTCTTGATATCTACTGCATATCTTGGTATCGTACAATAAAAATTCCTTATGTTTGAAAGGCTATCTGTTATTATGGAAAGAAGAATCGAGAAGTTGTGACAGAGGCTCGTTAAGATTTTATTATCTTAAATGATAGATGCTGTACTTCCGGCTATTGTCACTGGATGGCTCCTGACGCTGAGTACAGACGAAGTGAAACCAAAACAGTCTGTATATAAATAATATTTACCCTACGTTGTGCTCCAATCTTTTTTAGCCTTTTTGGGCGCCGAACCCGGCGAAGAAAAAACTATGTGGCTCTTGCTTGGCAAGGGTTTCTGTCTCGGGGTGCTGTTAGCATTTTATGAGGTAGGGGCACAGACGTTGTTTGTGTATACCATGGGTGAGGAAATGCTCGATAAGGCATTTTTCGTCCAGGGCTTTTTGGGAATAATTGCTACTGCCCTTTATGTATATGTACAGAAAAGAGCCAATTTCTCAACCCTCATAATATCAAACACATTTCTGATATTTTTATTCATTGGTGCCCTGAGAGGAACTTTCTGGTACTTTGACCACAATCCTGAAGCCCCGGGCCTGGAGTATCTGCCGTTCATTTTGTTTGTGATGATCATTCCGGTCAAGGCTATTGCCATATTAGGTTTCTGGGGTGTATTCGGTCGAATATTCGACTTGAAGCAAGCGAAGCGTACCATAGGAGGTATAGACACCGGTCAACTTGTCGCTACGATGATTGCGTTTTTTTCAATTCCCCTTTGGACGAGACTGGGCTGGGTGGATGAAACCTATGACCTGCTTTCGATTTCTACAGCTGCAGCTTTCGGGGTTTTGTTAATTTCTATTTGGATAATAAAGGACTATAATTTGGATCAGGCTTCCAGGATTAGGAAATCTGATACCGTCAAAGAAATTCACTATAAAGATCTGTTTACCAATAGGTACCTGAGAATGCTATCGACTTTTATTGTGTTCTCTATGGGGTCTTTTGTCTTTGCTGAATACATGTTTTTCTCTGCCACGGAGATCATGTATAAGATACCGGGAGAAGATGATGCGGATTTACGTGACTTTATATCGTTTGCCAATGCGGCAGTCATGGTATGGAGTTTTATTATTCAGAGTTTCATCAATGACATTATAATTGAAAGGTTCGGCCTTAGGGTAGCACTCATTGTGATGCCGTTGGTATTGATACTCTTTGTTGTAGGGGCTATAGTCTCGGGCCACCTCTATACTTATGAGGTCAGGGGTGAGGAGTTTTTATTCTTCTTCATTTTCCTTGTGGTAGGTCGAGTGTTTACCGCTTCATTGAAGGATGCACTGGAGAGTCCGGCTTTCAAATTGCTATTCCTTCCGTTTGATGTCAAGATTCGATTTGATATTCAGTCAAGAATTGAAGGAGTGGTCAATCAGTTTGCGGTACTTGCTGCTGGTGGATTGCAGATAGGCCTGGGGTTACTCGCTTTCTTTAAATTGATCCACTACGCCTATTTCATTTTGGTGATAGCGGGATTTGTGGTGTACTACGCTGCCAAACTCTACAACGAGTATAAAAAGCAATTGCAGGAAACACTGCAAGACCAGAAAACGAAGCTCGAAGGGGCCGGGACCAGAAATGAACATAACTCCATCAATGTACTCAAGCAAGAGCTAAGAAAAAAAGACCCCAAGCGAGTCCTCAACACTTTGAAGCTGATGGAAAAGATGGAGCCCATCCTTCTGGACTACTCGCTGCTCGATTACATCCGATCAGAACACAAGGAATTAAGATCTTATGCGTATTGGAGATTGGGGTATCTCCGAAGCTATAATACGCTGAGCATCCTGGAGCGCGAGGTGCGCAAAGAAGAAGATCCCGATGTGCAAAAGATAGCTGCCCGTACTCTTGACATTCTTCATCAGATCGAAGACTATGAACTCAACGAAGTAAGCATCAAAAAGCTCGTGAGGTCAACGGAAATACAGGATCGAATCTTCGCTGCACGAGTCATGGTCAAATTGGAAGAGGACAAATATGTTCCTTTCCTAATTGAGCTACTCCGAGACATCAATCCGGCTGTGCGCAAGGCTGCTATCGTGACAGCAGGTAAACTGAAAAGGCCGGAATTTTGGTCGGTACTGATAGAAAATCTTCACCTGCCCAGCTACAGCAACTATGCAGACTCGGCCCTAATCGCCTCAGGGGAAACGGTCTTTTATGCAATTGATTCGGCATTTTATAAAACCGGACAGCATCTGGATACCATGATTCGCATCATGCAGATCATGGGTAAAATTGGTGGAAAAACGGCCACAGAAATGCTCTGGAAGAAAATTGATTACCCTGAGAAAGTGATCAAATCGGAGCTTCTCCTGTCGTTGAGCTATATAGGCTTTGAGGCGCGGGATTTTCAAGCAGCCCGCTTGAAACTAGCTGTAGAGGATACGATTAGTGACCTGGCCTGGAACATCAAAGCCATTCAAGAGCTGGATGACAGTGATTTCGTCGGTAAGATGATCATGATGGCTTTTGAGGAGGAAAACAAACAGAACTTTCAGCATATGTTTATGCTGATGTCTATGATTTATGATTCGCAGAGTATTAAGCTCGTAAGGGACAATATCGACTTGGGCACCACCGACAGTGTTTCCTTTGGTATTGAGATGCTGGATATTTTTGTCGATGAAAATCTTAAGCCTAAGCTTGCAGCAGTACTGGATGACAACAAGCCCGAGGCGAAGGTCAAGAAACTCAGTGATTATTTCCCTCCGGAGAGTTTTGAGGATTACTCAGACTTGCTGATGCAAATCGTCAACAGGGACTATAACAACATCAACAAGTGGACCAAGTGTCTGGCCATGTACAAGCTGTCTCAGATCAAAGGTCAGAAGGTAACCCCGGATCTCATTGCTAATCTATTCAACCCGGACCCTATCATGGTGCAGACAGCGGCAGCTGTGATGTATCGTCTCGACAAGGACGAATACCAGTACCATACAAAGCGCTTGAAACCGTCGATGAAAAAGAAACTCGACAAGGACATTGTACCCCCTGTATTCAAGAATGAGGATGAAGATTTTCATATGAAGCTGCTGGTAGTCGAGCGAGCCATTATGCTTAAGCAAATCGACTCCTTCGCAAATATCCCTGGCGTGATGCTATTGGATTTGGCCGATCGGTTTGATGAGATCAAGGTGGCTGCAGGAACTACTTTAACAGAAATAGGAGACGGTGGAGCAGGACCAATCTATGTAGTACTGAAGGGGCGCCTTCTGGTAGAATACAAGGATGGAAACCAGCGAAAACTGGGACAGAAAGAAATTATCGGTCATAAGCTTATCCTTTCTTCGGATCAGTCTCCTTACAATTTGACAACAGAGAAAGAATCGCTATTGCTTACGATTGGCAAAGATGAGTTGTACGATGCTGTGTCGAGGAATGTGGCTATGGTAGATGGTATCCTGGATATCATCAACGAAGATGAAGTGAAGAAAGAGACAGAGTCGATTTTCAATGTATAGAACCAGAAACGATAGATGAAATTTGAATACGACATATTGCTAGCCTATCACACAATGGATGACCAACCCATCGGTGGGGGCAATAAGGGATGGGCGACCAATTTTCATAAATTCCTTATCACGCTGGTAGAGCAGGTTTCTGGCTCAAAACCAAAAATCAAGATGGTTTCTGAAAACGATAGCCATGTGGATCTATACAGCCAGGGCGCGACACTCATTACCATTCTTTCTAAAGAATTTTTAAATAATCCTACCCTGGTCAACGGAATACGGGTATTTGCCAGCACGGCCAAGGAGAATGGAACCCTTCAGATGGGTGGTTTGTCACGGATGTTTAAGGTGATAAAGTTTCCTATCGACGTGGATGAATACCTTCCTGAGTATTCAGACATCCTTACCTATGATTTTTATCAAATTGATGCCCTGACGGGTGAACCTCAGGAGTTTAAACGATTTTTTGGTAATGAGGCAGAGCGCAGCTATTGGATGAAAATGGTCGATATGGCCTATGATATCTATCAGATCCAGGGCAAGCTGCTGGAGGCTGGGGCCAAAGCGGAAGACAAAGTGGATGTCGGGAAAGACAAGACCATTTACCTGGCTAACTCCGGGGTGGACATGATTATACAACGAGACATCATCAAGCGAGAGCTGATACGTCATGGCTATAGGGTCATACCGGATCAATCTCTACCTAAGGAGGCCAATGCCCTTGAAGCCATGATCAAGCAAGATCTGGACAAATGTTGTCTTTCAATTCACCTTATAGGTGAAGACTATGGTTATAAACCAACCGGTACGGACTTGTCTGTGGTAGACATTCAAAACCGGGTAGCCTCCAAGCACACCTATGCAGTACATGAGTACAATCAAAAGCATGGGGGCACGGAGAAATTCAGTCGTTTGATCTGGCTGTCTCCGGATTTGAAGAATGTAAGTGAACGGCAAAAAATCTTTATTGAAGATCTTAAAAGTGATGCAGCAGCATTGGATGAGGCAGAGGTATTGCAAATCCCACTGCAAGAACTGAAATCGATCATTAGAGAAGAATTGGTTACAGGGGGCAGATTTAAAGCGCGCGAGATGAATCTCGAAGAGGATCTACCCGACGAAGGAAATATAATCTACCTTATTTGCGATCAGCAGGACAAAGAGTCTGTGAAGCCCATGCATGATTTTCTCAAGGACAAAGGCTTTAACGTCGTGACGTCCATGTTTGAAGGAGAAGTCATGGACTTACGCTATCTGCACCAGGAAAACCTAAGGCGTTGTGACGCTTCCCTAATCTACTTTGGTAAATCCTCGGAAGAGTGGATACGCACTAAACTACAGGATTTGCTTAAAGCTCCGGGTTTCGGTCGTACGCGACCGATGAGAGCTTCGGCAATTTTTGCTGAAGATAAGAGCAAATTGAAGAATCAAAATATTCAACAAAGCAGGACTTTGGTACTGGGAGAGGGAGAGTTTACCCCTCAAAAACTAGAACCATTCCTCGCCAAACTGGAAAATTAAGATGAGCGAAAAGGAAGTTTTATCAGGCGTACACGCAGAAGCCGACATTGAAGATTATGTAGACCCGTTCCCGGGCCTTCGTCCGTTCGGTACAGAAGAAAGCCATTTGTTCTTTGGTCGGGAGGGCCAGAGCGACGAGGTATTGATGAAGCTTTCTGAAAATAAATTTGTGGGCATTCTTGGAGCTTCGGGTAGTGGGAAGTCCTCCCTGATGTACTGCGGACTCATTCCTACACTCTACGGAGGGTTTATGACCCAGGCAGGTTCCAACTGGCGGATCGTGGTGACACGACCTGGTGGTGGGCCCATCGATAATCTTGCGGAGGCCCTGCTAAAGAAAGATGAACACTACAACTCTATAGATGAAGAGGAGCAACTCATCAAAAAGACCATCACCTCTACAGTACTAAGGAGTAGTTCGCTTGGACTCATAGAAGCAGTTAATCAGCTCAAATCATCGGATCAGGAGAATGTACTGGTACTTGTGGATCAGTTTGAGGAGCTGTTTCGATACAAAAAACTGGAGACCCTGTCGTCCGATCTGGACGAATCTTCTGCATTCGTAAACCTACTACTTGAGGCGGTTCATCAATACGATGCTCCAATCTACGTGGCGCTAACCATGCGTTCGGATTTTATTGGCGACTGTGCGGCATTTCCCGACCTGACCCAAATGATCAACGACTCACACTACCTGATCCCACAAATGACCCGGGATCAGAAGCGACTGGCGATTGAAGGCCCTGTGGCCGTAGGAGGGGGTAAAATCGCTCCCCGGCTGAGCCAGCAGTTGCTCAATGACGTGGGGGACAATCCGGATCAACTGCCTATCCTGCAGCACGCGTTGATGCGTACCTGGCAGTTTTGGAAGGAGCACAGACGAGAAGGTGAACCCATGGATCTCAAGCATTACAATGCGATTGGTACTTTGCGTGAAGCCCTGTCGCAGCATGCCAATGAGGCCTTTGATTCCCTGTCGAAACGGGAGCAGCAGATATGTGAGGCCATGTTTAAGGCCCTTACAGAAAGGGGCACAGAGACCTCAGGGATTCGTCGTCCTACCAAGGTGGCCACCATCGCTGCGATCGCCGGTGTGACGGAAGAAGAAGTCGGACGGGTGGTGGATAAATTTCGCGAACCGGGACGGACACTGCTCATGCCGCCATATGGTACAAGGCTGGATTCTGACACAGTGATCGATATCTCTCACGAGAGTTTGATGAGGATCTGGACAAGACTGAAATCCTGGCTGGATGAGGAATCCAGGTCGGCAGAGATGTACCTCAAACTAGCTGAATCTGCCGAAAGGTTCCAGCTGGGACGCGCCGGCCTTTGGAAGATGCCTGATTTGCAGTTGGCACTCAACTGGCAGGAAGAAAACAAACCTACACTGGTCTGGGGTCAGAGATATGATCCGGCGTTTGAGCGGACCATGGTCTTTTTGGAAACAAGTAATAAGGCTTACGAGACCGAACAAAGAAACAAGGAACTTCTCCAGAGACGAGCCCTCAGGAGGTCTAGAATGCTCGCTATTATCATGGGGGTAGCAGCGATGATCTGTATCTTCCTGGTGGTTTATTCTCAGATACAAACGGGTGAAGCAAACCGACAAAAGGCTGAAGCCCAGGCGAATCTGGAGCTAGCTCAAAAGCATCAAAAAGCAGCAGAAGAGGCTCAAAAGGCTGCAGAAGACGCTGCTGCTCAGGCTACTATAGCAAGGCGACGAGCGGAAGAGGCTTTGGAAGAAGCTGAATTGGAAAGGCAGCGAGCAGAAAGAGAAAAAGAAGAAGCAGACCGTCAAAGGCAAGCGGCAGAAATAGCTCGTACTCAGGCACAAGAAAATGCCCGGATTGCCAAGGAAAACGAGAAATTGGCGAATGAGCAAACTTTGATAGCACAGGAGCAGAGACAAAGAGCGGAAGATGCACTGAATGCGGCAGAAGCCCTTCGTTTTCAGGCGATTGCAAACTCTATGGCCATCAAGTCAAAGGGGATAGAAGGAGATGTAGAGCAGCAGGCTGTCATTGCCCGCCAGGCTTGGATGTTTGATGATGAATATAGTGACAAGGAATACAATCCGGATGTGTATGCGGGCGTTTACTATGCGTACAAGGCGCTGGACAGGAAATTGAATGAAGACTCAACTGTCGCGCCATTTAATCACTACATAGCTCACAACCAAGCCGTGAGATCTGTCATCCACTCCAGAAAAGAAAACCGACTCTACTCAGCAGGTAGCGACGGTAAGGTGATGGTGTGGGATGTATCCAAAGGCAAAACTTCTAATAGAGTACTGATCGCAAACAATATGATCAACCGGGTGGTAGACATCAGCCCTGACGAGAAGTGGCTGGCAGTAGGCAGTGATCAGGAAGAAATTCTTTTGTACAACCTGAAAGCCAACAATGCAGAACCCAAGTCTCTTAGGGGACATCACGGGGCAGTATTTGATCTGGTTTTTTTGAGAGACAACAAAGGCTTCATCTCTGCTAGTGCCGACTTCCGGATCAGAATGAATGACTTCAATAGAAATACGGAAATAGCCAGAACTTCCTCCAGAGTTAAAGCTTTGGCCCTCAGCCCTGATGGTAGGTATCTGGCCGGAGGTGCGGAAAACGGTAGTGTGTTGTTGTGGGATCTTGAAAATGAAAATGAGGAGACCATGGTATATGTGCAGGGTGGAGAAAGTGTATTGTCACTGGCTTTCACCAACAACGGCAAGTGGCTGGCTTTTGGCACCCAGGCCGGTGAGATCGTGATCTGGGATATGGAAAACTCCAAGCGAATTAAGAAACTGACCGGACATCAAGCGACGGTTTCCGATCTGGAGTTTAGTCCTAACGATAAGCTGTTGGCTTCAACCAGCTATGATGGTACAGCTCGCCTTTGGGTGATGGACTATCTCAATGATCTGCCGGTGGTGTTGGATGACCATGGTAAAGGTACCGGAAGGAATAAGTGGGTGTATACCGTGTCATTTGCAAATGACGGACAATCACTCATGACCGGTGGAGGGGATGGCATTATTCGGCATTGGCCTACAGAGCCTGATGATATGGCACTGTCGATGTGTGGTCATGAGTTGGTACAGCACAATTTAAGTCAGACAACCTGGGAAGCTTATGTGGGAGAAGGAATAGAATATCGATATACTTGCGAAGGTTTACCAAAACAAGAGGACGAATAGGTCTATGAATAAAGTAAGATGGATTAAGGTACTTGGGGTTCCCTTGATACTCCTCGTTGCATCAGTGCATGTCATGGGACAAAATGTGCAATGTACCCAGCGACTGGCTCAGGCACAAAGGCTCTATGATCAGGGGCGACTCACTGAGGTAGAAGCAATGCTCGTAGGGGAAAACAAAGATGATGTCAACTGCCTGAAAAACGGCCTATCGAAGGAGCAGCAGACTACTGCCTATCGCCTGCTGGCTTTGGTACACATTTTTCTGGATGATGAGCCCAATGCCGAAGACGCTATCATCGATCTATTGCTGGTGGATCCTGAGCATCCCGCTCCTGATACCGACCCGGCAGAGTTTAGAGCATTGTACAATAAGTTTAGATCCCAGCCTATTTTTCGATGGGGGGTGTTTTTTGGACTCAGCCAGACTTCAGCCAACCCTCTTTCTGAATATGAGGCTTTTGACCGTCATATTGATGAGTCCGGAAATGGGCCAACCCATTTCACTGATTTAGATGGTATAGGATCACCACCTCTAAAAAAAACATTTGAACCTGGGCTTGGTTTTACACTAGGGGCGAGTATAGAGTATATGCCAGTAAAAAACCTGGAGCTCGTACTGCGTACACAAATGAATTGGCAAAATTACAAAGTTTCATTCCCGGTGATCTCAGACACCCCGGATCTGGAAGCCTCTAATTTCAGAGTGGAGGGGCTTACAGAGGCCATGCAGTGGATCAAAGTACCTTTATCAGCAAGGTACAATTTTCCTCTGGCCAAGAAAGGAGAAAAAGCCAAAGTAACCCCCTACGTTACAGGAGGCATTTCTTTGGATTATCTGCTGGCTTCTAAGATTGGCGAAGGAAACAGGGAAGGAACCACTAGTGTTAGCGTTACCTTCGGCGAGGACTTAATCAAGAACGATCTGCGTGATCGTGTGAATTGGACCTCCTTTGCAGGCGTTGGGGTGAAACTGAGCGTGAAGCGAATCAATTCCTTGTTTTTTGAAGCCACTTATGGAGTAGGGGGAAAAAATATTGTGAACGGAGCCAATAGGTACATTTCACAGGATCAAAACTGGAATGTGGCTCATATAGATGGTGATAAGTCCATAGATGTAATATCTATCAATGCTGGTTTCATCATGTCTGTATACAAACCCAAGAAGTTCTCAGATAAGAAGCTTGCGAGGATGGCTAAAAGAAATAGGAGGTGAAAATCAATCAGAGATCGATGAAAAGGACTTATACAAATATTGGATTGGTTTTAGGGGCTGTTGTTGCCTTTTGTCTTGGGTGTGCTGATATCGACCCGGACAGCCTGGGGCAGGAGGTTACCTGGATCAAGCATTATGGTTCTACGGATGAAGAGGACGTTGTGGACATGATCATGACACCTGATGGTGATCTGTTGGTGCTGGCCTGGACGAAGGCTACCGGAGGAGGAGACGATGAAGATATTTTGCTGATTAGTTTGGATGCTGCCGGGAACAGCAATTGGCAACGGACCTACGGAGTGACTGGCGCGAGTGACATGCCCTCTGGACTGGCCTTGTCCTCTGATTTGGAACGGGTATGGATAATTAGTACGACGAATTTCGGGGATATACAGAATGAAATGATTCATATTCTGAACGTTAATCTGAATAATGGCAATAAGAATGGAGAAAATACATTTCGACATTATGCTGAAGGGGATGTGAATACGGAACCGGCCTTCCAAGGTCCTAAATCAACTCGAGGAATCGATATTATGGAATGGGTTGACCCGGATACAGGTCAGGATTGTATTTTGGTACTGGGCTCTGTAAAAACTTCACCCAATGGACCTACATCGGTTAATAACGATCCTTATTCTGTTTATTTGTCGGCCTTTTTTATAGATAATAATTGGGAAGGTGATGAAGGTACAAATTATGACGAGCTTGATACAACATACGCGGCTCCATGGTCGCCCACTGTGATTGGAACGGAAGAAATAGAAGATGGCGTGCAGGTATTGCAGCAGGAGCATGGGGTACAGATCGACAGCATCGCTGATCAGTATTATCTCATGTACCATGTAGGAGATGAGAATACGACAAGCAGTCTGGTCATTGGTGAAATTGATATGGCCAGTGGTAATCCCACTTCTTCTTATGAGCAGTATGAAGAGGTAGGGGAAAATGTGGAGCCAAAAAGTTTTGCATTGAGTGGTCAAAATATCGTTGTGACTGGCAGCTATGGCAGTGGTGACTTCCAGCGACCATTTACGCTTGTTGAGAACAGAAACAATATTGATGGGTCGAGCCAGTTTCAGGTAATCGCCGACCCTGAGAATGGTGAAACCCTTACTCCTAGAGACGATGGGGGCTTTGGTAATGATATCGTGAGGATGCCAAATGGTGATTTTTATATTGTTGGTACGGTGAATAACCACACAAATGATGAAGGAACACTGAAGCAGGAGGAAATACTGCTGTTAAGGGTTGGCAGTCTGGGCGATTTGATCGACGGAGGGATGAGGGTGATGGGAAGTGACCAAGACGACAATGGAAGGTCTATTGTACTGACGCCAGAAGGGAGGCTACTGGTAGGTTGCCAGGTAGGGTTTGGAGGAGATGCCACTATGGTCTCCGTTATGAAGCTCAACGGTCGGGCGGAGTTTGCAGAGTAAATTGTAATATTTTAAGAAATATTATTGTTATATAAATATTACTTCGGTATTGTTTAATTTTATAAACGTATAGTTCAGAATGCAGCAGGATTATCCGAAAAGTAATACGAAAACTTGGATAAGTTCAATTATTCGTGTTCACAATTTGAATAGTTCAAATTATTTTAAGAAAGGTTATATTGATAACCAGCGTATTAATTATTGGATTTTTTGAATTTTAACAGAAGAACTATGACATCCCTCGCAGGCATTACTAATTCCGCTAAAAGCCTTGTATTATTCCTGGTATTGTTTCTGGTAAGTCAATCATCATTGGCCGCAGACATTTTTGTCATGAACACCAATGACAATGGAGCGGGTTCCTTACGGCAGGCAATTATTGATGCCAATGCCTCCCCTGGGGCTGACGACATTTTTCTTTGGACGGTCTCCCCGACCATCAGCCTTGCATCAGATTTGCCGGCAATTACAGAAAGCGTTGCCATCTATGGGCCGGGCTCCTTCCGGTTAACAATTGATGGAAACGGTAATCAGGTTTTTTTAGTCAACAGCGCTGGTGTTAACCTGTCCATTGAGCATCTGTCAATTATTGGAGGGGCAACAGCCAATGAGGGGGCTGCTGTGAGTTATGATGGAGATGGAAGCTTAACGTTAAAATATGTTCATTTCGAAGGCAACCTGGCCACTAGTTTTGGCGGGGCAGTTTATACTAATGGTGATGCCACAGTTCATGTAGAGTCTTGTTCCTTTCTAAGCAACAACGGCCTTGAGGGAGGTGGATTGTACGTCGTGAGTAACAACGCCCTGGTAGACCTTATACATAATACCTTCACAGATAATGTAGGGTCCAGTGCCGGTCCAAATGGTTCTGCGGTTCACTTGAGAGCTGCAACTAATGTGTATATGGCTCACAATACAGTAGTAGCGAATGGGGGCACTACAAGTGTAGGCGTTTTTGTCGACGCTGCTTCGGTTTTGAATTATGAATTCAATGTATTTAGCCTAAACAGTAATGCCGACCTTGAAAACGCATCTTCGACGGTTACCACTCTGGAACTGAACGTGGTAAGCAATGGTATAAATGATATTGAAAATGGAGGACCCTCTGTGGATAATGGGGCTGGACTCACAATAAACCCTATGGCTGATAATGGTGGGGCAGTACCGTCGATTGAAATAACAGGAGCACCGGTGATTGATGGTGCCGGAGCCAGTACATTTATATATGATACCAGAGGCTTTGAACGTCCAGGAGCAGCAGCAGACCTGGGTGCTTTTGAGGTAGGATCAGCGGCTAGTGTGGCTAGTGATATAGCAGAAGTATTATTTGGATATGCTACCATTACAGATCCCGCTCAATACGTAGCAGGTGATCTGGACAATACAGGCGACGATGAGTTCAAGGTGGCCGAATTTCAATTGAGAGATGGTGGTGGGAGCGATGACACTGATGATCTTCCTACTTATTTGATTGATATCGGTCTTGATTTTACCAATCACTCCAATCTCGAACGGGTAGCCCTTTATCAAGGTAGCTATGAGCTAGGCGAACAGCAGGTCACAGGATCATCAGTAGTCTTTAGCGGATTGTATGTTATTGCTCATGACTTTGATGCTGCGAATATTGACGTCTTTGTGACATTCAAAACCGATGGTACTGTCGTGGAAGGTGACGTTATATCTGTTTCCACTAGTGATGCAGCGCTTACTGTCGAAACCGCCCATGGTTCTGATTTTACAAGTTTCGGAACGATACCAACCACACTTTCGGGTACAGAAAATGAAATTGACGTAGTGCCAACCGAAATGCATTTCGCAGCTATGGATGTATTTGCAGAAGCAGGAAACAATTTTAACGTAGATGTTGCCTTGGTTGATACCTACGGAAATGTCGATTTTGATGACAATGCAACCAATGTTCAACTACTCTACAACTCTGGCCCGGGTTCATTATCAGGAGGAGCCTTGCAAACCATGGGATCAAGTTTATCCTCCTGGTCTGATGTGAACTTAAGTGCTGACGGTACCTATACCTTGATAACATCAAATGATGGAGGATATAATGAAGCTATTTCTCCTGATATAACGATCGCTACTCCTTCGGTACTTTCCCCCGGCTCCATCGCTTTCTCTATGTACAATAGCTCGAGCGATCGCTTTGCTTTCATGGCCGTTGAGCCGATCAATGCCGGCACTGAAATCCATTTTATGGATCATGGATGGGATGATGACAGTGGCGATATATTGCCTAACTCTGAAGGTACCATTACTTTCACAGCTACAGAGAATATTCCGGCAGGAGAACAAATTGTAGTTACTGCTGGCGCAATGGAAGCCGAAGGATTGTCCCTGGGGGCAACAGGAATAATTGATGAATCCACAGATGGCGGGTTCAATTTGGCTGCGGGAGGAGATCAAATACTGGCTTTCCAGGGAACCGTAGATGGAGCCAACTCTGTAACCGTAACGACTTTTTTGGCAGGTATTCATGCTGATGATGGCAACCTGGATGATAAGACGGGCTGGACTGGAAATGCAAGTAGCACCAATGAATCTGAGCTACCTTCTCAATTGACGATTGAGATAGATGCCATCAGTCTCTTTTATTTTTCCAGTGAGCAGCCAAACGCGGTGTACGCCGGACCACTGGATGGGTCTTTTGCAAGCATTGGAGTTCAGATGAATGATTTGGTCAATTGGTCTTCCGGAAGCACGGATTATGACATTGGAGACTTAAGTGCTGTACAGCCTAATACTTCGCCTCCTACTTCAGGAAATATTTCAGCCTACACAGGTACCGGACGGACCAGGGCTTTTGATTCGCAGATATTTCCGTTTACAGACCCCGACGGTGGCGATGTGCTTCAGTCTCTGACGATTACGGATGTATCCGGTCTTTCGTCGATAGGAAATATGTTTTACGACGGCAACCTGGACGGAATTAATAGTGCAGAGGACGTAGGGCCCTCTTTGCCTTTGACCCTTACACGAACAGAATTAGAACAGGAGTATTTAAAAGTAGAGGTTACAGGGGCTACCGGTAGTATAGGAACTTTCTCATTTTCCAATGTAAGTGATGGTGATAATACCGATGGAAATACATACACCTTTACAGCGAACCTGATTGACAATGCACTCTTCTTCAATGACGGGGCTACTACAGATAATTTTGTGTTTGTACCCTACGAAGCGGACTTTGATGCAATGATTGATTTTACCATTGAGGGTTGGTTTTACTTCAATGAGCAGCAAGCCGCTTTCCTGGCAGGTAGAAATTCATTAGCTGCCAATGGCGATTTTAACCTGACGATTACAGTCGGAGGTACCACGGGCGTAGATGTCAATTTGAATGCCAATTCCGGTGGTCTACAGACTGTTACCAGTTCTGAGTTGGCACTAAATACGTGGTATCATATCGCTGGAGTAAAGAATGGAACCAATCTGGAACTGTATGTTAACGGACAACTGGATGGTTCTGGATCAGTAGCTGGGGCTCCGGTCACCACTACGAGTGACATTCAGCTGGGTGAAAGTGGTGCCAGTCATTTCGATGGTATCATGGAAGAAATCCGCATCTGGAATGTAGCGCGAGTTGCTTCCGCCCTTCAGAGCAATGCTCCATTGACTATTTTCTCTCATGCCAATCTTGTGGCGGCATATGATTTTAACAGTGGTAACCCAGGCCAGGCTAACCCTACGGAAGATCATCTAGAGGACGTTTCAGGAAATGGGCATGATGGTACCCTCAACAATTTTAATCTGGCAGGAACTTCCAATTGGATCACGGCCACTGTTCCGGCTGTTGTGATTGTTGATCCCAACAGTTTTGACTATGGCAACGTCCAAAGTGGTACCCCTTCATCGGCACAGACGTTCAGTGTGGTGAACATAGGGCGATCTGGTGTGACGGGTGTATCACCGGCTTTTTCAGGAACTGATGCAGCGGATTTCTCTATTGATTCTGATTCCGGAGAAGGATCTCTAAATCCCGGAGCTAGCCGAGCCATAGAAGTGATCTTTACTCCTGGGGCGGTTGCTGCAAGAACGGGCAGCCTTGATATCTCTACCAATGAATTGTCGGATGTCTCTGCAGCCCTTTCAGGAACGGGTTTAGATGGGCCTCCGTCTTTTGTAGATGCAGCGTTTACTGGGTTGACAACCATGGAAATAAGGTTTGATGAGGACGTTTTCTTTGTGTCACCTGCTGCTACCAGCGAAGCTACCTTCTTGGCTTCATTGACTTCCTCGCATTCATTCGGAACACCTACAATTGACAACATCACTTCAAATGTTATTACCATCAACTTTACCAATCCTATTTCTGATGGGGCATTTTCTGTATCAGACAATTCATTTGGGTTTGATGGCACCACTTTGGAAGATGCTTCTAATAACCCAAGCATACTTGTGAGCACAGAAAACATTGCTGATGGAATTGCTCCGGTTTTAAACTTGGTAACTGCTGTAAGCAACACACTGATTCACCTTCAATACAGTGAAGATATTAATGGAGGGAGCCTGTTGTTTACCGACGGCATCACGGTCACAGGTGGTGGTTTGGTGACAGGAATAGCTTTAAATGTTGACAATTCGATTGTAGAAGTGTCAGTTGACGATTTAGCAGGTGGTGCCACAGATTATACAGGTACCCTGGTTTTGTCCCTTGATGGGGATGATATAATTGAAGATGTAGCCGGAAATAGTGTTGCCGGAGGGGCAGTGGGCATAGCCGATGGCCAGGCTCCTGTTCTTTTAAGTGCTGCGGCCGTAAGCAATACTTTGGTTCAACTGCAGTACAGTGAAGACATAGACGGAGGAAGCTTGCTATTTACCGATGGCATTTTGGTGAGCGGAGGTGGTTCTGTGACCTCCATCGGGCTGAATGCGGACAATTCGATTGTGGAATTGACCATCGATGATCTGGCCGCCGGTGCTACTGATTATATAGGTACACTGGATATCACTTTAGATGCCGGTGACATCATAGAAGATGCCACGGGGAACATAAGCGCGGGTGACCAATCAAGCTTTCCAATAGCCGATGGTCAGGCTCCGGTTCTTTTGAGTGCTACGGCTGTAAGCAATACTTTGGTTCAACTGCAGTACAGTGAAGACATAGACGGAGGAAGCTTGCTGTATACCGATGGTATCTTGGTGAGTGGAGGCGGTTCTGTGATCTCCGTCGGCCTGAATGCGGACAATTCGATTGTGGAATTGACCATCGATGATCTGGCCGCCGGTGCAACGGATTACACAGGTACACTCGATATCACTTTAGATGCCGGTGACATCATAGAAGATGCCACGGGGAACATAAGCGCGGGTGACCAATCAAGCTTTCCAATAGCCGATGGTCAGGCTCCGGTTCTTTTGAGTGCTACGGCTGTAAGCAATACTTTGGTTCAACTGCAGTACAGTGAAGACATAGACGGAGGAAGCTTGCTGTATACCGATGGTATCTTGGTGAGTGGAGGCGGTTCTGTGATCTCCGTCGGCCTGAATGCGGACAATTCGATTGTGGAATTGACCATCGATGATCTGGCCGCCGGTGCAACGGATTACACAGGTACACTCGATATCACACTGGATGCAGATGATATTATAGAAGATGCTTCGTCTAACTTAAGTGCGAGTGACGAAACGAGCTTTCCAATAGCTGATGGTCAGGCTCCTGTTCTTTTGAGTGCTACTGCGGTAAGCAATACTTTGGTTGAGCTGCAGTACAGTGAAGATATAGATGGAGGGAGCTTGCTGTTTACCGATGGCATTTTGGTGAGCGGAGGTGGTTCTGTGACCTCCATCGGGCTGAATGCGGACAATTCGATTGTGGAATTGACCATCGATGATCTGGCCGCCGGTGCTACTGATTATATAGGAACACTGGATATCACTTTAGATGCTGGTGACATCATAGAAGATGCAACAGGGAACATAAGCGCGGGTGACCAATCGAGCTTTCCAATAGCCGATGGTCAGGCTCCGGTTCTTTTGAGTGCTACGGCTGTAAGCAATACTTTGGTTCAACTGCAGTACAGTGAAGACATAGACGGAGGAAGCTTGCTGTATACCGATGGTATCTTGGTGAGTGGAGGAGGTTCTGTGATCTCCGTCGGCTTGAATGCGGACAATTCGATTGTTGAGTTGACTATTGATGATCTGGCTGCTGGCGCAACGGATTATACAGGTACACTGGACATCACCCTTGATGGGGATGACATTATAGAAGATGCATCGGCTAACTTAAGTGCCGGCGATGAAACAAGCTTTCCAATAGGTGATGGTATCGCACCAACCTTGCTATCCATTACCATAATGGATACTGAAGCAACACCCGATGGCTTTATTGATCAAATAGTATTTACGTTTAGTGAGAACATTGATACGGACGATTCAACTCCTCCGTCGCTTTCAGACTTGGGGACGATCACACTTCCGGATGATGTTTTATCTGATGTCACTACAGGTAGCGTTACCGATCCTATGGCCGGAACGAATATTGTTACTCTATCAAATATCCTTTCGACTGATTATAACAGTGAGATTGAAAATACCGCTATTGGTGTTACAGACCTGGTGATGGGCGGAGGCCTATGGGTTGATGCATCGGGTAATCCCCTGGCAGCTATTGTGTCTAGTTCGACCACAGTTATTGACGGTGCGGCACCTGCTTTGATCGCATCAGTACCTGCAGATAATTCATTAAGTTTCAATCCTTCATCCAACATGACATTGTCATTCTCGGAGAATGTTGTTGCGGGTACCGGGAATATTTCGTTGAATGGAATCATTCCAGCAGTAGGACTGGTAGAAGGGTTTGATATTACATCTGATGTGGTGATTTCAGGCAATACAATTACAATAGACCCGGCAGCCGACTTGACAATCCCAAATGAATATGCCTTGCAAATCGCCTCTACGGCTGTAGTGGATGGTACATCAAACGCTTATGCAGGCATATCAAATGATGATGACCTTGATTTTATTGCCAATGCTATCGCTCCCGGAGAGTGTTCTCATGTATATGCCGTGGGCAATGAAGATTCTGATGGGAACCTTAGCCCCTCGAGCTGTAATACGGCGCCTACTGACGTATTTAGTACATCGGATACACAACTAGAGGCGATATCGGTGTTGTATTTCAACATTCTAAATGGAACCAATAGTCATGAGAATGTAAGTGGTATCACCATTAGAAGTGGTAACACAGACATAGACTGGACGGCTGTTATTGCCGGTGCTGAATTGATCAACGAATTTGGTGTGTCCGAGCCTGCTGATAATATCAATGCTGACAACATTGTCTTTACACCAGCGACAGGAAATGGAGACCTTGGAGATTTGGTAGGAAACGATGATGAAGTGAATGGAATGGAATATGCACTTCGTGTTTGGTTTAGGACAGATCTATTGGGCGAAGCGGTAGATATCGATGGAAAAAGCCTGATTTTCACCGTACAGCATGGAGATATGAATGCGGTGGATCGTGTGCTGAATGCCGGGGGTACTGCATTCGAAGCAAACGCTACCCGACAGGTTTCGAGTGGTGCCATTACTTTCAACGTGGATGCAACCGAGTATAGGTTCTTTACGGTCACAGATCAGGAAAGAGCGGTTTCTTTCACAGCTACACTCGAGGCAACGGATGAAAATGGAAACAGAGATTTGGACTATGATGTTCTCAATGGTAATAATGAGTCAGCGCTGGAAATAACTACAACCGGAGGCTCATTGGTTGAACCGTCCGTTTCCATCACAGGCTTTACTGCAGGTCTGGCCACTACAGATAATATTACCTTTTCATTAGAGGAGAGTGCCATCACTTTAAGTACGGCCAACGGGGATTTGAGCCCGGGGGGTGATGATACGAGTAATACCTTTGATGTCAATGATACAGTTGATCCCACATTCGCCACTGCCTACTATTTTGATACGGATGGCAACGGAATCATTGATGAGATAGCAGTGGGAATGGACGAACCTATGGATGGAACCACAGCAACATCTACAGGCTTCCAGCTCAATGGAAATGCTTTGGCAATAACCGGGGTGGTCAATGCAGCTACGGCTAACAATGTCCTGGATGTTAATGATACGGATGCTTATAT